>JBOGSW010000223.1:0-50590 GCA_050695815.1 Candidatus Limnocylindria bacterium | reverse complement strand
GGCCTGCTGGCCGCATCCGTGGCGGTTCGCGGCTTCAGCGCGCGCCGGGCCTAGCGAGCCTTCCCGGGTTGTGCGTCGTGCACAACCCCAGGACCGATGAGGCCGGGCCTGGCCGACCCACGCCCGGCCTTTCAGCGTCCACCATGCGCCGATGAGCTGGTCCGGACGGATCCGAATCGCCGATCCGGCGCGGGATGCCCCGAGCGTCGCGGCGATCTATTCCCACAGCGTGCTGGCGTCGACGGCCTCCTTCGAAGAGATGGCGCCAGATGCCGCCGAGATGGGGGATCGGATGCGCCGGATCCTCGCCCACACCCCGTGGCTCGTGGCCGAGGAGCCGAACCACGTGGTCGGCTACGCGTATGCGGGGAAGCATCGCGAGCGCGCCGGCTACCGGTGGTCGGTCGACATCTCCGTCTACGTGGCCGAAGGCTTCCATGGGCTCGGGATCGGCCGGCGCCTGTACGACCAGCTGCTCGCCATCCTGCGCCGGCAGGGCTTCGTCAACGTCTATGCCGGGATCGCGCTGCCCAACCCGGCGAGCGTTGCGCTCCACGAGTCGATCGGCATGCGCCGCGTGGGCGTCTACGAACGCGTCGGGTACAAGTTCGGCGCCTGGCAGGATGTCGCCTGGTACGGCATGCGCCTGACCGATGACGGGGATGCGCCGCCTGCGGAGCCGATCTCGCTGTCGGACCTCGTCGACCCCTGAGCCAACCCCGCGGGCCGTCCTGCTTTCAGGCAGCCGGGCTCGGGGTCGGCACCCTTCCGTCGAGTTTTCGCCACTGACAACGCCGGTGATCTCGCCACTGACCAACCACCGTTGGCTTAGACCAGGTCGCGCGTCTGGTTCTCACGGCATACTAATCAGGGACTGGAATTGCGGCTTTCCGGTGCGTCGCCCACGCTTGGCGAGTTCCGTGCGGGTCGCACGCGGCGCTGGCCGGCTCGCCTAAGCCCGCTGCGACTGGTACGTGGCAACGGGATGAAGACGAGCAGGCCTCCCACGCCTGGACGCGGATTGCGCACCCACGCTTGGGCGGCGTGACCACGCAGCGAGTACCGCGCGAACAGGTCGTCGTGCGCTTGAATTCTGCGTCGCGAGGTCGTCCCGTCCATGACCACCAGGGGCTCCGACGACCCAATCGGCCCTCCACCCCCGTTCCGCCGCGACGCGCGCTGCCAAACGGATCTTGGCATCCAGCCGTCCGAGCGTGTCCTGGACGTCCCAGATGCCTGTCTTGATCTCGGTCACCTCCAGCACGCTCGCGCCCGGATGGAAGGCCAGCTGGTCGATCCGTCCGCGCTCGCCGAAGATGCTATAGCTCGCCTCGTTCCAGACGTCCCAGCCACTGCGGCGGTGCCGGTCCGCCCACTCCTGCATCAGGCGCGCGTGATCTGCGTCCAGCAGGCGGTCAAGGTCGCCACGACCGCCCCACATCGGATCCAGGTTAACCGATGCATCCAACGCTCGAAGCACCTGCCGAACTGCCTGGAGCGTGTACCGGTCGATGCGGCCACGCTCCATGTCGGAGATCGCCGATTGGCTCATGCCGGATCGGTCTGCCAGGTCCTGCTGCCGCCACCCGCGCCGCTGTCGTAGCACGAGGATCGAACGGCCGAGGCGCATGTCATCCATGCCGGATAGGATGCGCACCCGCGATTACGAGCCGGTTACCGATGGGTTATCGGGTTGTCGCCACCCGGTAGTCTCACCAGTCACCAACCAGCGTCGGCTTAGCCAGGCGCCAGGGCCATGAGACGACCGGTGGTGGCCGCCCACGCTCCAAATCCCCGTTGTGGTTGGTGAGTGGCACCAATTTCGCGGATCGAGTTGCCTTAGCCGACCCCCATTGGTAGGCGGCGGAAACGAGGCGGCGGAAACGAGGCGGCGGCGGCGAGGCGGCGGGCGAGCGGCAGGAGCGAGGCTCGTGGACGGCCGTGCGACATCGGCCTAGGCTGAGGACCGCATGAGTACCTTCCGCTACAGCCGATGGGATGGCAGCCAGCAGCTGCCTGCGTTCGACGCGGACGACGTGCTCGACGCGCTGTCCGACGACATCCTGGCCGAGGGGGACGTCCGTCGAGCGCTCCAGCGCCTGATGCAGCGCGGGCTGCGAGGCGCGCGAGGCGGCGACATCCCGGGCCTGCGGCGGATCATGGAGCGCCTCCGCGCCCGGCGCCAGGCTGAGCTGGAGGGGGCGAACCTCGAGGGCGTCCTGGACGACCTGAACGAGCGCCTCGAGAGGATCCTCGACCAGGAGCGAGCCGGCATCGAGCGTCGCACGAAGGAGGCCGAGCAGCGCGCTCTCGACGCGCCTCCCGGCCCCGACCAGGACCAGGCCCGCATGGCCGAGCAGGTCATGCGCCGCACCGCGCGCCAGAAGGAGTATCGCCTCGACGCCCTGCCGCCGAACCTGGCCGGCCGTCTCCACGGGCTCAGCGACTACGAGTTCATGGACGACGAGGCCCGCGACGCCTTCAACGAGCTCAGCGACGAGCTCCGGCAGCAGATGCTCCAGACCTACTTCCAGGGCATGAAGGAGGGCGTCCAGGGCATCACGCCGGAGGATCTCAACGGCGTTCGCGACATGGTCCGCGACCTCAACGCGCTCCTCGAGAAGCATGCCTCCGGAACCGATACCACAGACGACTTCAACGCCTTCATGGCGAAGCACGGGCGGTACTTCCCGCCCGGCATCAATGACACCGATGAGCTGATCGAGCACCTCCATCGCCGGGCCTCGCAGATGGCCTCGCTGATGAACAGCATGAGCCCCCAGATGCGCGACGAGCTGCGCGAGCTGATGGACGATCTGCTGCGCGACGATCGGCTGAAGATCGACATGGCGCGGCTGGCCGGGAACCTCCAGGCCGCACGCCCCGACCTGCCGTTTGGAGAGCCGTATCCCTTCGACGGCGATGAGCCGATGGGCCTGCCCGACGCGCTGGCCGCGATCGACCGGCAGCAGCAGTACGACGCCATGGAGGAGGCGCTCGGCGCGGCGCGCGATCCCGACGCGCTCGAGAAGGTCGACGCCGATGCGCTGCGCGACCTGGCCGGCGACGACGCGATCGACGACCTCGACCAGCTCCGCGAGCTGACGCGAGCCCTGGAGGACGCCGGCTACCTCGATCGCGACGGCGGCCACCTGGAGCTCACGCCGCGCGCCGCGCGCAAGCTGGGCATGCGGGCCCTGACCGACATCTTCAGTCGCCTGCGGCGCGAGGGCTTCGGCGGTCACGCACTGCCGCGTCCCGGTCGGGGCGGCGAGCCGACCGAGGAGACCAAGCCCTACGAGTTCGGCGACGCCTTCGCCGTCGACATCAACCGCACCCTCTTCAACGCCATGGCGCGCGGCGGCCCGGGCACGCCCGTTGCCATGCGACCCGACGATTTCGAGGTCTCGCGCAGCGAGGAGACCACCGTGTCGAGCACGGTCCTGCTGCTCGACATGAGCCGATCGATGCTGCTGCGCGGCTGCTCATCGGCGGCCAAGCGGGTGGCGATGGCGCTGCACACCCTCATCCATACGAAGTACCCACGCGATCGGCTGTACGTGGTCGGCTTCGCCTACTACGCGCGCCAGCTGAAGCCCGAGACGATCCCGACCCTGAGCCCCTACGAGTTCGAGTACGGCACGAACCTCCAGCATGCCCTGATCATCGCGCGCCAGCTGCTGGGCCGATCCACCGGTGGCAACAAGGAGGTCGTCGTCATCACCGATGGCGAGCCCACGGCACATATCGAGTCGGGCCAGGTCGAGTTCGCCTACCCGCCCACGCTGCGCACGGTCCAGTCCACGCTGCGCGAGGTGGGCCGATGCACACGCGAGGGGATCGTCATCAACACGTTCATGCTCGAGCGGTCGCGCTATCTGAGCGAGTTCGTCGACCTCATGTCGCGCATCAACCGCGGGCGCGCGTTCTATGTCGAGCCCGAGCACCTCGGCGAGTACGTGCTGGTCGACTACGTCAACAAGAAGACGAAGCGGGTCGCGTAGCACCGAGAGGCTCCGGTAAGGTCGCCGACATGCCCGAGTGGGACCCCGAGGTCGAGGTCGACGCGGACCGTGCCCGCGCGCTGATCGAGTCGCAGTTTCCCGAGTTCCGTGGCGCGAGCGTCACCGAGGCCGCCTCGGGCTGGGACAACGTCGTCTTCCGCGTCGATGGCGAGTGGGCGTTCCGCTTTCCACGCCGCGCGATCGCCGTCCCGGGCGTTCATCGCGAGACCCGGACGCTCGGCCGCCTGACGACCCACGTGCCATTACCGATCCCGGAGCCGCGCTTCATCGGTACGCCGGCCGACGACTATCCCTGGCCCTGGTTCGGAGCCGCCTGGCTGCCCGGCGTCGAGCTGGCAGAGTCGGGGCTGCCCGACGAGCGCCGCGCCGACCTGGCGACCGCGCTGGGCAGCTTCCTGCGCGCACTGCATTCGTCGCGCGTGTCGCGCCTGGTTGGTGGCGATCTGCCGGTGGATCCGATGCGCCGCAACGACATGAGCATGCGCATCCCGTACGCGCGCCGGCGGCTGGACGAGGTCGTTGCCGCGGGGCTGTGGCAGCCGACAGATGCGGTCGAGCGGCTCCTCGCCGAGGCGACCGGTCTGCCGGCGCCTTCTCGCACCCTCGTCTCGCACGGCGACCTTCACGTGCGCCACGTGCTGGTGGATGAGGCTGGTCAGGCGAGCGGGGTCATCGATTGGGGCGACGTCTCGCGCGGCGACCCATCGGCCGACCTTTCGATCGCGTACGGGGCGTTCGTCGGTTCGGGGCGAGCCGCGTTCCTCGACGCCTACGGGCCGGTCGACGGGCTGACCGAGCTGCGCGCGCGGGTCATCGCCGTCTTCCTGGCGGCCGGATTGCTCACATACGCGGCAAAAGCCGGTACGGAGGCGCTCCGCGCAGAGTCGCTGCGTTCGTTGGAGCGTGCGGTGGCCTAGTCGCGCCGCCGCTTCCCGGCGCGCTCGTTGCCGTGCTTGAAGTTGCCGGTGGCGCGCGCCATGAGCTGCTGGGCCGCGGCGGCATCGGCTCCGGCCATGCGGGTCGTGAATCGCTCGGCTGCCCTGCCGCGCAGGAGCGTGACGGGCGCGGCGTGGTAGCGGATGACGATCGCGCCATCCGAGCGTGAGACGTAGCTGAAGGGCTCGTCGCCGAGGGGATCGCTATGCGGCACGCCGTGCACGATACCGCTCGGCCCGGATGTTTCGCACCATCCGCCGGCGAGTGTTAAAGACACTTGAACACTCGGCCGGGTTGGCAGAAATCGACGCATGGCGAGGCCGCTCCCCGGCTGACACGCTCGCTGCGCTCGACGGCTGATACCATCCGGACCGATGGACCCCATGCCGATCGGCCGCTCCGGCCGCCTCGAGGCGCAGCCCCTCGACGCGGCGGGTGACCACGCGCTCCTCGTGCGCGAGTCCGGGACCGATGGGCGCGGGCGCGCCCTGCTCACCACCGACAAGCTCGCGACCGGCGAGCGCCTGGTGATCATGCCGCTCGACGACGAGGTGGACGTGCGGGTCGACGGCGACGCGCTCGCCGTCTGGCTGGGCAGCGGGATCATGGCCGATGGGCCGCCCCAGCATCACCCCGTGGCCGGGACCGACGTTCCGCCGTGGGCACAGATCATCGGTGGGCTGCTGCTCATCCTGGTGCTGGTGCTCGCCGTCATCGGCTCCGGCGTGGCCTTCACCTGGCTGCTGAGGCTCGTCAGCTGATGCGCATCTACGTGTCTGTCGACATGGAGGGCCTGGCCGGGGTGGCCCACGGCCACCAGGTCACCTTTGGCGAGGGTGTCGACCGGACCGACTACGAGCGCAGCCGGGTCCTCATGGCGGGCGAGGCAAATGCCGCCGTCGAAGCGGCATTTGAGGGTGGGGCGGACGAGGTCGTCGTCAACGACAGCCACTGGCAGATGCGCAACCTGCGCGCGGAGGACCTTCATCCGGCGGCCCGGCTCATCAGCGGCGACAAGCCGTTCAGCATGACGCAGGGGATCGGGGCTGACGGCGACGGCACATTCGATTGTGCCATCTTCGTCGGCTACCACGCCGGGGCGGGGCATGCGACCGGGGTCATCTCGCACACGTACTCCTCGGCGACCGTGCTCGAGGTCCGCGTCGCCGGGGTACCGCAGAACGAGGCGGGGCTCAACGCGATCCGGCTGGCGCACCACGGCGTGGCGGTCCTGTGCGTGACGGGCGACGATGCGCTGGCCGGCGAGGTCGAGCGGCTCCTTCCGTGGGCCGAGCGGGTAGTGGTCAAGCGCGGCCTGGGCTACTCCGCGGCCGACTCGCTCTCGCCGGAGGTCGCGCGCCAGGCGATCCGCGACGGTGTCGCTCGAGCCATGAGCCGCATGGACGAGATGCGCCTGCCCGACATCGCGGTGCCGGTCCGTGGCGAGATGGACCTGCGCCTGCCGGTGATGGCCGACTACGCCGCGGTGCTGCCCGGTGTCGAGCGGCTGGGCCCACGCACCATCGGCTTCGAGGCCGGGGATGGCGATGCCTTCTATCGTCTCTTCCTGGTGCTCACCCGCCTGGCCGCCGTGCCGGCGAGGTAGGGACCGATGGATCCCGAGGAGCAGGCTCGCCTGCGGGCCATGATGGCCCGTTTCGCGACCGGCGTGGCTGTGGTGGCCGCCCGCCACGGGCCCCTGCTGGCCGGCATGACCGCCAACGCCGTCGCCAGCGTCAGCATCGATCCTCCGCTCATGCTTGCCAGTATCTCCCGCAAGGCCGAGACCCACACGGCCGTGGTCGGCAGCCACGCCTTTGCCATCAGCATCCTGGCCGATGACCAGCGCGACCTCGCCGACTGCTTCGCCCAGCCGACGACGGCGGCGAAGCTTCAACGCTTCTGCGACGCCCCGTGGCACGAGGCCGAGACCGGCTCACCGATCCTGGAGAACGCGATCGCCTACTTCGACTGCCGCATGGCGGAGCGCCACGACGTTGCCACCCACAGCCTTTTCATCGGCGAGATCGTGGCCTCCGGCTATCGCGAGGATGCGGAGCCGCTGGCCTGGTACGGCTCGCGCTACCGGCGCCTGGCGCCGGAGCCCGAGGCATGAGCGAGCCCGCCTGGGAGCGGCTGCGCGCGCCGGACCACCGACCGCTGCTGGTCGGTTCCGTGCGGCGGCTCGAGGTGGCGTCGCTGCGCGTCGTGGACGGCGACCTGCCCGACCATGACGGTGCGACCGTCTTCGACGCCTGGACCGATGCCGGCCTGACCGTCGTGCGCGCCGCCGCACTCGATGGGAGCGCCGTGCAGCCGCTCGAGATCCGTGCCGGGCGGCTCATGATCGAGCGTTCCGACGGCCGACTCGAGGCCCTCCTCGCCGGTAGCGGCCCGGTTGCCGCGGAGGGCGAGCTCGAGCGCCTGGCCTGCGCCTGTCGCGGAGTGAGCGTCGACGCCGCCTACCGGGCCATCGGGGCGGGCTGGGAGACGGTCGACGCCGTCAAGCGGGCGACGCGCATCGGCTTCGGCGCCTGCCAGGGGCGGCGCTGCGTGCCGTGGCTCGCGGAACGCCTCGAACTGGCGGCCGCGGACCCGCTGGCCCAGATCACGCCACGGCCGCCGCTCGTGCCGGTGCCGATCTCGGTGCTGGCCGCGTTCGCCACAGGTCCGCCCGACTGAGCGAGCGCCGCGCAGGATATCCCGTGGCTAGGCTTCGGCGGCGCTCGACCCGGCGCTTGGCTCGGCCAGCTGGACCTCCACCGCCTCGATGAAGTCGGTGAAGTCGAACGGCTTGCGCACGACCGGCGCGACGGCGGCCAGCCGGTCCGCCTCCTCGTCATCGATAGCGGTCACGAAGATGACGGGGATATCGCGGTACTGCGGACGCTCGCGCAGGGAGTGGACGATGGTCGAGCCGTATTCATCGGGCAGGCGCTGATCGAGGATGAGCAGATCGGGGATCTCGCCGTCCTCGACGAGGGCGAGGTAGAGCTCCTCGGCGTTCCCGAAGCCCCGAGATTGGTACCCGGTCTCCGCCAGCACCGCGAGCATCGCGGCGCGGATCAGCGGCTCGTCGTCGACCACCCAGACCTTGTGCGGCATCCGTTCTCCTCAGGCGTCGATGGCTTCGAGCGCCGCGCCGATCGCCTCGAGCGCCAGCGCGACCTCGTCATCGGTCGTCACGAGCGGCGGGATCACCCGCACCACCTGCCCGTACGTGCCGCAGGTCAGCAGCAGCACGTTCCTTGCCATGGCGCCACTCAGCACCGCCCGTGCCAGGTCGGGCCGCGGCGCCAGCGTTCCCGGATCGGCGAGCTCGATGCCGATCATCATCCCGCGGCCACGCACCTCCGCGACCCGCTCGTGCCCGACGGCCAGCTGGCGCAGGCGCTCGAGCAGCTCGGTGCCGAGCCGTACCGCCCGGCCTGAGAGCCCCTCGTCGTCGATGACCTCGAGCGTGGCCAGCGCCGCAGCGCAGGCCACCGCGTTGCCGCCGTACGTGCCGCCGTGCGAGCCGGGAGCCAGCTGGTCGAGCAGCGGCCGCGGGGCGAGGATGCCCGATAGCGGCAGCCCCGAGGCGATCCCCTTGGCCATGATCACGATGTCCGGGCTGGCATCGGTCCATTCGGCCGCGAAGAACCGGCCCGTGCGGCCGAACCCGGACTGCACCTCATCGACGGCGAGCAGGATCCCGTGACGATTGGCCACCTCGCGCAGCGCGGGCAGGAAGCCGTCCGGCGGGATCACGTAGCCGCCCTCCCCGAGCACCGGCTCGACCACGAACGCGGCCACGTCGTCGGGCGCCACCAGCGTGGCGAACAGCTCGTCGAGTGCGGCCATGGTGGCCGCCAGAGCGGCATCGGTCCCGCCCATGCGCAGCGGGTAGGGGAACGGGACGAAGTGGACGCCGCCCATGAGCGGCTCGAAGTGGGCGCGGTACTTCACGTTGGAGCTGGTGAGGGCCATTGCGCCGTGCGTGCGGCCGTGGAACCCGCCGCGGAACGCGATCACGTTCGGGCGCCGCGTGACCGTCTTGGCCAGCTTCACCGCCGATTCGACAGCCTCCGCGCCCGAGTTCGACAGGAAGAGCCCGTAGTCGGTATCGGCCCTCGGATTCGGGAAGCGTTGCGGCAGGCGCCGGTGGAGCTCGAGCCCGGGCCGGTGGTACACGATGTTCTGCTGCAGATGGATGCCGCGCGCCGCCTGCTCCGCCAGCGCCGCGACCACCCGAGGATGCGCGTGGCCGGTGTTGGTGACGCCGATCCCGGACGTGTAATCGAGGTAGCGCTCGCCATCGGTCGTCTCGATCCACGAGCCGGAGGCGCGCTCCACGATGAGGTCGGTGAAGCGCGCCCAGGCCGGCGGCACGCCCGCGCGCAGCGAGGCCCAGTCGAATCCGACGCTGCTCATCCGACGCTGCTCATCCGCTGCCGCTCATCCGCTGCCGCCGATCCCCGATCGCGGGCCTGGTCGCGCCGCTGGAGGATGCTCCACAGCAGGATCCCGAGCAGCGCCACGCCGAAGATGATGGTGCCCATCACATTCACCTGGGGTGGCACGCCGATGCGCGACGCCCCGTACACCCACAGCGGGAAAGTGACCGTCTGGCCGGCGGTGAACTGGGTGATCACGAAATCGTCGATCGACAGGGCGAAGGCGAGCAGCGCCGCGGCCAGGATGCCGGGGAAGATGAGCGGGAAGGTCACCTTGCGGAAGGTGGTCCACTCGTCCGCCCCGAGGTCCATGGCCGCCTCCTCGAGGGCGCGGTTGAACCCCGCAATCCGAGCCCGCACGGTGACGACCACGAAGCTGATGTTGAACATGATGTGGGCGATGATGATCGTGACCAGCCCCAGGCTCATGCCGACCGACACGTAGAGCGCGAGCAGCGATGCGCCCAGCACCACCTCCGGTGACGCGATCGGCAGGAAGATGAGCAGGTTCAGGGGACCGCGGCCGCGGAACTCATAGCGCGTCAATGCCAGGCCGATGAGCGTGCCGAGCGTCGTCGCCGCCAGCGTCGACACGACCGCCACCGTGACGCTGGCGATGAGCGCCTGGTTCATGCGCGGCTGGCTGGTGAACACGTTGGCGTAATGCTCCAGCGTGAAGCCCTGCCACGTGAAGTTGAAGCGGCCCACGTTGTCGTTGAACCCGAAGGCGATCATGACCACGATCGGCAGGAAGAGATAGCCGACCACCAGGGCCGTGAAGACCGGAAGGATGGCCTGGCCGATGCGGGCGCTGACCGGACGCCGGCTGCGCGGCGCTGCCGTCAGCTCGGCGGGCGCGGTGGCGTCGGCGACGGCGGACATCAGATGGTCAGCTCCTGCCCGCGCAGGACGCGACGGTAGAGCACGACGCCCACGAGCAGGCCGACCATCAGGATCAGGCTGACCGCCGCCGCGTGCGGGTAGTCGCGGTTCACGATGTAGAGGGTCTGCACCACGTTGCCGATCATCTGTGTATCGCGCGTGCCGCCGAGGAGCTCGGCGTTGATGTAGTCGCCGGTTGCCGGGATGAAGGTGAGGAGCGACCCGGCGAAGAGGCCGGGAATGGAGAGGGGCAGGGTGACGCGCAGGAACGCCTGCAGGCGGCTGGCGTACAGGTCGGTCGCCGCCTCCACCAGCCGGTAGTCGATGCGCTCCAGGGCCACGTACATGGGCAGCACGAAGAACGGCAGGAAGTTGTAGGTGATGCCACTGATCACCGCGGCCGGGGTGGCCAGGATCCTGAACCCCTCGTCCAGGAGGCCCGCCTCCTTGAGCGTTCCGAGGACGAATCCCTGGTCGGCCAGGATGAACTTCCAGCTGATGGTGCGGATCACGAAGCTGGTGAAGAAGGGCATGATCACCAGCAGCAGCAGGACGTTCTTGTAGCGCCCACCGCGGAAGGCGATGGTGTACGCCATCGGGAAGCCGATGGCGATGGTCAGGATGGTGACCACCAGCGCGTACTCGAGCGAGCGCAGGAAGTGCGGGGCGTATCGGTCCAGCACCTCGGGGAAGACGCCCACGTTGAAGGTCTGCCGGAACCCGGTGCCGAGCGTCCCCTCCTGGGTGGCGACCGATGCCATCGCCAGCATCGGCACCACGAAGAAGGCGAGCAGCCAGAGCACGCCGGGCAGCAGGAAGAGGTAGGGGATGAGGCTGCGGTGCTGCCGCAGCCAGCCGCTCATCGGCGCGCCTCCCGGCCGGTCCCTACCCCTGGGTGACCTCCTGGAAGAGCTCGTTCCACAGCGACTCCTCCTCCTCGGTCAGGACCTTGTACGAGTGGACTTTGGCGAGGTCCTCGGGGGTCGGGAAGACGAGCGGCGACTCGGCGACCGCGCTGTAGTAGTCGCGATCCTCCTCGGACTCGGCCTCTTCAGCGTGCTGCCGGATGATGTCCTGCGCGGCGGGCACGGGGCAGATGAAGTTGATGTACTCCGCCATCTGGGCCGCGATCTCGGGCTGGAAGACAAAGTCCATCATCGCCACCGCGTCGGCCGGATGGGCGGCTCCCTTCGGGATGCACATGTTGTCGATCCACAGGATGCCGCCCGCCTCGGGAATGATGAATCGCAGGTCCGGGTTGTCGAACTGCAGCTGGAAGACGTCGCCCGACCAGGCCATGGTCACGGCCAGCGAGCCGTTGGCCAGCTCCTGCGCGTACTCGTTGCCGTAGTACCCGCGCACCAGCGGCGCCTGGTCGACGAGCACCTGGTTGGCGGCGCGCACGTCGTCCTCGGTCGCGCCCTTTGGCTCCACGCCGTTGTGGAGCAGCGCCAGGCTGAGCGAGTCGCGCACCTCGCTGAACATGCCGATGCGCCCGGAGAACTCGGGGTCGAGCAGGTCGGCGAAGCCGGTGATCTCGCGCCCGGTGAGCTCCGGGTTGTAGGCGATCCCCGTGTAGCCCGACGCCCACGGCACGCTGTGCTGGTTGTTCGCGTCGTAGCTCGGGTTCTTGTACTTGTCATCGGCGTTGGCCACGAAGTTCGGTACCGAGGCCGCCACGTCGATCCGCTCGAGGTAGCCGAGGTTGATCATGTTGCCGACCATCCAGTCGGTCATGACGATCATGTCCCAGCCGGTTGGCTCGCCTCCCTCGAGCTGGGGCTGGATGGTGCCGAAGAACTCCTGGTTGTCCTGGATCGACTCCTGGTAGTCGACCGTGCTCCCGGTCGCTTCGGTGAACTGCTCGAGCGTGGGCGACGCGCCGGTCTCCTCGTCCTGGTCGATGTAGAGCGGCCAGTTGGCGAAGACGAGCTCGCCCGACAGCTCGCCGCCCCCGACCACCGGCCCCGGTGTCGTCCCGGCCGCACCGCTCGGCGAGGCACCCGGGCCGATACCGCACGCCGCCAGGATCGACGGCAATGAGAGGGCTGACCCCGCGATGAGAGCGCCGCGTCCGCTCTGCCGCAGGAACATGCGCCGCGACAGGCGTCGCCGCGGGCGAAGCGCCCGCGCAATGGCTCGCTCGATACCGCTCTCGTCACGCATCGGGGTAGACCTCCTCCTCCTCGGGTGATTCCACGTCGGTTGACGGTCCGGCAGAAGGACCGATGACGAAGGTGTGCTGGGGCTTCCAGGTGAGCCGCACGCGCTGGCCATCGGCCAGCGCCTCGCCGGCCCCGCTGGTTTCCAGGTTCTGGGCGTAGACGACCAGCTTGTGGCCGTCCGCGGTCTCGACGATGTACTGCGTGCTCACGCCGATGTAGGACGCGTCGAGCACGGTCCCCTCGATCGCGTTGGTGTCGACCGACGCGCTCTCGGTGCTGCGCTCATCGAGGGCCAGGACGCGCAGCTTCTCGGGCCGAACCCCCAACCGAACGCGATCGGCTCCGTTGAGCCCGGCGGCCGGCGCACGGACCGTGGTGCCGTCCCCCAGGCGCAGATCCGCGAAGGGATCGCCGCGGGCCGCCACCACGGCGTCGAGCAGGTTGCTGACGCCCAGGAAGCCGGCCACGAAGTCGGTGGCGGGTCGCTCGTACAGGTCCTCGGGCGGGCCGAGCTGCTCGATCCTGCCGTGGCGCATGACCGCGATCCGATCGGACATCGTCATCGCCTCCTCCTGGTCGTGCGTCACGAAGATGAAGGTGATGCCGATCTCGCTCTGGATACGCTTCAGCTCCACCTGCATCTGCTTGCGCAGCTTGAGATCGAGCGCACCGAGCGGCTCGTCCAGGAGCAGGACCTGGGGATTGTTGACGAGCGCCCGGGCCAGCGCGATGCGCTGCTGCTGCCCGCCGGAGAGCTGGTTCGGCTTGCGCTGCTCGTACCCGGGCAGCTCGACCAGCTTGAGCATGAACGCCACCTGGTGCCGGATCTCGTTCGTGGGCGTCTTCCGGCGACGCAGGCCGAAGGCGATGTTCTCGAAGACGGTCAGGTGCGGGAAGAGCGCGTAGTTCTGAAAGACCGTGTTCGTGTCGCGCCGGAATGGCGGCAGGGCGGTCACGTCTCGGTCACCGAGGTGGACGGTCCCTTCCGTGACCTCCTCGAAGCCGCCGATCATGCGCAGGGTGGTGGTCTTGCCGCAGCCGGACGGCCCGAGCAGGGAGAAGAACTCGCCGCGCTCGATCTCGAGCGTCAGGTCGTGGACGGCCGTGACGTCACCGAATCGCTTCGTGACTCGATCCAGGCGGACGTCGACTTCAGGCACGCTCGGGCACTCGTCAATCCGGTCGCGTTGCGGTAGGCCGCGCGAGTATAGATTTCACGCTCCCTTGCCTGTCAAGAAAGCGAGCAAACTCTGCAACTTCCGCGTGGCCCCCGGCGTCTTACAGCCACTCATCGCATCCGGGCCACCGGGGGAGACAGAAGACCGATGGCGAAGCTCAACCACCAGAAGCGACACCGTCCGCGGCCGACGGCGACCCGCCGCCGCCGCGCCAATATCCAGCGCGCGGTGGAGCAACGCAGCCGCAGAGACCTGGAGCGCTGGCGCCGCACCGCCTGATCCGCTCGCATCACCTCGGTGACGACGACCCGACCGGAAGATCCCGGTCGGGTCGTTCGGTTGGTAGACTCCGACGTGCCGGAGACGCCACGGAATCCGCAACGCCCACGGAGCACACGACGCCGATGGACTTCGCCCTCTCGCCCCAGCACGAGGAGATTCGCCGCACGGTGCGCGACTTCGCCGAGAAGCGCATCGCGCCGGTCGCCGACGAGCTCGAGCGCAAGGGCGAGTTCCCCATGGAGATCATCCGCGAGGCGGCCTCGCTCGGCCTGCTCGGGGTGCCGTATCCCGAGGAGATCGGCGGCACGGGGCTCGACAGCCTGGCGTACGCCATCACCGTCGAGGAGCTGAGCCGGGTGAGCGGCAGCGTCGGGATCATCGTCAGCGCCCACACCAGCCTCGGATGCAACCCGATCTGGCTGTCGGGGACCGATGCCCAGAAGGAGAAGTACCTGCGACCGATGGCCTCGGGCGAGGTGATCGGCGCGTACGGCCTCACCGAACCCGGAGCGGGGAGCGACTCGCGCGGCACGCGCACCCGGGCGCATCGCGATGGCGACGAGTGGATCCTCAACGGCGGCAAGCGCTTCATCACCAATGCCGGCGTGGCGGGCACCTACATCGTCACCGCCGTGACGGATCGCGAGGCGGAGAGCGGCCAGATCAGCGCCTTCATCGTGGAGGCCGATACGCCCGGCTTCTCCATCGGTCGGATGGAGGAGAAGATGGGCCTCCATGCCAGCAACACCGGCGAGCTCATCTTCACCGATTGCCGCATCCCGGCTGAGAACATGCTGGGCGCCGAGGGGGAGGGCGACAAGCTCTTCCTGAAGACGCTCGACGGCGGCCGCATCGGCATCGCATCGATGGCACTGGGGCTGGCGCAGGCGGCCTACGAGGCCGCATCGGCCTATGCGAAGGAGCGCCGCCAGTTCGATCGGCCCATCGGTGCCTTCCAGGGGGTGGCGTTCAAGATCGCCGACATGGCGACCACGATCGACGCCGCCCGCCTGATGACGTACCGCGCCGCCTGGCTCAAGGACTGCGGCAAGCCGTACACGACCGAGGCGGCCATGGCCAAGCTGTACGCCTCCGAGGTGGCGCGTGACGTGACAAACGACGCGGTCCAGGTGCATGGCGGGTATGGGTACATCACCGAGTACCGCGTCGAGCGCTACCTGCGTGACGCCAAGCTGACCGAGATCGGGGAGGGCACGAGCGAGATCCAGCGCATGGTGATCGCTCGCAACCTGCTCGGCATGCGCGCGATGTAGGGACGGACCGATGGCGGGGCCACTGACCTGCGACAGACGGCGGGCGACGCTCGTCATCTCCGCGCTCAGCCTTGCCATCGCCGGGACGGCACCGCCCCCGGCATCGGCTGCCGACCCCGATGCGCCGTTCACATTGCCCGGACCGACCGGATCGGCCATCACGGTCGACGTCACCGGGGACGACGTCCGCGAGCTGGTGCGAGTCACGTCGGGAACCGCGGACTTCTCGATGGAGCTGGAGGCCTGGGAGCTCACCGACGGCACGTGGGAGCTGCTCGACACAGCGCCGGTGCCGGTTCCCCGGCAGGCCGACCACGTTGCGAACCTCATGGCATGGTCGGACGGATCGCGTGAGCGAGGCCTGCTCCTGACCGGAGCGACCCTCGGGGAGGGGGGCACCTGCTGCCTCGTCACGGAGCTTGTGGCCATGGTCGGTGGGCGGCTCACGCTGGAGGAGCTCGAGGGCGCGGACGGGCCGGCGGAGACGGTCATGACCCTGGACGTCGAGGCCGATGGCACCGACGAGCTTCTCGTCGCCGAGGTGGCCGACGCCACCGGCGCCCGCTTCGTGCGCCTCCTGCACTGGACCGGCGAGCGGTTCGAGAGCGACCGTGTCTCGCTCGATGAGGGCTTCATCGGCTTTCCGTCGGCCGCCAGGGAGCTCGACGGCGTCCCGGGCGAGGAGGTCCTGCTGGGTCCGAACGAGAATGGGAGCCTCGTCCGCCTGGGCGGCGCCCCCGATGGATCGCTGCGACAGGAGATGTCGGCGGTGGCCGAGGAGCGCAACCAGTTCCGATGGCTGCTCGGTGCCGCCGATGGAGTCCTCGTCATGCAGGAGCCGGGCGGCATGCGGCTCATGCAATGGCCGCGCGGTGGCCGGCTGACCAACATCCGACTGGCGCCAACCGAGGCCGAGTTCCCCCTCGCGTACGTCTTCGGTAGCGGACCCGATGCCGTGATCATCGACCACAGCTCGCTCGACTTCAACGGACGCGGCCGGCCGGACTCGGCGATCTACAACCTCGACTACGAACAGATCATGACCATTGCCGCCAGTGACGCGGCCGCGCGCCTGTGGGAGCTCCCGTCGCGCGACTTCCCGGCGCTCCAATCCCTCGACTTCGCCCCGTACCCGGCGCTCGGCCCGATCCCGGGCGGCATCGGCGATGGCACGGACGCCTACTTCGCCGCCGGAAACCTCATCACGCTGGCCGCCGATGGCGAGCTCGAGGTCCAGCCCGCTTCGCTCATGGCCGGCCTCTCGTCGGTGGGGGTCGCCGGCCCGGGCGGCGGATGGCTGGCGGTCCGGCGCGGACAACGCTTCAACACCCGGGATGCCGCGACCTTCTTCCCGTTTCCGTACGGCGCGGACGACGAGCTGACGCTCGTCCCCATGAGCCTGATTCTCGAGCCCGAGGTCGATGATGGCCGCCTCGCGGCTGACCTCGACGGCGCGGTGCCGGTGGCCGGCCCCGATGGTGGCGAACGCCTGGCCGTGACGGAGGCCGGCTTCACGGCAACGGTGGCCGGCGTTCCCGGTTCGCGGGTGGTCGCCGTGGTGGACGAGCGCATCGTCGCCGACGAGGAGATCGACGTGAGCGGGGCACTGACGGTGGAGATGGAACCACGCGACCGCGAGGATCGGAATCGGCCATTCAGGGCCGCGATCCTGCTCGTCGCGCCAACCGGCCACGCATACGTCGCCACCTGGCAGGGAGACGTGATGCTCGCGGCACCCAAGCTGGCGGCCGAGGCACGATCCGACGCGTTCGATCTCACGGCGACGGTCGCCGGTTCGGTTTCGGCCGGATCGACCGTGACGATCAACGGGCAACCGGTGGCGTCCGATGCCGAGGGCGCGTTCGAGGTGGAGGTCGATGCACCGATCTGGCCGCAGGAGGTGCTGGTGGTCGCGCGGGATCCCGTCGGCAACGAGACGGTCGAGCGCCTGGAGGTCGTCGGTTTCCTAGACTACCGTGGCCTCCCGTGGCTGGCCATCGTGGTCGCGCTCACGCTCGGCCTGGGCGTCGCGCTCTTCCTGCGCACCCCGCGCCGGCGGCTCGCGCTCGCTCCACCCGCCTACGACGACGCCGTGCTCGAGGAGATCGTGCTCGACGAGGCCGAGCCCTCGGAGGTGAGCGGCCGCTAGCGGCGCGAATTGCGGAACTCGACCGACCAGCGCCACTCCATGCCGTCGTCGGCGTTCCACCACGCCGTCAGGACACCGGCCTCCCCGCCGGGCAGGATGACGATGGCACCAAGGTCGTCGTCGGTCGGCCATCGATCCTCGCGCTGGACCGCGTCGCCCTCGAGCCAGAGCCGCGTCATCGGCTTGAAGCGCCCCTCGCGGGCGAGGTTCTCGCCGCGCGCCACCACGGCGTCGTCGCCCTGCCGCACGGTGACGGCCACCTTGCGCGCCAGGGCGTGGGCCCAGACACCGTCGACGGGATCGATCCGGGCGCGTGCGATCGGGATGCCAGTCGCCCCCGCGCCGGGATACCAGATCTCCCAGGTGTGCAGATCGCTCATCGCCATCGGTCGCTCCTTCGTCATCGGTTCGGTGTCATCCGCATGCTAGTCGCCGGTGCTTGGCGCGGAGTCGGACTCGAGAGCGTGCGATTGGTCGCGACGCGCCCCGTTGCATCCATTGGTGCCACCTGGAGGAGTTTGGGCCGAAGCGACCCGGTTCTGTGCATCCGATGCATGGAATCGGCATGCAATTGGGCTCGGGAGGCGTTTCGGAGCCGGATCTCGTCGGGTTGCCTCCACCATATGCAAAATCGGCCCGCGCGGCTGCGATCAGCAGACTCAGCCCGCATGGCCCAGCTTCGCGGCGATGGCGACGAACGCGTCGAGTGACGAAGGGTCGGCCAGCGAGCCGCGTGAGGCGGCGACGTCGGGCGGCGTGCCGGTCAGGATGCGCTTCACCGGCACCTCCAGCTTCTTGCCCGACAACGTGCGCGGGATGGCCGGCACGGCGATGATCTCGTCCGGCACGTGCCGCGGCGAGAGGGCAGACCGCAGCTCGCGCGTGAGGCGGTCGCGTAGCTCGTCCGAGAGCGCGTCACCCTCGCGCAGCGCCACGAACAGGAGGAGCCGATCTCCGGAGTCCAGGTGGACCACGAGCGAATCGGCGATCTCGGGAAGCGACTCGACGACCGCGTAGAACTCGGCCGTGCCGATGCGCACCCCGCCCCGGTTGAGGGTCGCGTCGGAGCGGCCGCTGATCACGGCCGACCCGCGCTCGGTGAACGTGACCCAGTCCCCGTGGCGCCACACCCCCGGCCATTCGCCGAAGTAGGCCTCCCGATATCGTTCGCCGGAAGGATCGTTCCAGAACGAGACCGGCATCGACGGCATCGGTTTCGTGAGCACCAGCTCGCCCTCCTCGCCGATGAGCGGCTCGCCCGACGGCGAGAACGCCTCGACCGCGCAACCGAGGTGGCGGCATGACAGCTCGCCCTCCCAGACCGGCACCAGCGGCG
The DNA here is from genome assembly GCA_050695815.1 of Candidatus Limnocylindria bacterium. Taxonomy (GTDB): domain Bacteria; phylum Chloroflexota; class Limnocylindria; order QHBO01; family QHBO01; genus JACDBZ01. Next base: position 31,927 of record JBOGSW010000223.1, on the reverse strand, counting down.
AGGCGCCGAGGAAGGCCGTGCACACATCGGTCCCGCCGGAGACGCTCTGCAGGTGGACCGATGGGCCGATCGCGTCGTAGACGTAGCGAAATCCCTCGACCGGCAGCGGCGCTCCGGTGGAGCCGATCCCGCGCAGCCGGGAGAGATCTGCCAGGTCACCGGGGCGGAGCCCTTCCTTGCGGCACGCCATCAGGTATGGGGCCGAGGTGCCGAAGAACGTCACCCCCTCCTCGGCGGCCAGGCGCCACAGCGCACCGAGGTCGGGGTGGGCCGGCGATCCGTCGTACAGGACGATGGTGGCGTCCACGGCCAGGCCCGACACGAGGTAGTTCCACATCATCCAGCCCGTCGTGCTGAACCAGAAGAACCGATCGGCCGGACCGAGGTCGTGATGGAGGGCGTGGATCTTCAGGTGCTCCAGCAGGATGCCGCCGTGGCCGTGGACGATCGGCTTCGGCAGCCCGGTCGTGCCCGAGGAGTAGAGGACGAAGAGCGGGTGGTCGAAGGGCACGGCCGCGAAGGCCAGCTCGCCGGGCTGGGCGGTCAGCTCGGCCCACGAGACGGCGTCGGGGATGCGTGACGCATCGGTCTCGAGGTAGGGGAGGACGACGGTGGCGGCCAGGCTGGGCAGGGCGGCGCGGATGGCGGCCACCTCATCGGTCCGGTCGACGGCCCGTTCGCCGTAGCGGTAGCCGTCGATGGTGAGCAGCACCTTCGGCTCGATCTGGCTGAACCGATCGACCACGCTGCGCGTGCCGAATTCGGGCGCGCAGCTCGACCAGACCGCGCCCAGCGATGCGGTGGCCAGCGCCCCGATCACCGCCTCGGGTACGTTGGGCAGGTAGGCGGCCACGCGATCGCCACGTTCAACCCCCAGGCGTTCGAGCCCGGCGCGCACGCGGGCGACCCGGTCGCGCAGCTCGTCCGTGGTGAGCGTGATGCGGTCGCGCGACTGGGAGCGGGCGATGAGGACGGTGTCGTCCGCGGCGCGCCCGTCCAGGCGCAGGCAGTGCTCGGCCCAGTTCAGGCGGGCGTCGGGCACCCAGCGCGCCCCGGGCATCCGCTCCTCGGCCAGAGCCGGGCCGGGATCGGTCTCGGAGCGCACCTCGAAGTGCTCCCAGACCGATGACCAGAACGCATCCAGCTCGTCGACCGACCAGCGATGCAGGGCCGCATAGTCGGCGAAGGCCAGACCGCGCGAACGCTCGAGCCAGCGGAGGTATGCGCCGATGCGGGTGCGCCGGCGGACGTCGGCGGGCGGCGTCCACAGGACGGTCGGGGCGGGCATGGACCGATGATGCCAGAGCGGCGGTATCCTCATGCGACCCATGCTCGCTCCGCTCGTGCTGTGCGCGCTCCTGGCGTCGGCGCCGCTCCTGCCACCGGACCCGCCCGCCGCCGTTGCCGTTGTGCCCGACGAACCCGGGGCGATGGTCCTGCCCGACGCCCGCCTCATCCAGGCCGTTGCGGGCGACCTCGACGCCGACGGCCTCCGCGAGCTCGTGCGAGCGGTCGGAGCGGCGGATGGCGCGATCGCGGTCGAGGCGTGGCGCCTCACCGCGGCGGGATGGGCCATCGCCGGTGAGCCGATCGAGGTGATTCCCCCCTCCAGCCGCGGCGTGCAGCTGGACCCGGTCTACGCCGACGCCCCCGTTCGCCTGCTCCTGCGCCACGTCGGAGGCGCGGAGCGCGTCACGCTGGCGACGCAGCCGCACTTCGAGGAGATCGACGTCGGTCCGGCCTGCTGTCTCCTCCTCAGCGACCTCGCCATCGTCGATGGCGCGCTGGAGATCACCACGGTTGCGGACCCGATCGAGGCGGTGGACGCGGTCTTCGTCCTCGATCTCGACGGGGATGGAACCGACGAGCTGCTCACCAGTCGCTCGCTGCCACCGGTGGGCGATACGAGCTTCCCGACCGAGGCGGCGGTGCTGCGCTGGAGCGAAGGCGCGTTCGGTACGCCGACCATGACGACCCTGCGCATCGGCTCGGGTGACACGCCGTTCATCATCGGCGACAGCGATGACCGACCCGGCGAGGAGGCCGGCGTGATCGGCACGCTGGGCCCGCCCGGACTCTTCCGGATCCGCCTCGGGGCCGACGACCTGCTCGAGGTGGACCGATTCGGGATCGCCTCCGAGGCCGTCGGCGTGCCGCTCGAGTCGGGCCGAGGTCTCGCCGCGGTGGTGCGGGACGAGGTCGTCGTGCACGCGTGGCCGTCCGGCGGCGATCCAGTGGAGGTGGCCTCGGTCGAGGCGCCCGGCGCTGAGCTCGTCGGCACGGTCGAGATCGTCGGCCAGCCGCACCTGGTGATCCACCAGCCGGCGATCCCGACACTCGACGTGCGCAGCCTGCCCAACCTCGACCCGCCACTGGGCGCCGTGTCACGCAGCCCGGCCGCCGCGCGCCTCGCATCGGTGCCTACCCGGCCGTACGTGGGTGCCCTGCCGGGCGGAGGGCCGGACGGAGAGTCGCTCGTCTTCTACGGTGGCCGCCTGCTGCCGGTGGACGCGAGCCCGGAGCTGCGGTTCCCGGCCTCGGGCACGGTCCTCGTTGCGACGCTCGCCGGCGCCGAGCCGGTGGCGCTGGTGGGGGACCGAGATTGGCTGGCCATCCTGCACGGGTCGCCCGGCCTGGGATCGCCCGGTCCGGGGGGCGGCCGCCTGGCGCCGCCGGTCGTCCTGGCCGACGCCTGGGTCAGCATTTTGCCGTGGGAGTCGGTGTTGGTCCCCGAGGCCGATGACGGTGAGCTGACGCCACCAACCGTCGCCACCCACCGCCTCGACGGACGCGGGACGCTGGGCGTCGGGCCGGACGGGTTCCTGGTCGAGGTCAGCGCCCCGCCTGGCTCGCGGGTGGTGTCGATCGATCTCGACCCGTCGAACATGCGCCTTGCCGGCACGGTTCCGGGGACGGGGCTGCTGCGCGTGCCGATGCTGCCGCCATCCACCTCCGTGCCGAACCCGAGCTACCGGGCGTCGATCGTCGTGAGCACGCCGGCCGGGCACGGCTACGTCGCCTCGTGGGACGTGCGCGTGCTGACCGCGCCGCCACCGCTCGACGTGGAGGCCGCGACGCCATTCGGGAGTGCCGCCGTCACGATCAGCGGCCGCACCGAGTCCTACGCCAGCGTGACGGTCGACGGCGTGCCGGTCGAGGTCAGCGCCGGTGGCCGGTTCTCGACGAGCGTGTCGCTGCCGCCGTGGCCGACACGAGTGGTGGTCGAGGCGACGGACTTCGCCGGCAACGTGGCGCGCGGCACGGTGAGCGGGATCGGCATCTTCGACTACCGCAGGCTTCCCTGGATTCCGATCGTGGCCGCGCTGGTCGGTGGCGCGGCAATCGTGCTCTACCTGCGCGTACCGCGCTCGCTCGTCCGGCCGCGGCGCGCCGACGACGACGCCATCCTCGAGGAGATCGAGCCCGACTGACCGATGCCGGCGGCGTGCTCGGCGCTCCGCGAGCGTGCCCATCGCCGATGCTAGAGTGCAGCGCTGGCCATGGAACCGATCGCAACCACCGGATCGAACGAGCTCGAGGGGCAGCTCGAGCCCCTCATGAGTGCCCAGGAGCGGCAGCTCGCCTGGGTGCGCGTGGGGATGGCCGTGCTCGCCGCCCCGTTCCTGCTCCTGTTCGCCGACCGGCTACCGGGCTTCCCCGTTCTCGTGGGTCTGCTGGCGGTCGTCGTGCTCTCGGGGCTGGCGGTTCCGCTCCTGCTGCGACGCTTCCCGGCGCGCGAGGTGGGGATCGTGAGCGCGGCGATCGACATGGCCGTCGTGACGGTGGCGGTCTACGTCGCCGCCGATGCGATCGACGTCTACCTCTTCTACGGGCTGGTCATCCTCGGCACGGCGCTGCGGTTCGGATTCGGCGCATCGGTCTGGTCGGCGATCGTGATGAGCGGCCTGTACGCCGCCGTCATCGTCGCCGGCAGCGCGCCGGAGACGGTCCGCGAGCTGCTGCCGATCAGGGTCGCATTTCTCGTCGGATTCGGGGTGATCGCCGGCCTCTTCAGCCGCACCGTGATCGGGCGGGCCACCGAGAACGCCCGCCTCCAGCTGCGCCTCGCCGCCGAGGCGCGCGAGCTGCAGCTCGGCCGCGAGCGCGATCTGCTCAGCCGGCTCGGCCGAGACTTCGGCGCCTCGCTCGAGCGCTCCGAGACGCTGCGGACGATCGCCTCCGAGACCGCCCCACTGCTCGGCGAGGCGACGATCGTGTTCCTCGTGGAGGACGAGACCCGGCGGCTGATGCCGGCCGCCGCGGCCGGCACCGACGACGACCTTGCGCAGCGATGGCGGTCGTTCGTCGAGGCTCGGGCGCCGCGCATCGGCGAGGGCGTCGCCGGCGAGGCGGCGGCCACCGCCACGACCCGGCTGGTGAGCGCGGACACCATTCCGACCGGCGACCCGGATGGGATCCGCGAACTGGGTCTGGGCTGGGCGCTGGCCGTTCCGATCCTGGCCGGTGGCCGCCTGCTCGGCGTGCTCGCCACGGTCGGGTGTGATGGACGGGCGCCCTCCCCCGAGGTGCGTCACATGGCCGAGGCGGTCGCCGAGCGCGCCGGCCCGGCGCTCCAGAACGCGCAGCTCTGGTCCGACCTCCAGGAGCGGATGGAGCGCGAGCGGCAGGCCCAGCGGATCAAGGACGACTTCCTCTCGATCGTCAGCCACGAGCTGCGCACCCCGCTCACCAGCATCCAGGGCTACTCCCAGCTGCTCGAGGCGCGCCTGCGCGGCGATCACGCCGGCCAGAGCAAGGAGCTGGCACACCTGCACGTCATCCGCTCGCAGTCGGGGCGCATGCGGCGTCTCGTGGATGACCTGCTCGACGTGAGCCGCATCGATCGGCGGGGCGGCGTCAGCATCGAGCCGGCCGACTTCGATCTCGCCGAGCTGCTGCACGAGGCGGTCAACCGGATCGGCCGCGAGCATCGCGACAGGGCGCTGACCCTCGCGACCCCCGAGGCGTTGCCCGTGCACGCGGACCGCGATCGGCTCGACCAGGTCCTGAGCAACCTCATCGAGAACGCGCTGAAGTATTCGCCCGATGGCGGGCCGGTCCGGATCGGCGCCGAGCGCCGGGCCGGCGAGGTGGAGGTGCGCGTCGCCGATGCCGGCGTCGGCATCCCGGCCGAGCACCGCGAGAACGTCTTCGAGCGCTTCTACCAGGCCTCGGACGACTCCGGCCGGCGCCGGTTCGGCGGCCTCGGGCTTGGGCTCTACATCAGCCGCGCCATCATCGACGCCCACGGCGGGCGGATCTGGGCCGGCCCGAATGACGAGGCAGGTCAGGGATCGGTCTTCGGCTTTCGCATCCCGCGCGTCGCCCTGCCGCTGGCGCCGGTCGAGATCGAGCCGACCGGTGAGCCGCCCGCCTTCGTGGTGCGCCGGCACGAGGGCCGATGACGGCAGACCCACGTCAGCGGCTGGCCGCCCTGGCCGCCCGCCACGGCCTCGAGGTCGTCGGCGTCACCGACGCCGACCCGCTCACCGACGACCGTGACCGCATGACGGCCAGCGTGGCGGCCGGCCGCATGGGCACGATGGAGTGGATGGGCGGCGACCGTCCGCGGATCGCCACCGACCCGCGGCAGCACGAGCCGGACGCCCGTTCCGTCCTGGTCGTGGCCGCTCCGTACGTCGGGGCCGGCCGAGCCGCGTGGGATCCCGCTCCCGGTGCGCTCCACGCCGCCCTCGCCCCGGTGCTGGATGCCTCGCCGGCGCTGCCCGCCGGGCGCGTGGCGCGCTATGCGCTCGGGACCGACTACCACGTGGCGCTTCGCGAGCGTCTCGAGGCGCTGGCCGCCGACCTCCGCGCCGCAGGGCTGCCGGCCGGCGAGGTGGCATACGTCGACGACCGGCCGCTGGCCGAGCGCGCCCTGGCCGCCCGGACCGGCATGGGCTGGATCGGCAAGAACACCAACCTGCTGACCCATGCCCCCGCCGGCTCGTGGGTCTTCCTGGGGGCCATCCTGTCGTCGGCGGAGCTTCCCACCGATGAGCCGATCCGGACGACCTGCGGCTCGTGCACGCGCTGCCTGACCGGCTGCCCGACCGGGGCGCTCATCGGTCCGCAGACGATCGACGCGCGGCGCTGCATCAGCTACCTCACCATCGAGCATCCGGGCGTGCTGGCGCCCTGGGAGGCGGCCGCGCTCGACGACTGGATCTTCGGTTGCGACGTGTGCCAGGAGGTCTGCCCCGTCAACGCCGACGCCGACGACACCGGACCCCTGCTCGTCCCGCTGCTGCCGCTCATCGACTGGCTGCTGCCGATGGGCGCACGAGCCTTCGGCCGCGCCCTCGGTGCGTCCGCGCTGCGTCGGGCGGGGAGGCATCGCCTGTTGCGGAACGCCATCGCGGCGCTCGGCAACGTGGACCCGCTGCCGGCCGGTTCGGCGCCGCTGCTCGAGCGGGCCGCAGTCGACGCGCGGGCCGAGGTGCGCGCCCAGGCACTGCGGGTGCTGGAACCCGAATTGAGCCGCTGAGCGCGGGCCGAGGGTGCGCGCCCAGCCGTCGGGGGCTCGAACCCGAATTGAGCCTCGGCTGAGCGATCTATCGCTTGATGTTGTCACGAGGTCCGATCCACGTCGCGGATCCGCGATCTATGCGCAATCGGCTCTCGTGAGGGTGGCTCGGAAGCGCTCCCACGCCGGCCGGTGAATGATAAATCGACGCCAGGGCGCCCAGCGCAAGGGTCTTGTCGAAATCGGTCGATAGACCGCGAAATCCACCCGGGTCGCTGGCTTCGGCCGATGTCCCATGCCCGCGGCTATCCTTGGCCGCATGCCGCGAGTCGCGCCGTTCGGCGGCCTGCACTACGCCCTGGACCGGTTCGGCGGCACCGCCGTGCCCGATCGCGTCCGCACAGCCGACGACGCCGATGCGCCCCCCACGCGGCTGGCCGACCTCACCGACCTGGCCTGCCCTCCGTACGACGTCATCTCGGATCCGCAGCGGCGGGCGCTCCTGCGGCGCCACGAGCGCAACGCCGTGCGACTCGAATACAGCGCCGAGCCCGCCCCCCACGCGGCCGCAGCATCCACCCTGGCCGCCTGGATCGACGACGGCACGCTCGAGCGACGTGATGTTCCCGCGGCCTACTACTACCGGCACGCCACCGCATCGGCTCCTGATGCGCCGACGGTGGAAGGCATCGTCGTCCGCGTCCTCCTGGAGCCATTCGGGGATGGCATCCGGCCGCACGAGCACACGATGCCCGGTCCGAAGGCGGATCGGCTGGCGCTGCTGCACGCCACGCGCACACAGCTCAGCCCGATCCTGAGCGTGTACTTCGACCGCTCCGAGCGATACAAGCACCTGATGAGCCGCGCATGGACCGATGAATGGCGCGCGCGTGACGGCGACGGGCTGCTCCACCAGCTGGCCGCGATCGAGGCGGACGACCGCCTGCGCAACTACCTGGGACGCCAGACGCTGTACATCGCCGATGGCCATCATCGGTACGAGACGGCGCTGGCGTACCAGGCCGAGATTCGCGCCGACCCGCGCTGGGCGTCTGCCGCGCCGGGGGGGCTGGCGGCCGACTGGATCATGATGATGCTGGTCAATGCGGAGCTCGTCGAGCTCGAGATTCGTGCCACCCATCGGGTCCTGGTCGATGTCGAGACCGATGCGCTGCGCGCGATCGCCTCCGGCGATGATCCGCTCTTCCAGGCCATCCCCGTGGCTCCGGCGGCGCTGGCCGCCGCGCTCGACGAGCGCGGGAACGGCGAGGAGCCGATCTTCGGGCTCGTCCTGCCGGACGACGAAGGCTACCTGTTGGTGGGGGATCGGGATGGCATCGCCGATCGGCTTCGGCGTGAGCGGATGAGCTGCGCGGTGCGCGCCCTCGACCTGGCGGCACTTCATACGGTGGTGCTGGGGGATCGGCTCGGCATCGGTCCGGAGGCTGTCGCCGCCGGCGAGCACCTCGCCTACACTAGGAGCGAGGCCGATGCGCGCGAGCGCGTGGCGACTGGCACTGCTGCCGCCGCGATCCTGGTGCGTCCCACGCCGCTCCGGCAGCTGGCAGAGGTGGCGAGCGCCGGCGACGCGATGCCGCAGAAGTCGACCTACTTCTATCCCAAGCTGCTGACCGGCATGGTCTTCAACCCGTTGGAGGATTGACGAGCCCGATGGTGCAGGCGATCAAGCGCGACGAGGCGTTCATCGAGCCCGAGGGCATCCACCTCGAGACCCATCAACCGGAGCGTCGCTCCCGAAAGCCCCCGCTGCTGCTGATCCACGGCGCCCTCACCGGGTCGTGGCTGTGGACCGAGTTCGCCGCCTTCTTGGCCGAGCGCGGCTGGGAGGCACATGCCATGAATTTCCGTGGCCACTTCACCAGCGACATCGCCGAGCTCGATGACACGACCATGCGCGACTACGCCGACGATATCGAGGTCGCGCTGCGGCACATCGGACGATCCGCCGTGCTCATCGGCTGGGGGATCGGGGCACTGGCAGCGCTCATGCACGCCGAGCGCCATCCGGTCCTGGGGCTCGTGCTGCTGGCGCCATCGCCGCCTGCGTCTGCCCTGCCGCGCCGGCCCAGCGACCACGAGCTGCAGGCGGTCCCCGGCGTGTACGACGCCGCGTGGTGGGGCTGGACCGGGACGCACGAGCAGCTGCGCGAGCGGATGCCCGACATGGACGACGCCGACATCGAGAAGATGAGCGAGCTCCTCGCCGGCGCGCACGAGTCCGGGCCCGCCCGACGCGAGCGGATGCGCGGCGTGGCGATCGACCCGTCGGGCATCCGCGAGCTCCCGAGCCTCGTCATCGGCGCAGGGTTGGACGACGTGATCCATCCCACCGAGACGCGGCGCACGGCCGACCTGATCGGGGCGAGCTACGAGTACTTCCCGTCCGCCACTCACTTCGGCCTGGTGATGGGGGAGCGATCGTGGCCGGAGGTCGCGCAGAGCGTCCTGGGCTGGCTCGAGGAGCGACGCCACGCCATGGCCGCCTCGGCCGGTGGAGTGCCGGCGGGATCGCGCCGCTAGGTTGCGGCCCTGCCGCCGTTGCGCAATGCGCGCCATCGGAGCGCGTCAGAAGGGCTTGAAGATCATCAGCCACAGGATGACGAGGATGCCCCCGTATCCGACGAGCGCGATGATCAGCGGCCGGCTCGAAGCCAGGAGCTCGTCGACCTCCTCGTCGCTGGCCACTGGCGCACCGGATTGCCGCGTCCCCACCGCCGCCCGGACGCGGCGGAAGTAGCTGCTCGCAAGTGGATACATCGCGACGGCGATGGCGATGAACAGGCCGAGCGAGACCCAGATCCAGAGCATCCTCCACCAGCTTCCGATGAAGCCGGCCAGGATCCCCGCGCCGAGGAGCAGCAAGATCGACGCGTAGAAGGCCGTCATCGAGGTGCTCGAAAGCTCGATCAGGGTCTCGATCCGCTCGCGCTTGCGCTCCGTGCGCAACCGGAACATGACCGACACCGACACGCCGTGCGCGAGGACGAAGCCGAACGCGCCGGCGACGTGGAGGAACACGACCCAGGGATACATGGGCTAACCCTCTGCCCCCTCGGCGCTCGCGAGTCCCGTTTTGGCCGGGCCGTGGATGACGGCGCCGACGGCGTCGTAGCGTGAGCCGTGGCACGGGCAGTCCCAGGTTCGGTCGTCGGGGTTCCAGCCGACGATGCAACCCATGTGCGCACAGCGCGCGGACAGCCGGTGGACGGCCCCCTCGTCGTCCCGGTAGGCGGCGATCTCCTCGCCGTCGATTCGCACGACCGCCCCCTCGCCGTTCGAGAGATCGTCGATATTGTCCGAGGTGGTCTTCACGATGAGCAGATCGGTCGGTGCCTGGTGCGACACCTTGTTCGGGATCGTGCCGATGCGAAACCTGCCACCGAGCATCCCACGGTTCCCGACCACGATGAGGTCGTACCCCTCGTCCTCCGCCAGGCGGCAGATCGCATCGGCGGGATCGCCTCTGCTCGAGGTCGTCTGCAGCATCCCCGCCGGAAGGTACGCTCGCGCCACCTCCTTGAACACGATCTCGGCAGTCTTGGGGTGGCCGGCGTAGAAGAGGACGGGCCTCGCGCCGGTCCGCTCTCCGATGCCCTGGGCACGCCTCACGGCCTGCAGCGACGTCTGCGTGCCATCGGTCGCGACAAGCATCGTGCGGTACGTCGCCTCGGCACGGCGCGCCGCGTCGTCGGATGCCGTCTTCACGATCAGCAGATCGCATGGCGCACTGTGGGAGATCCGGTCCGGGACGCTGCCGAGCAGGAACGCTGCTCGCCCGGACATGCCCTTGTTGCCGACCATCAGGAGATCGGCCTGCTCGTCGCGTGCCAGGGTCACCATGGCCTCGGCAGGCTCGCCGCGCACAGCCCGAACGTCGACACGCGGCCACGACTCGCGCGCCGCCTGAGCGGACGCCTCCAGCACCTCCTGCGCTCTATCGGCATTGTCCCGGTACGCGGTCGCGATGAGCAGCTGCGCGTCGTGAGCCTTCGCCAGCTGCGCGGCTCGGGCTTCGGCCAGGCGGGCCGTCGCCGAGCCATCGGTGCCGACGACGATCGTGCGGTAGGTCACCCCGGTGCCGCTGGACGGACGCTGGCGTGGGGCGGGAGATCCGGTCTCATCGGAGAACCGTACCAGCCCAAGGACGACCCTGAGGCGTTTGATCGGCTCGGCGGCAGTTGCTAGACTCGGGCTACGCTCAGACGCGTGCCGCATTCGTCTAGAGGCCCAGGACACCGCCCTCTCAAGGCGGAGATCACCGGTTCGAATCCGGTATGCGGTACCAAGTCTCATCTAGCTCCAATTCTGAGCACGAATTGGGCCTTTTCGGTGCGGCTGTACCCTCACTCGTACCCCTAAAGGTCGCCGGAGCGGAAGATCGGCTGACGCCCCATGTGAGTGGGAGCGAGTGCGCTGTTGTAGGCCTCGTCCCGGCGGCAATTCGCAGTTGACCAGCAGGCTGGAGTGCTATGGTCGGAGCTCAGGAAGTTCGGACTGACTGAGGCGGAGGGGACCGGTGTCTGGAACGCGGGTGATCCTGATGCGGACGAGCGCGCTGCTCCTCTCCGCGCTGATCGTCAATGGCTCACTGCCGCACACCGCCACGGCAGGGTCGCGCGCGCAGACCGCTGACGAGGCTCCGCGTCCGGCGGCAGCTCCGATCCAGCTCCAGGCCCCACCCGAGCCCAACGCAGCCTCGCCCATTCCGACTTTCGGGCGCCTCTATTACACGAGCATCTCCCGCGCGACGGGTGGCGCTCCCAACGTGGCGCGCGATGCGTCCTGGACCAACACCTACGGGCTGACGTCTCAGCGGATGCTCCGTGCCACACCCAGTGGCGGGCTGAGCGGTGGCGGGAATACCGCCAACTCCATGCCGACGCCGTCGAACGCCTACATGCAGCAGTACTACTACCAGCTGACGTCCGGCGGGACCCTGGCCGGCTACGTCCGATCCATCATCCGGGCCGCACGCCGGGACGGCACCGCCATCGGCGACAACCAGCAGCACCAGGCGCAGATGGTCATCCGGGTGGTGATCTCGGGCGCAACGAACTCCCGGGCGATTCTGCTCCAGGCTCTCTTGTCCGCCACCATCGGTAGCGCGAACTACTTCGTCCCCGAGGGCAGTAGCAAGTGACCGCTGATGCCGGTAAGGCCGGCGGAACACGCCGGCGGGATCCTGCGGGTATTGCTCCCCAAGTCTGCCGCTACCTCAGGTCAATTACCCGAACCGATCTGGACAGACTAGGTGACCACTTGTCCGCGCCACAACCTAAGGCAGCGTTGTGGCCGCAGGATGAACGCTTCTGGTTCTCTGGAACTGCAGGCGCCACCCTGCACGCGGGTCACAAAGGGAGCCTTCGGAAGATGTGGACTTGCATGCTCGCGGAACTTGCCGCCGCAGTGACAGGTCGTGAGGACCGCGCGAAGTCAGATCCGTCAACAGGGCTGTTTGGTTCGATCCGACGAGCACTCGAAGCCAACCGGGTGGAAGGAACGGCGACCACGGAGCTTGAGCGAGCAGTTGGAGGGGAGGTCTGGCTCGCGGTGATCGCGATCTGGAATGCGTCTTGTGCTGCCGTGCTTGCTGATGTCCTTGAGCCTGCGCTTATTTCGGACTTGGAGTCCGCGTGGAGAGCCGTTCTCGGGACAACTCCCCGCGAGTATATAGCGCAAAGCGAACAGGTCTAGGACGACCACAGGAGGTGCCCACCGTTCCGTGGAGTCGGATAGCTGGAATCAGCTGCCGTGCGGCGCAGGAGCCACCATGGGTCTCGTCGAATGGCGCTTCGGGCGCGATGATCCTGACCGGCTGTGGGCACCGACATCACCGAGCATCCCACCCGGAAGGCAAGCTGATTCACTCGGACCAGGGCACCCAATTCACGTCGTGGGCGTGCGCTCAATTCGGGGCGGTGTCCTCGATGGGCGCGGTCGGCAGCTGCTTCGACTGTGAAGACGGGGTTCGCTCTCGAGACCGAGCTCATCGATCGTCACAGCTGGCGCACCCGGGCCGATGCACGCCTGGCCGTGTTCGACTTCATCGAGGCCGTGGTACAACCCTCACCGGCGTCACCGCTTCCTCGGTCAGCTGTCGCCGTCCGAATTGAAAGTAGCCAATGGCCGGGCTGGCGCTCATCTTGGCTGGATTCCTTTGGTACCTCATCTGGAATCTGGGACACGATCGAGGCCTCGCGCCCCATGGAGCTCGCGCCCCATGGAGTAGGGGTGTGGCGATCATCCCCGGCATGGGTAGCATCGCTCGTCCGACGCGGCGACGGTCCGGTGCTCGTCAGCTCCCTAGCGGGCGAGGTGTGGGCCGTTGGAGTCGCCGCCACCGGACTCGCAGTCGCGGTCGGCGCGGCGCGGGGTGACGCCGCCGTCCCCTGCAGATGGTTGCCGTGGGCGGCAGAGCGATTGGATTCCTGGCAGTGTGGCCCTAATCGCATTCGTCGGGTGGGCGCGCCGAAACCAAGCTCCTTAATGCAATCGGAGCTGACGCTGTTGGGTGTTGTGACGCTGTACCCTCATTCGTACCCCCAAGCCGGCCGGAACTCACCGTAGCTGGCCGGAGCCCACCGTAACAACCGTACTCAGTCGGAATCCACCGGAGGCTCGCCGCGATTCCGGTATGCGGTACCAAGTCTCATCTAGGCCCGATTCTGAGCACGAATCGGGCCTTCTCGCTCCCGCTGTACCCTCATTCGTACCCTCAAAAAGGTCGGGCCAGCGGGCGTACGGCTCCTGGCTCGGCAGGCGAATTGGCCAATTGCGGGGTAACTGGAGTCCACCTCACTGACCGGTGGAGGTCGTGCAGCATCGCAGTCGCCGATCGCGACCTGGCGGCAACGCGCCATTCGCGGACGATGCCATCAGCGATCACGGCGGAGAGGTATGCGCGGACGTACTGCTCGGGGCCTTGTAGGGGAACTTCGTGCGAGCCGCTAGCATGGGGCCATGGAGAGCTGGGAAGCGTTTGCACGAGCCGAGCCCGACCTAGCCGCCAGGGGCAGGGAACTGCTCTACCAGCGCGGCGACGGTGAGGCGTTTCTCACCACCGTGGCGGCCAACGGGACGCCCCGGATTCATCCGCTGAACGTCGGGGTCCGCGACGGGCGCCTGCTCGTGTTCGTCCAGGCCCACTCGGCCAAGGCGCGCGACCTCGAGTCGAACCAGCATTACGCCCTGCACGCGCACCAGGATGCGGAGCATCCGCACGAGTTCATGGTCCGGGGCCAGGCACGCCTGGTGACCGATCCTGCTCTGCACGCCGCGGCGGCCGCCGACTGGTTCTACACGGTGTCGGAGGGCTATCCGCTGTACGAGCTCCTCATTCAGCACGCGCTGCTCGGCAAGCGCGAGACCGCATCGGACTGGCCGCCGCGATATCGGTCCTGGCGAAGCGCCTAGCGGGAGGTAGATCGAATCGCGAGCGCCGGCCTGTTCGCCGGTCAGGCGACTGGTTCGATCCAGCGCACGCCCCCGAGATGGACGCGGGTGCGTTCCCGGATCATGACCGCCACGATCGTCAGGTTGCCGCAGGTTGGGCAGCGCATGACGTCGCCCGCGCCGCGGTAGACCCGCATCGCGCCGAGAGGGTTCACCGTCCCGCACGTGGCGCAGCAGCCGCGCGCATCGGTCATCTCCCGTCCGAATATTTCCTGCAAAAGGCCGCCGAGCGCATTGGCGTCCAGGTGCGTTTCATCTGTCATCGAGTTCATCCTCAAGTGGGACCGAATCGCTCGGTCAGAACGCGTGCCGGATCATGGCCGAGCTCCAGGAGTGCCGATGCGACTGCCTCCACCAGCCCGGTCGGGCCACAGACGTACGCCAGTGGCCGCTCGGACGGCGCCCAGGCGAGGTCCGCCAACGCGTCACGGTCGAGGCGCCCGGTCCGCCCCATCCATCCATCCGGGGCCGATCGGGTGAAGGTGTGGGTGATCTCGATCCTGGCCGCGTCACGGGCGGTGGCGTTGAGCTCATCGGCGTAGATAACGTCCTCGCCGGAGCGCCACGACAGGAGCATGCGGACCGGGACGTCGCTGCCCGCCTGGAGCCGCGCTCGCAGCATCGCCATGATCGGCGCGACGCCGCTGCCGCCGGCAACGAGCAGCAGCGGACCGCCGCGGCTCGGCTCCCAGACGAAGTAGCCGCCGATCGGTCCCCGAAGCTCCACGCGGTCGCCCACCTTGAGGACATCGGTCAGGTAGGGCGAAACCTCACCGTCATCGAGGCGCTCAACGGTGATCGTGACGCGCGTGCCGTCCGTCGGCGTCGCGATCGAGTACTGGCGCCCAGCTTGGTAGCCGTCCTCGGCGGTGAGGCGCACGTCGATGTGATGCCCGGGCAGGTGGCCTGGCCAGTCGGGGACGGCAAGGGTCAGGCTCCGGACGCGAGGCGTCTCGTCAATGCGATCGACGACCTCGGCGACCGTCCAGGTCAGTCGCCGGAGTAGCGCTGTTCCCGCCATGGATCGCCGTAGTTGTGATAGCCGTAGCCCTCCCAGAAGCCCGGGGCGTCGTCGGCGCGCAGCTCGAGGGCGCGCAGCCACTTGGCGCTCTTCCAGAAGTAGAGGTGCGGGACGAGCAGCCGGGCCGGGCCGCCGTGCTCGGGCTCGAGCGGCTCGCCGTCGTAGCGGTAGGCGACCCACGCCCTCCCGCCGGTCAGGTCGTCGAGCGGAAGGTTGGTGGTGTAGCCGCCGTACGAGTGGGCAACGACGAAGCCGGCGCTCGTCTCGACCCCGTCGAGCAGCGCGTCGACCCGGACGCCGGTCCAGGCGGTGTCGAGCTTCGACCACTTCGTGACGCAGTGGACGTCGACCGTGATCTCCTCGGCCGGCAGGGCCGTGAACTGCTGCCAGCTCCAGCTGCGCGGCTGGTCCACCTCGCCGACGAGCTCGAGCCGCCAGTCGTCGAGCCCGATGCGCGGCGTCGGCCCGGCCGACAGCACCGGAAAGTCCCGCGTCACGTACTGGCCGGGCGGCAGGCGGTCGCTCGGCGCCGCCGGCGCCTGGCGGCGCTGAAACCCCCGCGAGATGAAGCTCATCGCCGGTCCCTCATGCTGCTGGTGCCTTACGAATCCCACTCGTCGCTCGGCGGGCGGGTCCTGATGTCGATGAGCTGAGCGACCCACGCCCGGAGCCGCGGCAGGTGCTCACCATAGTGCTCCGCCCCGGCCTTGCGTACCCACCAATTCGCGGCGTCACTCGGGCCGTTCAGCGCGAACCAGTGCTGGAGCATGTACGCCCGCGCCGTGGTCGCGTGCGTCCACAGCGTCTCCCAGGACTCCTGCTTCGTCGCGGCCAGCAGGTTGGCGTTGCGCGCGTCGACGTCGACGTCGTGCGGCTCGTACGAGCGGGCGGCGATGTTCGTGAGCTGCGTGGCGGCCTCCTCCAGCCAGGCCCCAATGTGGGCAACGAGGTCCTTGACGCTCCAGCCCGGATCGCGGAAGTAGCCCGGAGCGAGTCGCTCATCGGGCGTCAGCACGTGAATGAGGGCGGTGATCTCCGACCAGCGGGCGTACTCGAGATCGACCTCGGCAAGGTAATCTTGCGGAACGGTCGGCTGCGCGTGATCGGTGCCGTCGGTCTGACGGATCTCGGCGATGTGTGACATTTGGTTCTCCTTGGGCGACGGGTTGGGTGCCTCCTCTAGCGGTCGACCACTGCGCTGATCACCGCCTCGATGCTCTCAAGGGCGACGGCCGAGTCGCCGTCGAGACCGTACCGCCGGGCGAGCTCAGCCGGTGACGGGTAACTGATCTTCGTTTGATATCCGTCCACCCAGATAATCACTCGAAAGGTCAGATCCAGGGCGGCCAGCGGCTCGGCCACGATCAGCAGCGTCGAATCCGAAGGGTTGCCGACGATGAACAGCCTCGTGGCCGTCAAGACAAGCCCATCCCTTCGTGCCTCGTCACTGTGGTCGATCACCGCAAACACCTTCATCCTCCGCGCTGCCACGACGGCCGAAAGTCGAGCGACGGTGTCGGCCATCGACCACGGACTGACCTTCGTGACAACGATCTTGCCGTCGGGGTCATGCACGCCCGTTCGATTGACTCCTGCTTCGTGTGTCAGGCGACAATCCTTCGGTCAGAGGTCACGGATCGTCTTGCGTCAGATGACTCGAATCGGGGTGTCGCTCACTCTTGCCTTCCGCAAGGCAAAGGATCAGACTGGTGGTCGGACACCCGAGAGGTCTGCCGGTTGCCCCAGCGCCAATGACTGGCATCCACGTCCCGAAGCTCGACGAGCCCCAAAGCGTCGACCACCTGGTCGGGCGCGACGCGGAGCTGGACCGCCTACGCGCCTTCCTGACCACCGCCCGGACCGATGGTGGGGCCTTGCTGGTGACCGGAGAGCCCGGTGTCGGCAAGACCGAGCTACTGGACGCCGCGTCGGAATCCGCGTCGGCCGCCGGCACGCGGATCCTCCATGCGGCCGGCATCCAGTTCGAGTCCGGGATGAGCTTCTCCGGCCTGAATCAGGTTCTCCTCCCGCTGCTCGATGCGTTGCCACAGCTCCCGGCGGTCCACCGAGACGCCCTCAACGTCGCGCTGGGCTTCGCCGACGGCGCGCCCCCGAGCCGGCTCGTCGTCTCGAACGCGGCCCTCGTCCTCCTGCGCAAGGCAGGGACCGCTCGACCGTTGATCGTCATCATCGACGACCTGCCCTGGTTGGACCGAGCGAGCGCAGGCGTGCTGAGCTTCGTCGCGCGCCGCCTCGATGGCAGCCAGGTCGGCTTGCTCGGTGCTTCGCGGACGGGCGAGGAGGACTTCTTCGATCACGTTGGACTTCCCGAGCTCGAGGTCCTCCGGCTCGACGAGGTGGCGGCAAGCCAGCTGCTCGACACGCGATTCCCCGACCTCGGGCCGACCGTTCGCGAACGCATCCTAGCCGAGGCCCAAGGGAACCCACTCGCCCTGCTGGAGCTGCCGGTTGGGCTCAGCGCGGGGATGCGAGCATCGGCGAAGGCGTTGCCTTCGTCGCTGCCGCTCAGTCGACGGCTCCAGGCGCTCTTCAGAACGAGGATCACCGAGCTTCCGCCCCGGACGCGGCAACTCCTGCTGCTCATGGCGCTCGATGGCACCGGAGACGTGCGCGTCATGGAGGCGGGAGCGCCGACCAACGCCGGCTTTCGCGATCTCGCGCCGGCGGAGCGGGTACGACTCGCGTACCTCGACGAGACGACACATCGGCTCGCCTTCCACCACCCCCTCATACGGTCGGCCGTCGTGGACCTCTCGCAGGCCGAAGAACGTCGCACCGCACACCGCGCGCTGGCCGAAATGTGGGCAGACCAGCCCGTGCGCCGGGCGTGGCACCTGGCCGAGGCGACCGTTGAGCCCGACGAGGCCGTGGCGGCCGAGCTCGAAGCGGCGGCGGGACGAATCCTCGCCCGGGGGGACGCCGTCGGGTGTGTCAAGGCGCTGACCCGCTCGTCCGAGCTCAGCCCGCGGAGCGCCGACCGTCGGCGGCGACTGGCAGCGGCCGCCTACATCGGCGCGGACGTGGCCGGTGACCTGGGCAATGCCTCCCAGGTGCTCGCCGACCTGCGGCGGGGTGACACGGAGCTCGAGGGGTCCCTCCAGGCGGCGATCGCCGCGTCCACCTTCCTGCTGATGGCCGACGGCGACATCACCACCGCCCATCGCCTGCTCGTCCGCGCCATCGAAAACCGAGGCCACGCCGAAGACGTCGCCGATCCCTTGCTGGACGAGGCGCTCAATACCTTGATGATGGTGTGTTACTACGGCGGCGGCGGCGACCTGTGGCAGCCATTCCACGAGATCGCTCGGGCGGAGCGCGCCCCGCTTGCCGCGATCCAGCACAGCAAGACATACGCCGACCCAGCTCGCGCGGCGCTGAGGGACGTAGCGAGACTCGAGGCGTCGATCGCGGCACTCGCCCAGGAATCGGATCCAACCCACATCGTGCGGACCGCGATCTCGACGGTCTACATCGATCGGATGGGAGGATGTCGAGAGGCGCTTTGGCGCGTCGTTCAAGACGCACGTCAAGGCGGCGCGGTCGCATCCGGGCTCAACGCCCTGATCGTGCTCGCCTACGACGACTGGTTCACCGGCGATTGGGACGAATCGGACGAACTGCTCAACGAGGCCGTTCGGCTCGCCGACTCGCTTGGTTACGGGCTGCTGGCGTGGCCGGCCAAGCTAGTCCTGGCATTGATTGCTTCGGCGCGCGGCGACGACCATCGGACCCAGGAATTTGATGCCGTCCTGGAGTGGGCGGGTCCACGTGGGTTCGGAGCGGTCGAGTGGTATGCCTGTCAGGCCACAGGGCTCGCCGCCCTGGGCCGAGGCGACTTCGAGGAGGCCTATCAGCAGGCGAGCAGGATCAGCCCGCCCGGCACGCTCGCGTCACACGTCCCGCACGCCCTCACCGTCCTCTTGGACGTCGTCGAGGCCGCCGTTCGCACCGGTCGCGAGGCCGAGGCGGCGGCGCACGTCGCCGCGATGCACGAGGCAAACCTCGCCCAGCTGTCGTCGCGTCTCGCGCTCGTGGTTGGCGCTTCGGCCGCGATGACGGCACCTAATGACACCGGGTTGGAGCTGTTCCAAGCAACGTTGGCGATCCCGGGGATCGACCGGTGGCAGTTTGATCTGGCCCGGGTGCGGCTGGCCTATGGCGAGCGCCTGCGGCGCAGCCGTGCCATGACCGATGCCCGCGTGCAGCTGAACGCTGCGTTCGTCATTTTCGAGCGCCTGGGCGCCCGACCATGGGTGGACCGCACGACTGCCGAGCTTCGGGCGACGGGGCAGAACAAGCCGCGCGCCGGTGAGGACGTCCTGGACCGGCTTACGCCGCAGGAACTCGAGATCGTCACCCTCGCGGCATCGGGTCAAACGAACAAGCAGATCGCCGAGCGGCTCTTCCTGTCGCACCGGACGGTCGGCGGCCACCTCCATCGCGCCTTCCCGAAGCTCGGAGTCGCGACCCGAGGGGCCCTTCGCGACGCCCTCGCATCCCTCCCGCCGGAGCGGCTGCCGCGCAACTAGCGGTCCACATGGGAGCGGTCCCTTGACCGTTGGCGCGCCCTCGTCCCGTGCCTCCAGCTGATCGTTAAGTCGAGTCATCCCGCGTCGTCGAATCGGGTCATCTGACCGAAGAGCGCCAGGCGACCGTCGCCCGAGCATCCACCTCCTCGCGGTGCCGCCATCGGTGGCACAGACCCGAGGACATGCGGAGCACGGACCATGACGGCGACAATCGGGGTAGAGATCCGCCGATCGCGACCAGAGCTGATCAGCGTCACCTACGGGCACCTTCGTCGGATGGGCTTCGACGAACCCGAAGCGGCGAACCTCACCGCCCTCAAGAACGGCTTCGAGATCACCTCGCAGCCGTGGACGGTCCGGGAACTCACGCACCTGCTCTTCCTGCGCGCGCTGGGTCGCGCGGGTCGCTGGTCGTCGGATGCGGATGACCGCGTCGACTCGGCGCTACCAGCCAGGGGCAGAGCCTCGGGGCCAGCGATGCGGTCGAGGCTTCGTGCCGACGCCAATCAGGCTGACGGCGCGGTGAGGCTGCGCACGCCGTTCCGCTCGGTGGTGGGTCGCAACGCCACCTCCGACCTCCTTCGCCGATCGGCCGGTCCCCGGCTCGATGCCGCGGGCGATTCCACTCGAGAGAGCGGGTGAGGCCACTGACCACCGTTCCAGGCACTACGCCCGATCGAGTCACATCCGCCCGAGGCCATCGCGGGCCCCCCGGGCTCCGGGAAGGAAACCCACATGAGCACGATCACGACACAAGACGGCACCGACATCTACTACAAGGACTGGGGCGAGGGCCCGGCCGTCACGTTCTCGCACGGCTGGCCGCTCAACGCTGACGCCTGGGACGGCCAACTGCTGTTCCTGGCCCAGAACGGGTACCGGGCGATCGCGCACGATCGTCGCGGGCACGGCCGTTCCAGCCAGCCCTCGTTCGGCAATGACATGAACGGCTACGCGGACGACCTCGCCGCCGTCATCGAAGCGCTCGACCTCACCGACGTCAGCCTTGTCGGCCACTCCACCGGAGGCGGAGAGGTCGCTCGCTACATCGGCCGCCACGGGACGGCGCGCGTCGCGAAGGCCGTCCTCGTCGCCGCCGTGCCGCCGATCATGGTCCAGACCCCGGCCAACCCCGAGGGCCTGCCGTTGGAGGTCTTCGACGGCATGCGAACCGGCCTGGTCAACGACCGCTCGCAGTTCTACCAGGACCTGGCCATCCAGTTCTACGGAGCCAACCGGCCGGGCGCGAAGGTCTCCCAGGGGATCCTCGATCAGTTCTGGCTGTGGAGCATGCAGGCCGGCCTGAAGGGCGCCTACGAGTCCATCAAGGCGTTCTCCGAGACCGACTTCACCGAGGACCTCGAGAAGTTCGACGTCCCGACGTTGGTGCTCCACGGCGAGGACGACCAGATCGTGCCGGTCCGCGACTCGGCCGTGAAGTCGGCCCGGATCATCCCCGGCGCCAAGGACATCTACTACCCCGGCGCCCCCCACGGCATCACCGCCACCCACCAGGACCAGGTGAACGCGGAGCTGCTGGCGTTCCTGCGCGCTGAGCCGGCGGCGACACGACCCAAGCCAACCCGAGACAGCGGGGCGACGGCCGCGAGCCAAGCCGCCCCTCGGGCCTAGCAGAGGAAGGACAGGTCCATCATGAAGATCGTCGTCATCGGCGGCACCGGGCTCATCGGCTCGAAGGTCGTCGCCAGACTCACCGAGCACGGCCATGAGGCCGTTCCGGGTTCGCCCAGGCTCGGCATCAACACCATCACCGGCGAAGGGCTGGCCGGTGCACTCGACGGCGCGTCGGTCGTCGTCGACGTGTCGAACTCGCCCAACTTCGAGTACGCGACGGCCCTCGAGTTCTTCGAGACGTCGACCCGCAACCTGCTGGCCGCCGAAGCGGAGGCGGGCGTCGGGCAGCACGTCGCCCTATCGGTGGTTGGCACCAAAGCCCTCTCCGAGGGTGGCGATCCCGAGACGACTACCGCCGGCTACTTCCTGGCCAAGCTCTCCCAGGAGATGCTGATCCAGGCCTCGTCGATCCCGTACACGATCGTCCACGCCACTCAGTTTCTCGAGTTCAGCAAGAGCATCGCCGACAGCGCCACCGACGGAAACACCGTCCGCGTGCCACCGGTGCTCTTCCAGCCCATGGCCGCTGACGACGTGGCCAAAGCCGTCGCCCGGGCCGCCGCCAGCGCCCCAGTGAACGGCATCGTCGAGGTCGGCGGGCCGGAGCAGCTCCGGTTCGACGCGGTCATCCGACGCGTCCTCGCCGCCCAGAACGACCCACGCGAGGTCGTGGCCGACCCGCAGGCAGGCTACTTCGGCATCGCGGTGGGAGAACGCACCCTCGTGCCAGGGGACGAGGCGACGCTCGGCGAGATCCGACTCGACGACTGGCTGCGTGAGGCCGCCGCCGCTGCCGCGAAGGCGGCCGTGGCGTAGCGCCTCGACGGTTCATCCCGGTCAACCGGGCGCGTCTGCGCCCACTCATGCAACACGAAGGAGAAGGTCACCCAATGAACACCATGTCTGTGCAGGCCCGAGTGATCGATGATCGTCGGGCGCGGGCCCAATCGTCGAAGATCGTGATCGCCCTCGCGGCGTGCGCGTTGCTGCTGCTCTCCATGCTCCCGGCCACGGCTCTGGCGAAGCCCGTGCTCGCGGGCGACCGCCCGACGATCGTGCTCGTCCACGGCGCCTGGGCCTCACCGTCCGGCTGGGACCAGGTCGTGGCCGGCCTCCAGAAGGACGGCTACGCCACCGCGACGCCGGAACTCGAAGAGGCGACGCTCAGCGGCGACGTGGCGACCGTTCGGGCCACGCTCGACGCGATCCCCGGGGACAAGATCCTCGTCGCCCACTCCTATGGCGGGATGGTCATCTCCAACGCCGGGGCCGGACGTTCCGACGTGCGTGCGCTCGTCTACACCGCGGGGCTCGTCCCCGATGAGGGCGAGACGGCGTTCACCGTGCAGGACGGCTACAGGCAGTCCGAGGCGCTGAACCACCTGATCTTCGATCCGTTCCCGTTCGCGTTCATCGACCCGGCGTTCTTCCCCCAGTTCTTCTGCCAGGACCTGAGCCCGAAGAAGGCCGCCGAGCTCAACGCTGGCCAGCGGGCGACGGGCCTCGGTGCGCTCACCGAGCCGTCCGGTCCGGTCGCCTGGAAGACGCTGCCGTCGTGGTACGCGATCTCCGGCCAGGACCTGATCATCGACCCCGCAGCGCAGGAGTTCATGTCGGCTCGTGCCGGAGCGACAGTGGTGCGCTTTGACGACGCCAGCCATGCCGGCGCCTACACCCACTACGTGAGCCGCTTCGTGAAGCTGATCGAGGAGGCGGTCGCCGCGACGGCCGGTTGACGATGGAGAGCCAGGCGGATGTGCGATCAGGCACTCCGCCTGGTGCCTCGTCAGGCTCGACATCCTGCGATCCACAAGGAATCACCCAAGCGAAGTGAAAGGACAGATCCGATGAACGCAGTAGTTGTTCCGCAGAACCCCACCGACCGCATCGAGGGCGAAGGCCACACCATCGTCCTCGTCCATGGCGCATGGGCCGGACCGTCCGGCTGGGACCAGGTTGCCGCCATCCTGCAGGAAGACGGTTTCGCCACGGCAGCGCCGGCGCTCGACGAAGCGACCCTCAGCGGCGACGCGGCGACCGTTCGGGCGACCCTCGACGGGATCCCCGGCAAGAAGATCCTCGTCGGCCACTCGTACGGCGGGATGGTGATCTCGAATGCCGCGGCCGGCCGATCCGACGTCGTAGCCCTCGTCTACACGGCCGGACTCATCCCAGAAGAGGGGCAGTCCGCCTTCAGCGTCCAGGAGGGATACAGAGAGAGCGAGCTGGTCAAGCACCTCGTCTTTGATCCTCACCCGTTCGCCTACATCGACCGTGCGTTCTTCCCCCAGGTCTTCTGCCAGGATCTGAGCGCGGAACAGGCGGCCGAGCTCAACGCGGCTCAGCGGCCGGCGAGCCTCGAGGCCCTCGGCGAGCCGTCCGGGCCGGTGGCGTGGCACGACCTGCCGTCGTGGTACGCGATCTCGGGCCAGGATCTCGTGATCGACCCAGCCGCACAGCAGTTCATGTCAGAGCGGGCGGGATCAACCGTCGTTCGCTTCGACGACGCCAGCCATGCCGGCGGCTTCACGCGCTACGCGAAGCGCTTGGTGGAGCTCATCGAGCAGGCGGTCGTGGCGAGAGCCGGCTGACGACGGCACACGGATTCCGGTCAGGCGACGAGACCGGCCGGGCAGAGTGCCTCCCCGGTTTCGCGCCTGACAAGGTTCCATCAATGAGCTGGCCTTCAGCTCGGCCTGTTCAGGAAGCCGCAGCGGGCTGCCCGAAAATTCGGATGAGACAGGAGGATAGTCATGATTGCCGGCGCCGGCATCCACATCGTGGGGGCGTGCTGCACAGCTCGTTCCACGGAGGTCTGAAATGACCTCGACCAACCGGCGCACGCGCGATCGAGGAGATGTATCCGCCTCACAGGCGGCTCCTGGCCAATCGAACGGCCATTCATCGCGCGGCGAGGAGATGATCGCCACCCTTCAGAAACTCGTGCATGAAGGCAATGTGCGGCGGATCTATATCGACTCCGAGGAGGGAACCACCCTCATCGAGATCCCGCTGCTTCTCGGCATCAGGGGTGGCCCCCGTATGGAACCCGTGTGGGCTGCAGCTGGCGCACTCAGTCAGAGGGAGACGAAGCTCACGATCCGCGTTCAGCGCGAGGAGGCGTGGCCGCAGTACGGCGATTGACTGAGGCACAAGGTGTGACCCCGGCTGATCGGCGGCCGCGACTTGCACGGTCCTACCGCAGTCGAGTACCCGTCACGAAGGATGAGACTCTTGAAACGGCCGACCATGGATGCGCGAGAGGCGTCGCCGCCAGGTATCGCGCCGGACTCCGCCGCGATCGAGGTTGCCGGCGGCCCGGAGCTCGCCGAGCCGTCCGTCGGCGATCCGTCGCTCGTGGATGCGTACACCGTCGGCCGCTCCCTGGGCAGCGTTCCGGGCACCGGGCTGAGCGTGGCGGAGGCCGCCGCGCGTCGCGCACGGATCGGTCCAAACCTCTTGGACGCGGCCGCCCGGATGCCTGCCTGGAGGAAGCTCCTCGCCCAGTTCGCCGACCCGCTGATCTACCTGCTGCTGGCCGCCGTCGCCGTCTCGCTCCTGGCGTGGGCCTTTGAGGGATCCGACGGGGTGCCGTTCGAGGCGATTGTGATCGCCGCGATCATCGTCGCCAATGGCGTTATCGGCTTTCTCGAGGAGCGAAGCGCCGAGCGGGCGGTGGCGGCACTGCAGCGCATGGCGGCGCCCAGCGCCGGGGTGCTGCGCGGCGGGCGGCAGGTCCGCGTCGCGGCGGAGGACGTCGTGCCCGGCGACCTCCTCCTTCTCGAGGAGGGAGACGCCATCGCCGCCGACGGCCGGCTCGTCGAGGCTGCCGCGCTGACCGTCGCTGAGGCGTCGCTGACCGGCGAGAGCGAGCCAGTGCTCAAGGACCCCCGGCCCCTGACACAGCCCGCATCGCTCGGCGATCGGTTGAACATGGTGTTCCGGGGGACGGCGGTGGCGCGCGGGCGCGGCCGCGCGATCGTGACCGCCACCGGGATGTGCACCGAGATGGGCCGGATCGCGGAGCTCCTGGGGCGCACCGCCGAGGAGAGGACGCCGCTCCAGAGCGAGATCGAGCGTGTCGGCCGGGTCCTCGGCGTCGCCGTCATCGGCATCGCTGCCGTGGTGGTCGGGACGATCCTGCTGACCTCCGGCGTGAGCGGGGCGTCCGACCTGATCGCCGTCCTGCTCCTCGGCGTCTCGCTCGCCGTTGCGGCGGTGCCGGAGGGTCTTCCGGCGATCCTGACCCTGATCCTGGCACTCGGCGTTCAGCGCATGGCCCGCCAACGCGCCATCGTCAAGCGGCTCTCGTCGGTGGAGACGCTCGGCTCCGCCTCGGTGATCGGGTCCGACAAGACCGGCACGTTGACCAGGAATGAGATGACGATCCAGCGCGTGGTCACCCGCTCCGGCGAGGTCTCGATCGGCGGCATCGGCTACCGACCGGAGGGCGAGATCCGAGCCGGAGACCAGCCGATCCACGACGGCCCACTGCTCGAGGAGGCGCGGGTCGTGCTCGCTGGTGGGAGCCTGGCGAACGATGCTGTCCTGCGTGAGGAGGGCGGCGCGTGGAGCGTCCAGGGCGACCCGACCGATGCCGCCTTCCTGGTGGCCGAACGCAAGCTGGGCTTCACCGAGCAGCGCCGCGCCCGCTTCACCCGTGTGGCCGAGGTGCCATTCACTGCAGAGCGCAAGCTGATGAGCAGCATCGAGGTCGACGCCGCACGCGAGGGACGGATCGCGATCGTGACCAAGGGTGCGCCCGACGTCCTCCTGGGGCGGTGCTCCCGGGAGCGGGTG
This sequence comes from Candidatus Limnocylindria bacterium, assembly GCA_050695815.1. Taxonomy (GTDB): domain Bacteria; phylum Chloroflexota; class Limnocylindria; order QHBO01; family QHBO01; genus JACDBZ01. The sequence goes on along the minus strand of JBOGSW010000223.1, from coordinate 5,982 downwards.
GGCACGGACGAGATGTCGCTCACGGATGAGCGGCGGGGCGAAATCCTCGCCAGTATTGAGCGGCTGGCGGGGGACGCCCTGCGCACGCTGGGCGTCGCGTATCGACGGCTCGAGACCACATCGGCGCCGGACGCGGACGAGTCGCTCGAGCTGGACCTGGTCTTCGCGGGTGTGGTGGGGATGATCGATCCGCCCCGCCCCGAGGCCGCTCGAGCCATCGCTGAAGCGAGGGCCGCCGGCATTCGCGTCGTGATGATCACCGGCGATCACCCCCGCACCGCGGCGCGAATCGCCGGCGACCTGGGGATCACACCGGCGCCAACCTCCGGCACGTCCGATGCGTCCGGCGCTCTCGCCGCCGGGGTGACCATGACCGGGCTCGAGCTTGACGCCCTGGATGACGACGTGCTGGCCGCGCGGGCGCACGCGGTCTCGGTCTACGCGCGCGTCGCACCCGAGCACAAGCTGCGCATCGTGGACGCCCTCCAAGCCGACGGCAACGTGGTGGCGATGACCGGCGATGGCGTCAACGACGCACCGGCACTCAAGGCGGCCGACATCGGGATCGCGATGGGCATCACCGGGACCGACGTCAGCAAAGAGGCGGCCAGGATGATCCTCGTCGACGACAACTTTGCGACGATCGTCGGCGCGGTGCGCGAGGGTCGAGCCATCTTCGCCAACATCCGGCGCTCGCTGCGCTATCTGCTGTCGTCGAACAGCGGCGAGGTGCTGACACTGTTCCTCGGCGTCATCGGCGCCTCGGTCATCGGCCTCGACCTGGCCGGCGAAGCGGTGGCCGCGCCGCTGCTGGCGACCCAGATCCTGTGGATCAACCTGCTGACCGACTCCGGCCCGGCGCTGGCAATGGCCTACGAACCGCCGCCGCCCGACGTGATGCGCCGCCCGCCGCGCACGCTGCGCGAGCGGGTGATCGACCGCGAGATGCAGGTCGCGGTGCTCCTGATCGGCGTGGTCATGGCCCTCGCCACGCTGCTTATGCTCGACCTGAAGCTGCCGGGTGGCCTGGTCGCCGGCTCGTCGAGCCTGACCGAGGCGCGCACCGCCGCCTTCACGGTGCTCGTGCTGGCGCAGCTCTTCAATGCGCTGAACGCGCGCGCCGAACGGGAGTCGGCGTTCGCTCGACTCGGGGCGAATCGCCCGCTCCTGGCGGCGATCGCCATCTCGCTGGCGCTGCAGGTCGTCGTCGTCCACCTGCCGCTCCTGAATGAGGCGTTCGGCACCGCTCCGCTCGGCCTCGGCGATTGGCTGCTGTGCGCGGCCATCGCCAGTTCGGTGCTGTGGTTCGAGGAGATCCGCAAGCTCGTCCGCCGCCGGTGAGGTGGTCGCTCGGAACGACGCCCTCAGTTATGCCGCTTCGCGCTCGGCGTGGCATGCGAAGGCCTCATGCGCTGACAGGCATGAGGACAATCGGGTCGGGCTCTGTACCTCAAGCCGGCCGGAATCCACCGAAACTGGCCAGGGTCCCACCGGAACAACCGTACTCAGTCGGTCTCCACCGGAGGCTCGCCGCGATTCCGGTATGCGGTACCAAGTCTCATCTAGGCCGACTCTGAGCACGAGTTGGGCCTTCTCTGCAACGCTACGAGAGCATCTTGGGCGCGTCGTGATGGTCGGCCGCGGGCTGGCCCGGCCTCTCGCGCGTCGCTCTATGTCTCGAGCAGTTCCTTGAGATTCTGGACGAACCGAGCGTTTCGCTTCCGCAGGTCTCCTCGCATCAGTGGCGCAAGGAGGCGCATCGGTCCACTGAGCGGCATGTCCACGCGACGCGTGAAGCGCGTGTGACCATCGGCTCCTTGGAACTCATAGCTGGCGATAGGCTTCATCGGGCCGGTCTTCGTGGTGATCTCGATCCGACGCATGGGCTCGACGGCGGTGATCTCGACCTCGTATTGCCGGCGTCCCATGAACTGGACCGTCACGAGCCACGTGGCTCCTACAGCCCACGACTCTGGCGAGTGACCGGCCGGATCGCCCGCGGACTTGATGTCGACGATATCGGTATGCCACCGGGGCTCATTGCTCGGATTCGATACGAAAGCCCACACATCCTGCACCGGCCTCTCGATGCTGGCGCTGCTCTCCGCCGTGATCTCTGTACCCACCAGGTGAAGGCCCTCCACTCATTCCCGACCAATTCCTCGACCGCTTCGAGGCTAAGGGTTTACACACTGTAAGATTCGACTCTCACGCTAGCCGGGTTCCTTACAACGTGTCAACCTCGAAACCGCCGCCGTCGACCCGCGAGTCGATCCTGGATGCCGCCGCCCGTGTCGTACGGGAGCGCGGTACCGGCGTGACGCTGGAAGGCGTGGCCGATGCGGCGGGCGTGTCGCGCCAGACCGTCTACGTTCACTTCGGATCGCGAACCGGCCTGCTGATCGCGATGGTGCAGCACATGGACGAGACCGGGATGCTGCATGCGCTGCTGCAGCGCGTCTTCGACGCTCGAACGTCCGTTGCGGCGCTGGATGCGGTGGCCAACGTCCATGCCGAGTATCACCCGGTCGCGTATCCGGTCGCCCGCGTGTTGCTGGCCGGCCGCCATCATGACGATGCCATTAAGGCCGCGTGGGAGGAGCGGATGGCATCTCGGCGCAATCTGTACCGCGGAGTCGTCGAGCGGCTGGAGCGCGACGGATTGCTCCTACCCGCCTGGGACGTCGAGACGGCTACCGACATCCTCTGCGGCTTGACCTCATGGCAGCTATGGGAGGAACTGGTGGTGGGCCGAGAATGGTCCAAGGCCGACTACGTGCGCCGCTTGCGCACACTGCTGCACCGGGTGCTGATCGAGGTCGAGAAGGCATGAGCCAGTTCAATGCGCAGGCCACACTCATCACGGTCGGTAAGGTCGACCCAGCCCGGCGGAGCGTGTCGCGCGCCCGACTGGATCCGAACACTCTCCGCGCGGGCGCTTCCACTGGCATCGGACTTCGGATCCAGCAGGTCGGGGGTTCGACACACCCCGGTCTGAGGCAACAGTAACTGGTGGCGCCGCGTAATCACGGTCGCGCGCAGAACGCCGCGATCCTGCCCGGTGCTCTTCCCGGTTATGGGCGACGGCGCGCTGAGCTGGGTGGTCCCTTATCTGGACCCTTATGAATCCTGTCTCATGCGCCTCATACGTCTCTTGGATGTACTGGGTGAACGCGGCTGAGACGCATGAGACGATTCACTGGGAATCCGGTATGCGGTACCAAGTCTCATCTAGGCCGATTCTGAGCACGAATTGGGCCTTCTCGTTTCCGCTGTACCCTCATTCGTACCCTCAAGGCTGCCATCGCCGCGTCCGCCCGCGCAGGCATTGACTCGGTAAGGCTGGCCGGGCCGGTGTGACGCCACTCGAGACGATCACGCTGGGACCTGATCAACGCTGACGCCCATGCAGGCATCGAGCGGTTCACCTTCACCTCGGTGCTCGGGAGCGGCCCGCACAGCGCGGCGCCGCTGCTGCGCGCGAAGGGCCTCACCGAGGAGCGCATGCGGGCAAGTGGAATGACCCTCACGATCACCCAGGCCGACGTGCACATGGACATGCAGATCCCGCGCGGGTCGAGGGCCGTGGCTGAAGCTTATGGGCGGTTCCGCAGCTCGCTCAGCACCTACGGGCATGAGAAGGGCCGCGCCATTTGACGCGGCCCTTCGGGCGCGCGGTCTGTTACATCCACTTCTCGGCGAAGCAGTAGCTGTCATTCATCAGGTACTGTCCGTTGTTGTAGGCGCCGTGCCATCCCTGCGTTGTCCAGTGCACGTACTCCCACCAGAAGGCCCAATGGTAGTCGGACTGGCGCTCCGCATACGATCCGGGCCACCTCTCCTGGTACCAGTTTCCCTTGAGCTGGCCGTCGCGGTAGAACTTGCCCTTCTTGCCGGACCTGCCTGCCCAGATGTGATCGACTTCGTCAGATGCGCTCGTCCAGCCGCCGCCGCGTACCCAGTCCCCCTCGCCTGGAATGATGATCCACTGAACATAACAGTTACGACTGACGGAGATGGACATCGTCGATGCGGAGTCGGCTGGTGCTGATGTCCCGTATACCGTGTAGACCTCGGCGGTGCCCGAGCCTAGTAGGATGTCGAGCTTCTTTCGCTGATGGTCCATCAAAGCGGCCTGCTCGGCCGGCGACATCGCCAGCCATTCCTCCTCCGAGTCGGGGAAGGCCGGTACGTCCGTGGCAGCCGTGGCGCTCGGTATCGTGAGGATCGCAACAAGCGAGAGGGCCAGCACCACTCGAACCCATCGTTTAGACATCGGCTCCCTCCTTGGCTTCGCAGATCGTCCAAACGGACGTCTGACCTGCGTCTCAGCAGAAGCCGGCGGCGAGACACCGGCCAAGCAGGCGAAACCGGCTCATCCGTTCGGATGAACTCGTGCTGAGCGGCGGCCGATGTACGGATCAGCTAAGCGGTGGCGCTTCGCCGAGCGGCGACCGTTCGGAAGAGGGCTACGGCACCTATCCAGACGGCGATGAGGAGCGCCGCATATGGCAGCAGATTCAAGGTGATCTGCCACCCTGCCAGCGTGTCGGCGCCGGCTGAGCGAATCGCAAACGGAATCTCGTGCTCCGTCGCCAATGGGCGAATCTCATCAGCAGTCACCCCGGCCACCTCGAGGTGCTGGCCATCCGACGTCGTGACCTCCAGCGTTGTGCCGACGAGCTCCAGTTCGGCGACGGCATCCGCGTTGATCAGCTGGTCAACATGAGCGCGGCTGGTGCTCTGCACGCTGAGCGTCTCAACCAGCCAGACCGTGAGGACGAACAGCAGCAGCGCCGCGATGATCGCGCCTGGAACCGCTCCATACGCCATCCATGGCATCTTGGGTGGGCCTGACTCGTGGCCGCCCTGCCTATTCCGCCGATTGCGAGCGGTGGAAGGGGCGCCATCACCGCCGTTCTCACTCGATGCGAATCGGGCCAAGAGATCCAATCGCCCACGAACGCCGAGCTTGGAGTAGATGTGAGCGAGGTGGCTCTTGATGGTGGCCTCAGTGAGGTAGAGCTGCTCTGCAAGTTCCTTCACGGACAGCCCGCGCAGGGCTTCATTGAAGACACGCTCTTCGGCAGGCGTCAGGTTCGAAAGGCTGGTCATGTCAGGGTCATCCGTGTTCTGCGGACGCTGCTCGTGCATCGGTTCACCCCTCCAGCGTGGCCAGCTCCATGCGAGTTGTCGTCATCCGGGCGGATGAAACTGACCCTACTCTCGGCATCTGCCACGAGCAAGAGGGACTTCCCGCCTGTCGCACGGGGCAGATACCGCTGTCTGGTGAATGAGGACGAGATGCGCGGTCTCATACCCCTAAACGCGCAGTTCGCCCCGACGTGCATCACGCTGCTGGGTCGTACGGCTCGCAGAAGCCAATGATGCGCTCGATCTCAGCCTTGAAGAACCCGCCTATCTTCCGGTCGGTGACCTCCACCTCGACTCCTGAGACCTCCTCGCGCGTCGAGCCCGTGACGAAGATGTTCTCGTCGTTGTACAGGTTCGCCGGTCCCGTGTAGTTGGTCGAGCCGGCCACCACGATCAACTCGTCAATGATCACGAGTTTTGTGGCAGCTTGCGCAGGCTTGCGAAGGCGCCGGGCCCCCGGAGCGACGATGATGACGAGATACGGCGCGCCGCCAATCCGGGCGTAATGATGAGGCGCCACGAGCGGGAGTCTGGCGGGATGTGCGGTTCCGGAGATGGCGGCTGCCAACGCCCTCGTGAGGTTGCCTTTGTACCCTCATTCGTACCCTCAAGCCGGCCGGAACCCACCGGAGCTGGCCGTACTCCACCGTAACAACCGTACTCAGTCGGACTCCACCGGACGCTCGCCGCGATTCCGGTATGCGGTACCAAGTCTCATCTAGCCCGATTCTGAGCACGAATTGGGCCTTCTCGCTGCCGCTGTACCCTCAAGATCTCGCGCGAGCGGGCGTATGGCTCCTTGACGCGGCTCGCCAGGTGGATTCCTGG
>JBOGSW010000222.1:0-14173 GCA_050695815.1 Candidatus Limnocylindria bacterium | reverse complement strand
GAGTAGTAGGTCACCACGACATCGGCTCCCTCCTTGGCGAACTCGATGGCGGTTGCCTGGCCGATGCCGGAGTCGGAACCGGTGATGAGGGCCACGCGATCGGTCAGTCGATCGGTCATTGAATATCACGTCCTTTGCTGTGCTCGATTCGGTTCGAGTTCTGCTAGGTGCAAGCCGCGCGCCGCGTCGCCACTTGGGCGAGCGCGAACCCCAGATCCTCGAGATGTGCCGCTGCGGCACGTATCGACGAACGGCGGCCCCGCGAAGCCCCTCCGTGTGCCGCTCCTGCACGCATTGGCCAACGAGCAGCCAGATCGCCCTCTCCGATGCCCGTTTCGCGGCCGATCTGTGCCTCTGCGGCACACGACCGCCATCGGGAGCCCATCGACCGCCCTTGGATGGCCGATGCGTGACGCTCCGGCACATCCGCGGCCAAAGAACCGCGCGCATCCCCGTTTGTTGGCCGATGCGTGACGCTCCGGCACATCCGGGGCGCCGGAGGCCCATGAGCCTAGCGCCGGAGGACCTCGACCAGGGCCGCTACCCGGGGGTCGGCGGCAAGCTCGTCCACACCCACCGGGAGCGCCAGAGACCAGTTGGCCCGCTGCGGGGCGACGGTGCCGGGCAGGTTCGGTCGCTCCTCGACGCGCAGGGCATCCTCGAGCGTGGCGGCCACGAGCATTGCCGGCGACGCGGCGAGCGACCGATGCAGCCCGACCACCAGCTCGTCGAGCGTCGCATCGGCACCCAGGCCGGCCGCCCCGAGCAGGCGGGCTCGCAGCCTCCCAGCTCCATCGGGATCGGGCGTGACGCCGGCCGCGGCCTGGTCGCCGAGGTCGGCGCCCGTCCAGAGGCCGGCGAGCGTGGGCAGATCGTGGGTGGAGATGGCGGCGAACGCCTGGCGCGGGTAAGCGTGGGGCGGCTTCCGCTCGAAGAGCGCGAGCCGGGTCGAGAGCATGCGACGGCGGCGCAGCTCGGAACGCACGCCGGCTGGGACGGTGCCGAGGTCCTCGCCCACGATCACGGCGGACGCGCGATGCGACTCGATCGCGACGATCTCGAGCAGCTCGTCGGTCGGCTGGCGGACGTACGCGCCCTCGGTCGGATCGTGCCCGGCCGGGATCCACCACTGGCGGAAGAGCCCGAGCACGTGGTCGAAGCGCAGGCCGCCCGCATGCCGCAGCTGGGCCCTGACGGTGTCGATGAACGGCCGATACCCCACCTCGCGCAGGCGATGCGGGACGAACGGCGGGAAGCCCCAGTCCTGGCCGGAGGTGTTGAACCGATCCGGCGGCACGCCGAGCGCGGCGCCGCTGGCCAGCTGGTCCTGCCAGTCCCAGGCGTCGAAGCCGTCAGGATCGACGCCGACCGGCATGTCGGCGATGCGCCGGAGCGGCCCCGAAGCCGCGGCGAGCTGCTGGTCGAAGCACCACTGGATCCAGGCGTGGAAAGCGACGCGGTCACCGTCCTCTGAGCGCGCCGATGCCACCGCGTCGCTCCGCGGGTCGCGGAATGCCTCCGGCCAACGGGTCCAACCGGGGCCGAACCGCTCGAAGAGCATGCAGAAGGTCGCCCAGCGCTCGAGCGCCCCGTCCTGGGCCTGCCGCCACGCCTCGAATGCAGCGAGGTCGAACCCGCCACGCTCCCAGGTCCGTTCGAGTGCCGCCAGCTTCAGCGCCAGCACCCGCGAACGGTCGATCAACCGCTCCGCGTTCAGCGCCCTCCCCACCTCGTCGGCGCCATCGGTCACGAGGTAGAGCGGATTGCCGAAGCGGCGGGTGCTCGGGTAGTACGGGCTGGGCTCGGGATGCGGCCCGGGATTGGGCGCGCTGAGCGGGCCGACCGACACGAAACCTGCGCCGGCCGAGGCCGACCACGTCGCCAGGTCGCGAAGGTCGCCGAGGTCGCCGATTCCCCACGAGCGAATCGAGCGCGTGACGGCCAGCTGGATCGCCCAGCCCCACGCCCGCAGGTCAGCGGGCAGGTGGCAGCGGCCGGGACCGGCGATGAGCAGCTGTGCGTTGCCGTCGTCGCGCAGCAGGGCGTGGTAGCCAAACGGCGCGTCCGGCGGCAGGGTCTCCGGCCGCCCCAGCGGCGTCCCGTCCTCGAGCGTCAGCTCCCCGACAGCCGGAAGCGTATCCCCGCGGCGCACGATCGCCACGGACGCAGACGCCGGCGGCTCCTCGCCGGGCGCCAGGCCCATCGTCGCCAGGACCGCGTCGCGGACCTCCCGGCTGATCGCGCGACGGCGGCGATGGGCGTCGACGTACGAGCCGGCGACCAGCTCAGGCGTTGACACGCCGGACACGCGGCAGGCGACGCAGGCAGACCACGGACCGTTCGGCGACGCGGTAGGAGGCCCCGCCGTCGAAGGTGCCGTGCGCGGCGCTGAAGGTCGGGTGCACCGTGTCGAAGACGAGCTCCCAGCGCTTCGCGGCCTCGTGGTTCGGAACGGTGAAGGCGACCGGATGGTCGTCGGCGTTGAGGATCACGAGCAGCGTGTCGTCGGTGATCCGCTCGCCGCGCGGCCCGCGCTCGTCGATGGCGTCGCCGGCGTACTGGACCGCCAGCGTCTTCACGCCCGGCGCCTGCCACTCCTCGTCGGTCATCTCGGTGCCATCGGGCGCGAACCAGGTGAGGTCCTTCACCCGCGAGCCACGGATCTGGCGTCCCTGGAAGAAGCGCCGCCGGCGCAGGACCGGATGGCCGATGAAGAGCCGGATCAGCGACCGGGTGAAGGCGAGCAGCTGCCGATCGCGACGCTTCAGGTCCCAGCTATACCAGCTGATCTCGTTGTCCTGGGCGTAGCCATTGTTGTTGCCGCCCTGGGTGCGGCCGATCTCGTCGCCACCGAGCAGCATCGGTACACCCTGGCTCAGGATCAGGGTGGCCAGGAAGTTGCGCTTCTGGCGCTCGCGGATCTCGATGACCCCCTCTTCATCGGTCTCGCCCTCGACGCCGAAGTTCATGCTCTCGTTGTTGTCGCCGCCGTCCTGGTTGTCCTCGCCGTTGGCCTCGTTGTGCTTGGACTCGTAGCTGACGAGGTCGTTGAGCGTGAAGCCGTCGTGGGCGGTGACGAAGTTGATGGACGCATGCGGACGCCGACCCGAGCCGGCATACAGGTCGGAGCTGCCGGTGAGCCGATAGCCAAGCTCCGCCGCCTGGCCGCCGATCCCCTTCCAGAAGCGGCGCACCGAGTCGCGGTACTTGCCGTTCCACTCGGCCCAGCCGACCGGGAAGTTGCCGACCTGGTAGCCGCCGGGACCGACGTCCCATGGCTCGGCGATGAGCTTCGCCTGGCTGATGATCGGGTCCTGGTGGATGATGTCGAAGAAGCTGCCGAGCTTGTCGACGTCGTGCAGCTCGCGCGCAAGCGCCGATGCGAGGTCGAAGCGGAAGCCATCGACGTGCATGTCGGTGATCCAGTAGCGCAGCGAGTCCATGATCAGCTGCAGCACCCGCGGCGAGGTGGCGTCGAGCGTGTTGCCGGTGCCGGTGTAGTCGACGTAGAGGGCCTGGTTCTCGCGGTTGAGCCGGTAGTAGGCGGCGTTGTCGATGCCCCGGAAGCTCAGCGTCGGCCCGAGATGGTTGCTCTCGCCGGTGTGGTTGTAGACGACGTCCAGGATGACCTCGATCCCCGCGTCGTGGAGCCGCTTGACCATCGTCTTGAACTCGCTCACGGGCTCGCCGGTGGCCGAGTAGCGCACGTCCGGCGCGAAGAAGCCGATGGTGTTATAGCCCCAGTAGTTCACGAGCCGGCGCTCGACCAGGTGCCGCTCGTCGACGTGCTGGTGCACCGGCAGCAGCTCCACGGCGGTGATGCCGAGGTTCGTCAGGTAGTCGATCGACGGCGCGGAGCCCAGGCCGGCGTAGGTCCCGCGCAGCTCTTCGGGCACCTCGGGGTTGAGCCTGGTGAAACCCTTGACGTGGACCTCGTAGATGAGGGTCCGATCGAGCGGCGTGCGCAGCTGCGTGTCGTCGCCCCACACGAAGGCGTGGTTCACGACCACGCTCTTCGGCACGAACGGCGCACTGTCCCGGTCATCCGGCTTCTCTTCTTCGCCGCCGATGCGGTAGCCGAAGAGCGCGTCGTCCCAGGTGGCGGTCCCGTCGAGGCGCTTCGCGAACGGGTCGATCAGCAGCTTGGCCGGGTTGAACCGATGCCCCTTGCCGGGCGCATACGGGCCATGCACCCGGTAGCCGTAGCGCTGGCCCGGACGGGCATCGGGCAGATAGCAGTGCCAGACGAGATCGGTCTGCTCGGTCAGGCGGACCCGCTCCTCCTTGCCGCCATCGGCGTCGGCGCCGGCATCGGCCCCGAAGAGGCACAGGTCGACGGCGTCGGCGTTCTCGCTGAAGATCGCGAAGTTGACGCCCGATCCGTCCCACGTCGCGCCGAGCGGATACGGATTGCCGCGCCAGACCCTCAGCGCCACCGGCGAATCAGGCCGTCATGCCCGCCATCGGCTCGGCGGGCATCGCTCATGCTCATCCTCGAAGCGTACCGCGTTCCAGGGCGAAGCCGAGCACCCGATACGCAGTGGGGCCCCACATGGTGAACACCCGGTGAGCGCGGCCACCTGGGAATGCGCTCGCTGAAGCGCGATTAGGTGAGCGAGGGTTCCTGGCGGCCAAGGCGGTGGACGCGTGGGAGTTCGATGAAGCGGCGGCGCGACGATGGCCTTCATGGCCTCGGGCCGACGCGTCAGATCAGCGCCGATTGATCGGCTGAGACGAGGCGACCCACAGCGCGACGAACACGACGATGAGCAGGAAGCCGCCGGCCTCGACGGCGACGACGTCGACATCCTCCAGCATCACGGCAGCGGCGATGATCAGTGAGGCCCCGAGGATTGCGTGCGGGTTCAGGATTGCGTGCGGGTTCGCACTCCTATCCCAACGGCCCGAAAGCGAGGGGTCGAAGCGCGCGACAGTTCGATGGATCCGTGAGACGAGCGAGCGGTTCTTGTCGTACTCGGCGTTCAAGTCGGCGGTGCTGCCGATCTTCGAGGTCGCGACCTCGAAGGCGCGCGCTGCCGGCATCCCGTCGGCGGTGAGGCGCTCGATCTCGGAGCGGAGGTGGTCCTCCAGCTCGACGAGGGTGGCATCGCCCTCGCACCGCTCTGCCCGGAATGACGCCAACCAAGCCGCCGCCTCTCGGTCCAGGTCAAACATGGGTTCCTCCTCCCTCGAGGCGTTGCAGCATGGTGCTCATCCGCTTCCAGCTCGTCCGCAGGCTCGCCAGCTCGTCGATGCCGGGTTGGCGCAGACGGTAGTAGCGGCGCCGTCGGCCACCACCGTCGCCGCTGCCCCAGTACGACTCGATCAGTCCGCGCTTCTCGAGCCGATGCAGGATCGGGTAGAGCATCCCATCGGCCCAGCGCATCTCGCCGTCCGAGAGCTCGCGCACCCGCCGGATGATCTCGTAGCCGTAGCTGTCGCCGTGACTGAGGATCGACAGGATGAGCGGCACCGACGAGGCGGCGACGAAGTCCTTGGACAGGGCGCGATCAATTGCCGTGGACGATGGGTCGTTACGTAGCACTGCTAGGCATTATGCGTAGAGCTGCGACGGTCGTCAAGGGGAGCATCACCGACTTCTGGTGACGGATCCCGGTTCTTATGCCCCTGATCTCGGAGCGGGATCGATCGCCAGCCGTCCGAGAGCAACGCCTTGTTTCGGAAGATGACCGACGCAGTGGGTGGTTCGACATCCACGTGCAGGGCGTCCGCAGCATCCGCGACGTACTTGGTGAATGTCGTCAGTGTCCCTACTTCTGGCCGATCGCGACCAGCGTGCGGATGGTCATCACGAAGTCCGCACCCACGACATGGCTGCTCCAGCGATCAACGACATCGCGCTCCAGCGCCGCGCGCTGCTCGTCGCTCGCGGCTGATACGGCCAAACCGAGCGGCGTGCTGTTGATGTAGTCCCACAGGAACTCAGCTGGGGGACCGAGCGTGACCGTCGGTTCGTTGACCTGCAGATCAACGTCTTTGAACCCGCAGCTCGTGAACAGCGCCTCGAGCTCGCCGGCGTCGTTGAGCGAGAAGATCTGGTGGATGAACCCACTCAGTTTGGGATCGACGTGGCGCGCGAGCGCGTCGGCGAGGATCGCCATCGGCTCCGGCGTCGGTCCGGCGACGAGCACACCCGCGCGACCGGTGTCCGTGAGCACGCGGTACATCTCTCGGAGCGCCGCGGTACGGTCCGGGAAGAACATCAGTCCGAGGCTGCACAGAACGACGTCTACCGTCCCGTCCTCCTGCGGTAGTGCATCGGCCGGAGCCTCGTGCCATGCGACGTTCGGGGCGAGGGTGCGTGCGACCGCAACCATCCCCGGGTTGGCGTCCACGCCCTCGACCAGTCCGCCCGTGCGCTCGAGCGCGAGCCGGGCGACGATCCCCGTCCCGCACGCCACATCGAGGACGCGTTCGCCTTCGTTGATCCCCGCTGCGCCGACGAGTGCCTCGGCACATGGCCGTCCGATCCGCGGGACGAACAGCGCCTCGTAGCTTTCTGCAGCGTTCGTCCCGTACCGCTTGTCGAAGTGCTTCGTCGTCAAGGAGGTCCCTCCATTCCGATTGCTTCGCCGGATCGGTGTCCCTTCGCGCCTTAGAAGCCGGCGGCTTGGCCGTCGCCGCGGTGGTCGCTGCCGGCGATGTGGGCGCCACGCCGCTGGAGCTCCCGGAAGGGTGACCGACAGCCAACCGTAGTCGGGGACCGAGTTGTGGCCCCCGCCTCGGACGAGATCGGCCGACAGCGCAGCCGGGGCGCGACCTGACCCATTCAGCCCGTGGAATCGCTCACCGTCCCAGATCAGGGCGAAGGCATCACCCCCAATGGATGACGTGGCCGGCTCGACCACCGTAGCCGTCGCGGCCATGGCGATCGCCGCGTCAACCGCATTGCCACCGTCGCGGAGCACATCGAGGCCGGCAAGGGCCGCCAGCGGTTGACTTGTGGCGACCACGCCGTTTGCCGCGATGACCGGTTGATTCCGTCCAGGCCATACGAGGGAGTCGAGATCAAGGTGCATAGCGCGGCGTGACCATATCACCGAAGCCTGGGATCACAGCTGCGTCGAGCGCCTGACCCACGATCAGGTCGTCGCGGCCAGCCGCTCCACCGTCTGCATGCGCAGGAACTCGCTGACCCGCATCAGGCCCAGGAGCTGCCGAACCGGGAACGGCATGAGGCGACGGCTGGAATCGACGAACAGCCGCGGCTCGGTCAGGTGAACGGTGGTCCCACCCGTCTCGACATCGGCCTCGCCGGCGGCGATCACGTTCTTCACCCATTGAACGTCGGAGCCGTACGTCAGCGCGAAGATCCAGTCGTCGCCATCGCGGAACACGTTCATCGGGGTCCGGTAGGTATTGCCTGACTTCCGCCCGCGGTACGAGATGATCCCGAATCCGGGCAGGTGGCTCACGAAGAGGCGCGAGACAGGGTTGAAGACGTGGGTCGTGAAGGGCCGTATGAACGCCAGGATCGGCTTCTTCGGCGGTGCTGCCATGCCTCCAAGATGATGGAGCAACGCCTGATTACGTTCAACGCAGCGTCTCCATTGGACTTTTCTGGCTCACAGTCAGGGCGTCTCGGCGAAACAGCCGAGGTTCATCGTCGACAGCTGACGTCATGCGGAAGACCTTCACCAAATTGCGCGCGGCAATAAATCGCGTCCGGCATTACCGGCTCTCCATCGCCTGTCGATGACTCGCTTCGCAGGAGTTCACCTTACCCGCGCCGGCACCGGCCCGAGAGGCTTCCGCGAAGGCCCTCGCGCCTCCGGTGTGAGCGTCTGCCCAACGATCAGGCCATGGCCGTCAGTCGTTCGACTGCGGCGAGCGGCAGCCAGAGCCAGTCGGGGCGGGTTGCTGGCCTCGTAGCGGATCTCGTAACAGGCCTTCTCCAGCTCCAACGCCTCCATCAGAGCGCTCTCGGATGGACCGATGGCGCCGTAGGCGCCGATGAAGGCGCTGCGCGCCTCGCCCAGCCAGCGATCAGCTTCGAGACTCGACGTCCGTTCGGCCACGCGAGCGGCGTAATCCAGGCTGCGCAGGTCCCGCGACATCGCGACTGAATCGGCCATCCGGTTGCCCGGAAGACCGATTCAGTCGCCTCGAAAGCCGAGCGGTCAGAGCTCGAGGCGCTCCATGCGGCGGACCGAGAAGGACACGAGGGCGATGACGGTCACCGCCCAGCTGACGACGGTCACGAAGCTGGTCGTCTCGCTCGCCGCGCTCAGCATCGACCACTGCAGGATCGACTGCGGCAGGAACTCCATGTTCGGCACGATCAGTCCCAGGAACTGGGGCAGGAACATGAAGCCGATGGCGATCCCCGCCACCGCCGCCTGGCTGGTGACCAGCGTGGAGGCGGTCAGCGCCACCGCGACGTAGAGCGCGATCGCCATCCCCATGCCGACCGCGAGGATCAGGACCGGCGCCGCCGAAAGCGGGCCATACAGGGCCAGCACCAGCGCCACCGTCGCGATCAGCGGGATGATCGCGGCGACCACCCACAGCACCACGCTCGAGGCGACAAACTTCGACAGCCAGATCGCGCTGCGCGAGACTGGCTTGGAGGCCGTCCAGGCCAGCGTGCCGCTCTCCCGCTCGGCGGTGATGATCGCCATCACCGCGAAGATCGCGGCGACCACGAAGATCTGGCTCGACACGCCGGTCACGAGGTTCATGAATGGATCCAGGATCGGAGCCGGTGCCCCCTGCGTGGCTTCGTCCGGCAGGTTCGCCTGGAGCCACGTGTTCAGCGCGGTCAGGGTCATGAACGCTGCGCTGATGAGGAACACGATCCATGTTCGGCGCCCGCGGCGCCATTCGGTGAGCTCCTTGCGGAGCAGACCGCCGAAGCCCGGAAGGGACCCGACGGAAGATGCGCCCGCGGCGGCGGGCGACGAAACGATGGCGGTCATGCTGCACGCTCCTTGGTATCCACGAGTCGCATGAAGACGTCCTCCAGGCCCTCGCGGACGAGGCTGTTGTCGATGACGGTGAGATCGGTATCGGCCGCCAGGCGGGTGATGCCGCGCTGCACGGCGGCTGCCGCCTCGGGGTCGATGCGGAGCACGTAGCTCCGTGAGTCGGCGTCGCGCTCGGTGGGCTCGACCGAGAGCACGCCACCGATGGCGGTGAGCGCCACGGCGGTGTCGTCGCTGGCGAAGCCGAGCACGACCTTCAGCCGGTCGCGGCTGAAGCTGGAAAGCAGCTCCGCCGTCGGCTGAGCTCTGACGAGCTTGCCGTGGTCGAGGATGGCGACGTGGTCGCTCACGCGCTGCACGTCGTCGAGGATGTGGGTCGAGTAGAAGACGGTGACCTCGCCCTTGATGGCCGCCATCAGCTCGAGCACCTCGCGGCGGCCGATGGGATCGAGCGCGCTGACGGGCTCGTCGAGCAGCAGGACTGCCGGACGGGCCACCAGGGCTTGGGCGATGCCAAGGCGCTGCCGCATTCCGCCGGAGTACGTCTTGCTGGGCCGATCGGCCGCATCGGCGATGCCGACCAGGTCGATGACCTCCTGCACCCGCGCCCGGTCCGGGCGCGCGGCCGGTGGGTAGAGCGAGCCGACGTAGGCGATCGTCTCGCGCCCGCTCATCCAGCCGTAGAAGCGCGGCTCCTGGCCGAGGTAGCCGACCTGCTGGCGGTAAGCAGGGCCGGCCTCGACCGGAATGCCGGCCACGGTGGCGCTGCCGCTCGTCGGCCGGGTGAGGCCGGCGAGCATCTTGAGGGCGGTCGTCTTGCCCGCCCCGTTGGGTCCCAGGAAGCCATAGATGCTTCCGGTCGGGACCTCCAGCGTCAGGTCGCTGAGCGCCTTGACGCCGGGATAGTGCTTGGTCAGTCCGGCCGTGGTGATGGCCGCCTGGATTGCCATGTGCGTGTTCCTCCGCGTGTGGGCGGACGGTTCGCCGCCCATTGATGGTTGAAGACTGGATTCGCGCCGGCCCGATGTCGTCCATCGCGAGTCGCGATGCGGACCGCGATCCTTGACGCGTTCCCCTACGTCGCGACCGATACCGTGGTATCGGTGCGCGCTCATCCCCCGCTGGCGTCCATGGACTTCTTCAGGAAGGGTCGGTCGACACGGTTCAGGAAGCTGGTCGTCAGCTCGCGCCAGGGCGGACGATGCCGACCTCGTAGGCAAGCACGACCAGCTGCGCGCGAGCGCGCAGATCCAGCTTGAGGAGCAGGTGCGAGACATGGGTCTTCACCGTTGGCTCGGCGAGGGTCAGGTGGTCCGCGATCTCGCGGTTCGCCAGGCCCTGTGCGACGAGCTTCAGCACCTCGCGCTCGCGCTCAGTCAGCTGGCGGAGGCGCTCGGCATGCGTCTCGTCGGCGGGAACCGATAGGCGCGCGAAGCGGCCCAGCAGGCGGCGCGTGACCGACGGAGCGATGAGCGCCTCGCCCGACGCCACGATCCGGATGGCCTTCACGAAATCGATGGGCGTCACGTCCTTCAGCAGGAAGCCGCTGGCGCCGGCACGGAGCGCCTCGACGACATGCTCATCGGCGTCAAAGGTGGTGAGGACCAGGATCCGCGGCCCGCTGTCGGGGTCCGCGTCAACCAGGAGCCGCGTCGCCTCCACGCCATCCATGACGGGCATGCGGATGTCCATGACCACGACATCGGGCTTCATCTCGACGGCCGCCTCGACCGCCTCCCGTCCGTTCGCCGCCTCGCCGACGACTTCGATTCCCTCCTCGTCGGCCAGGATCATCCGGAAGCCGGTCCGCACCAGCTGCTGGTCGTCCACCAGCAGGACTCGAATGCTCATGGCACGACCGCCTCGTCGACCGGCAGCCGGGCCAGGACGCGGAATCCGCTCGAGGTCGCTTCGGCGGCGAAGGTGCCGCGGAACATCGCCACACGCTCGCGCATGCCGACGAGTCCCCTTCCGTCATGAGCCGGCTCCATCGGCTCGGCCTGCTCCGGCCCTCGCACATCGTCGATCGAGATCTCTAGCGCGCCCGACTGGTAGCTCACCGCCACCCGGGCTCGGCCACCGCCGGCATGCTTCAACGAGTTCGTCAGGCCCTCCTGGATGATCCGATACGCCGAAAGCTCGAGACCCGGATCAAGTGGGCGCCGATCGCCCAGGATCGAAAGCTCGACCGATAGCCCGGCCGACCGGACCTGCTCGAGCAGGTCGCCGAGCCGATCGAGCCCCGGCATCGGCTCCTGGGTCTCGCCCTCGCCGAGGATGCCAAGCATGCGCCGCATGTCTGTCAGGGCCAGCCGCCCGGTGCGGTCGATTGCTTCCAGCGCCGTCCGCGCCTCGGCAGGCCGCTGATCGAGCGCCCGCAGGGCGCCGCCGGCCTGGATGACGATCACGCTCACGTGGTGCGTGACCGCGTCATGCAGCTCGCGAGCGATCCGCTCGCGTTCCTCCAGCACCGCGTGCTTCGCGCGCTGCTCGCGCTCCCGCCCCATGAGCTCGGCCTTCTCTTCCAGGGCCTGTGTGTAGAGGCCCCGAATGCGGACCAGGTCACCGAGGTACCAGGCGGCGACGAGGAACAGCTCGGTCTGGATGAGGCTCTGGAGGCCGTCAGGCAACCCGACATGCGGGCTCATCAATGCGCCCATCAGAACCAGGACACCGGCGAGCAACGGCAGCCCCCAGCGCCGCGGGACCCGCTCGCCGATCGTGTACAGGGCCACAAGGGGTCCCCCACTCGAGCGGAGGTCCTCGCCGACGGGCACGATCGCGATCTGGGCGGCGATCGCACCGAAGACGATGAGCAGTACCGCGATCGGGACGATCCGCCGCAGCGCGAGCGGTAGCGTCTGGAGCAGGAGCAGCGTGAGGTTCAGCGGGCCGCTCGGACCGAGGTCGCGGGCCCCCACCGCAAGGGCGAAGAGCGAGAGCGCGGTGAGGCCGAGCGCGATGAGCACGTCGACCAGCAGGCCGCGCGCGGAAAGCTCCCTGCGGATGCCACTCATGATCGGGGATGGGCTCGGGAATCGGGTGCCAACGAGGCGCTCCAGCCGGCGAAGGTGGCCGTGAGGGTACTCCCCGGCCGCGCCCGAGGGAATACATCCGCGGAATGAGCACGGCCGATACACCGGTATCGGTGTGGCCGATGCGCTGCGCGCCAAAGGTCGTGCGCCATTTCGCGACGGCCGGTGGACGACGCGCGGTGTCCGCGGGGCCAGCATCGTCGGCAGCGGAATCACCTGATTCCTGCATCACCACACGAAAGGTCACACCGATGCGATCCCTCGCACGACGGCACCCGATCGCCGTCTTCCTGATCCTTGCCTACGCCGCCAGCGCGGCCATCTTTGCGGTGCCGCTCCTGTCGAACGCCGGAATCGGCGTCATCGACCTGGACCTGCCCGGCGCCGCTCCCTTCATCCTCCTGTCGACGATCTCCTTGGCCGTGGCGGCATTCGCCACCACCGCCCTCGGCGATGGTCGTGCCGGCGTCCGGGAGCTGCGTCGGCGCGTGGTCCACTTCCGGGTCAATCCGGGGTGGTACGTCGTGGCGCTCCTGCTCCTGCCGGCGACGGCCGTCGCAACCGCCGTGGCGCTCGGCGGCGTCGAGCCGCTCGCCAACCTCGCCACCAGCCCTGACCTGATCCTCGGCACCGTGGTGGCGGGCGCGCTGCTCGCCTTCCTGCTCGTGAACTGGTGGGAAGAGACGGCCTGGACGGGCTTCGCACTGCACCGGCTCCAGCCACGCGTGGGACCGATCGCGGCGAGCGTGGTCACCACCTGGCTCCAGGCAGTCATTCACCTGCCGCTCGTCTTCATCGCCGATGGCGTGACCGACGGCCGCGTCCCGGCTGACCAGATCCCGTTCTATCTCGTGGCGCTCTTCGTCCTCCCGATCTCCGTGCGGCTGGTCATCACCTGGATCTACAACGCGACCGGGCGCAGCCTGCCGATCGTCGGGCTCTATCACGCAGGCCTCGGTGTGGCCACCGGTAGCGGCTTCGTCCCGGTGATCGCGCCGTCGGTCGATCCGGTCTGGGTCTACGCCGGATTCGCCGCCCTGGCGGCACTCGTGCTCGTCGCGACCCGCGGACGGCTCGGGTACGAGCCGGTCGACGTGGCGTCGCGAAGCGGTATGGAGCTCGTTCCAGCGTCGTAGCCACGAACCAACAAATCATGGCGCCGGCGAGGGTTATCCTGGTCGGTGCCTTTGGTTTGCGGCCTGGGCGAATGCATCGCGCATCGGCTCGACCACCTCGCGCGCCATGCCGCGGAGGCCGTCGGGCCCGGCGCCAGCTGGAACGCCGAGGATCAGGTGAGATGCGCCTGCTTCGACGAAGCGTTGCCCCGTTGTCAGAGCCGTCCGCCGCGTCGCCGCGGACGTCCCGCAGTCGAGCTGTGCGGCGAAGGTGAAGTCGTCCGGGTCGCGTCCGGCCTCGTCGAGGGCGCGCCGGATCTCCTCGCGCTTCGCGGCAAAGTATGCGACGTCGCCGGACCGATTGCCCGGCATCGGCCAGCCCTCGGCGTATCGAGCCGCGAGCGCGATCCCGCGCCGCCGCTGGCCGCCCAGCCAGATGGCAGGACCATCCGGACGAATCGTCCTTGGTTCATTCGTCGCGCCACGCAGCGGGAAGTACGGGCTCTCGAGGCTGACGCCCACATCCGTCGCAGCCGCCGGGGAGAAGAGGGCGTGCAATGTTGCGAGCGCGTCCTCCAGCCGGTCGAAACGCTCGACCGGCTCGGGAAGCCGTATCCCGAAGGCCGCGTGCTCACCCTCGTGCCAGCCGGCACCGAGGCCGAGGACGAACCGCCCGCCGGTGACGTTGTCGAGGACGGTTGCCGCCTTTGCCACCAGTGCTGGGTGCCGAAACGTAGCCGCCAGCACGGCGACCCCGAGCCACAGCCCCGGCACGCGGTGGGCCAGCGCGGCCAGCGTCGTCAGCGACTCGAACGCGACGCCGCCCCGCGGTCGGCTGGCATCCGAGAGGTGGTCGCTGGTCCAACCGGCGTCGAAGACTCCGAGCTCGCCGGCCATCTTCCACGTCGCGTCCAGCATCGGCCAGTCCAACCCGGCGGAGCCGGTGGCCGAGATCCGGAATCCGATCGGCCCCGGCCTGCTGCGCGCCGCGCTCACCGATGCGCCCCGGCGGTCAGCCGTTCCACCGCCGAGAGAGGCAGCCAGAGCCAGTCGGGGCGGTTGCTCGCCTCGTAGCGGA
>JBOGSW010000221.1:0-7401 GCA_050695815.1 Candidatus Limnocylindria bacterium | reverse complement strand
TCCACCAGGACGCGGATGGCGTTCAGGTCGTAGATCTCGGTGAAGTCGGCGCCCTTGCGCTCCATCTTCCGGGCGATCGAGTGGAGGTGCTTCGGCCGGCCGCTGATCTCGGCGGTGATGCCGACCTTGCCGAGCTCCTTGCGCAGGATACCGATGCTCTTGTTGACGAAGCTCTCCCGCGATCGGCGGCGGTCGGACAGCATCTCGACCAGTTGGCGGTACTTCTCCGGCTCGGTGAACTTGAAGCTCAGGTCCTCGAGCTCCCATTTGATCTGCCACATGCCGAGCCGATGCGCCAGCGGCGCGTAGATCTCCATCGTCTGGCGCGCGATGCGCTGCTGCTTCTCGACGGGCAGATGCTGGAGCGTGCGCATGTTGTGCAGCCGGTCGGCGAGCTTGATGATCACGACCCTGACGTCCTCGGCCATGGCCATGAACATCTTCCGGATGTTCTCGGCCTGCTGCTCCTCCATCGTCCGCGCCGACCCGAACTTCGACAGCTTCGTCACGCCGTCGACGAGGCGGCCGACCTCGCGTCCGAACCGCTTCTCGAGCTCGGCGATGGGGAGATCGGTATCCTCGGGAACGTCGTGGAGCAGCGCTGCCGCCAGGGTCTCGGCGTCCATCTGGAGCGTGGCGAGGTAGTACGTCACCTCCACGGGGTGGGTCACGTACGGCTCGCCAGAGCTGCGAAGCTGTCCGGAGTGCGCGGAGGCGGCCGTCTCGTATGCCCGACGGATGAGGCTCTCGTTGATCCCCGGTCGGTGGAGCTGGGCCTCGGCCACGATGTCGTCGACCGTGTGGACGCGCTCGCCCAGCGCTTCGCTGCCGCGCGTGATCCGCTGCACGACGGCCGCAGGGGAGAAGCGAGCGAGCTGGGCCATGGGACGGTGATGCTAGCACGCACCACGATCTTGGCCGCGGGGCCGCAGGCTGGTACCCGTGGGGTACTCTAGGTGGGCGAGCCGCGATGCGGCACGCGATACGGAGGGCTATCGACACAATGATCCCGCGCACCCCGACACTCCTCAAGACGCTGCTCGTGCTCGCCACGATCGGGTCGCTCTTGGCGATGCCACTCCAGGCCGCCGCGGCACCGCGAGGCAAGCAGGCAACCTTCAATGTGACCCCGCTCATCGCCACCGTCTCCACCGGCCAGCCCGGAGCCTTCCAGGTCTTCGTGCGCAACGACGGGCCGGGCACGTTCACCCACGCCCGATTGGAGGGGACCGCCCCGGGCGGAACGTTCGTATCGGCTCCGGATGGATGCACCGGGAGCGGTGCGACCGTGACATGCGAGCTCGGCAAGCTCAAGGACGGCGACTCGGCGACGCTCGTCATCGTCTTCGATGCACCTGGCGATGCCGGCACGATCACCTTCGACGCCACGCTCCGCATCGACGCCGGCGGCAACAATCAGAACGCCGCGTCGCAGGACACGTTCACTGGACAGGCGGATATCGCCGTCAGCGACGATCCCGGCTTCTTCGGGCGCTGGCAGGCGGCCCACGCGGGCACCCAGCATTTCCAGACCGCCAGCACCAACGTCAAGGTCGACGTGCCGCCGGTCGACACCGCCTATGCCGCCGTCCTCGATGAATCGATCGGCGACTTCACGTGCACCAACGAGGTGCCGGGTGGGTCCCCCATCGGTGACGTCATCGGGCTCTCGATCGCCGACGGGGCCTCGTTCTCGCCCAATGATCCGCTCGAGGTGACGGTCACCTATGACGTCGACCCCTACTTCGACGTCGACGAGCTCGTCCTCATTCACCTGCTCGGCGATATCGACGCCGCGAACGGTGAATGCGAGGTCATCGAGGCCTGCGACGAGTGCTACGACCCGGTCCTCCCCTGCTTCGAAGCGGAGCTGGACGACGGAATCCTCACGGTCACCGTCTACCTGCTCAGCAACGGGCGCATGAAGGGGGTCTAGGACCTCAACCCACCGCGGCTGAGCCGGCGACCAGCGACCGCACGCCCTCGGCTCCGACGAGATTCCCCTTCGCTTCATGGAGAGCGAGTGCGGCGGCAAGATCGGCCGCCGCCTCGTCCACGCGGCCGGCGGCGTTCAGGACCGCCGCACGGTCCGCCAGCGCCTGCGCCCGCATGAGCGGAGCTGCCACGCCGCTCGTCAGCGCCACTGCCTCCGCCGCCAGCTCCAGCGCGTCTTGGTGGCGACCCTCGGCCGCGCGACAGCGCGCGAGCGACGAGCGCCACAGCATCTGCGCGTCAACGTCGTCCGGCCCGGCCAGCTCACGCGACTCAAGGGCCGCTCGCTCCGCCTCGACGCGATCGCCGCGCAGCACCAGCACGTGTGCCAGCATCCCGGTCACGGTCGCTCGCACATAAGTCTCACCCAGCTCCTTCAGCTCGGCGTCGTCGCGGCGCAGCTGCTCCTCGGCGGTCGCGAGATCGCCGGCCATGACCTCGACCGGGGCCGAGTCGGTCGAGGTGGCGGCCGAGAGCACGCTCTGCCCGAGCTCCTCCAGCATCCGCCGCGCATCGGCATAGGCCTGCCGTGCTCGATCGATCTGGCCATCCATGGCCACGAGCTGCGCGAGGCACAGTTGCACCGCTGCCTGCGTGCGGCGATCGCCCTCGACCGTCGCGATCAGCTTCTCGCAGTGGGCGATGCCCTCGCGCACGGGCGTCGGCCCATGCAATGCCGAGAGGGAGTAGGCAACCGCACCCCGTCGCTGCTGGCGCACGTCGTCGGCCGCCTGCGCGTGGCGAATGATGCGATGCGCGGCCTCGGCGGCGGCGTCGTACTGCAGCGCCGATCCCTGCGCGATCGACCGGAGGCGCCAGGCCGTCGCAAGCCCGGCATCGTCGCCGCTGGCCTCGAAGATCGGGATGGAACGCGCCACCTCGCTCTCGGTGCGCTCCGCCCAGCCCTCCTCGTTGCCTGCATAGAGGTCCACGAGCTGGCGTACCAGGCGCGCGCGCGCCACCGTCGGCCGGCACGCCGGATCATCGGGAGCGTCGTCGGCCTCGGCGAGGATCTCCACGGCACGCTCGAATGATCCGCTCTCCATGAGCGCCTCCCCCAGGTCCGGCATGAGCATCAGTCGCGTGGGATCGCCGGCGGCGAGGGTCGTCATCCCGCGACCGAGGAGGTCGACCGCGGCAGGCAGGTCGCCGCGCACGAAGGCACGCCGCCCGGCGGTCGCGAGCTTCTCGGCGGCGCGGGAGCCGAGCACGCGCGCGTGGGCATCGATCGGCCCCAGCTGGCCGCGATAGCCGTACGCCTGCTCGAGGTGGTATCCGATGACTTCGTCGAGCTCGCCAGGACGGTCGCGCTGCACCGAGATTCGCTCGAGCCAGTCCGCGAACCGCTCGTGCAGGTCGGCTCGCGCGCGCTTGAGGACGCCGTGGTACGCCGCGTCGCGGATCAGGACGTGGTGGAAGCGATAATCGGCCCCGTCGGCGTCGTGCTCCGGCTCCTCTTGGACCAGCCGCTTGCGAACCATGCTCGTGAGATGGTCCGGCACGCGATCGCGCACGTCCGCCAGGGTGAGGTCGCGCACGGCACCAGATGCGAAGGCCTGTCCCATCACCGATGCCGGCGCCAGCACCGAGCGTTCCGGAGCGTCGAGCATGTCGAGCCGGGCGGAGAGCAGCGCCTGGATGCTCGGCGGCACGCGAAGCTGATCGAGACTGCGGGTGGTTCGCCATTCCCCGTCAGCCTCCACGATGTCGCCGCTGTCGATGAGCATTGAGACGACCTGCTCGACGAAGAGCGGATTGCCCTCCGCCGCGCGCAGGATGCGATCGCGAATCGCGGCCGGGACCTGCGCCCCGCCGGTCGTGTTCGAGATCACGATGGCGCACGCCTCGTCGGGCAGGCGGTCGAGCAGGAGACGGCCGGCATATGGGCCCTCGCTCCACTCGGGGTGCGCGTCGACCATGTCCGGGCGCGCCGTGCAGATGACGAGCATCGGCGCCTCCGAGCCGCGCTCGACGAGGTGCTCGATGAGCTCGAGCAGCGTCGGCGCCGCCCAATGAACGTCGTCGATGACCACGATCAGGGGCCCGTCGCGGGCGATCCCCTCGAGGAGCTCGCGCAGGCCCCAGAAGAGCTCCGCCACGGGCAGCTGCTCGGGCGACCAGCCCAGGGCCGATGCGACCCGACGCGCCACCTCGGGGTCACCGGCGAGCGCCTCGAGCCGGCGCTGGGCCACGTCGGTCGGATCGTCGGTACCGATGCCCGCCGCCGTGCGAACGATGTCGAGCAGCGGCCAGAACGTGATGCCGTCCCCGTAGGGCAGGCATCGGCCGCGCAGCACCGTCGTCCTGCTTGCGGCGTGGTCGAGCAGCTCCCTGACGAGGCGGCTCTTGCCCACGCCGGCCTCGCCGAGGACGGTCGCCAGCACGCATCGCCTCTCGTCGATGGAGCGCTCGAGCAGATCTGCCAGGAACTGCAGCTCGTTCTCTCGACCCACCAGCGGTGCGTCGTGCAGGCGGTCGGACTGCTCGTCTCCGAAGACCGCGATCAGGCGGTGAGCGGGCACCGCCTCGGACTTTCCCTTCAGCTCGAGCGGCGGCATCGGTTCAGTCTCGACCGCGCCGCGCACCAGCCTGAAGGTTGGCTCGCCGATGAGGATCTCGCCCTCCCCCGCGCTCTGCTCCAGCCGTGCGGCGGTGTTGAGCGTGTCCCCGGTGAGCACCTGCTGCTCGTTGACCGCCTCCCGAACCACCACCTCGCCGGTGTGGACTCCGGTGCGCGTCGCGAGTGTCACGCCGTACCCGGCGGAGAGCTGCACATTGAGCCGCACCAGGGCAGCGCGCATCTCGGCCGCTGCCCGGATCGCCCGCAGCGCGTCGTCCTCGTGGATCGTCGGAAGGCCGAAGGCGGCCACGATGGCGTCCCCGATGAACTTCTGGATCGTGCCGCCGTGGCGCTGGATCACGCGCGTCATGGCCGTGAAGTAGAGATCCAGTACTTCTCCCAGCGCCTCGGGATCGAGCCTCTCACCCAGCCCGGTCGAGTCCTTCAGATCACAGAAGATCACGGTCAGGACCTTGCGCTCCTCCAGGGGCTGAACCTCCTCCGCGAGGGCGGTCCCACAGAAGGCGCAATCGCTGAACCGATCCGGATTCGACTCGCCACAGCTCGGACAGGCGCGCACGACTCCAGTGTACGGCCGTGACGGGACATCAGCGGACCAGGGCGAGGCCCTCCACGACCCTCACCGCCGGCAGCGAGCGCAGCGTGCCGGGCGCGAGCCGGAGCTTCGAGGACCGATTACCACCGCCCAGCACCACCCAGTCGGGCTCCATGACGCGCGAGTCCACCAGCACCGGCAGGTCGACCGGCAGACCGAACGGCGTGACTCCGCCGATCTCCATGCCGGTCAGCTCGCGCACCGGCTCGGCACGCGCGAAGGACGCCTTGCGCACGCCCATCTCGCGACGCACGACGCGGTTCACGTCGAGCGACGTGGTCGCCAGCAGGACGCAGGCGACGATCGTCGGAGGCGTGCCCTTCGAGGCCACCAGGATGGTGTTGGCGCTGCGCTCGAGCGGCACGCCGTAGGCCTCCACGAAGGCCGCCGTGTCGGCCAGCTCCGGATCGCACTCCATCACCTCGACCTCGATCCCGAGCCTCTCGAGCGCGTCGCGAACCGATGGATGCAGCAGGTCCGGCGAGCTCACCCGACCTCCGGCGCCTCGCCACCACCCCCGCCGCCCCGAAGCCGGAGGCGCGCCCGCTGGGCGAGTCCGTAGGCGGGGATGGCGATGCGCAGGGCCGCGTCCATGGGCGCGCGGAGCCCCAGATCCCGCGCGCCGACGTACTCGATCTCCTCGCCGCCGAAGCCCTCCTTGAACTGCCGGATGCCGCCGGTCGCCAGGCCCCACATGTCGTACACGCCGAAGCCTTCGTCCGCGAAGCCGCTCACGGCGGCCCACTTGAGCAGGTAGTTGGCACGGGCGTCGGCGCCGGCATCGGTCATTCCGCCATAGGACTCGACCGCGCGCTCGCCGCAGGTGAAGTGGTAGAGCACCGCCACGCGCTCGCCGTCCTTGAGCGCGAAGCTGAGCCGCACGCGGCCGGTGGGGGCGAAGAGCGACCAGACCCGCTCGTAGTAGAAGGGCTGGCGGGCCACGAAGCCGGCTCGCCCGGCGGTGTGGCGGTAGATGCGATTGAAGTCCGCCAGCGCCGGACCGATGACCTCCGACGGTACCGATCCGTCGAAGCGCTCGATCGTCACCCCCGAGCGCTCGGCCTTGTTCACGTACTGCCGATGCTTGCGCTTCAGGTTGGCGCGCAGCGTGTCGGCGCCGGCCGTCAGGTCGATTACCCGCGTCGTCGGCGGTTGAACCTTCGGCGCCGCGCGCCACGGAGCCTCGAGCAGAGCACGGCCGTACGGCGTGTCGAGCCGCGCCTCGGGGTCCGCTCGCACGGTGGCGATCCTCTCGGTCCGCCCGAGTGCCCGCAGGGCTCCGATGAGCGCCTCGCGCACGATTGGGTCGTCGAGCCGGCCGATCGGCCCGCGCGGCACGTACGCGAGATGCCAGCCGACCAGGGGCATGCGACGCAGCAGCAGCTGGGCGCCGGCGATCGGCTCGTCCTGCGAGGGACCGACGGCGAGGCGGATCGGACGCCAGCCTCCCATGGCGCGCACCTCGCCCCACTCCCACAGCTGCGGAAACGCGTGGTACGAAGCGCCTTCGACGAACGCGTTCCACTGTTCGGCGTCGGTGACGCGCCAGGCGTGCAGCGTGTCGCTCATCACGTCCCCCATCCGGCGTCCGCCAGCGCCTCGCGCGCGACCGTCCGGTCGTCCCACGGCCGCTTCTCGGTGCCGTGGAACATGCTCGCCTCGTGGCCCTTGCCCGCCAGCAGGACCACGTCGCCCTCGCGGGCCAGGCCGATGGCGTGGCCGATCGCCTCGCGCCGGTCGTCGATCACCAGCAGGGAGTTGCCATCGGCCGCACCAGCCGAGCGCGCGCCGTCGGCGATCTGCTCATTGATCGCGCGCGGGTCCTCGAGCCGTGGATCCTCGTCGGTCACGATCGCCACGTCGGCGGCCCCGGCAGCCACGCGGCCCATCGGAGCGCGCTTCGAAGGGTCGCGCTCGCCGGCCGATCCGAACACCACGATCAGCCGACCCTTGGTCAGCGGGCGCAGGACGGCGAGCACCTTCTGCAGGGAGTCCGCGGTGTGTGCGTAGTCGACGATGACGGTGAAGGGCTGGCCGGCTTCGACCCGCTCCATGCGACCCGGGACGCCGGCGGTGTCCGCCAGCACGCCGGCCGCGTGATGCACGTCGAGCCCGAGCGCCTCGATCACGGCCAGCCCGGCGAGCGCGTTCGACACGTTGAAGCGACCCGGCAGTCCGACGCGGACCGGGCCGTTCCAGCGCGGCGACTCCAGGTGGAAACGGGTGCCGGACG
>JBOGSW010000220.1:0-2906 GCA_050695815.1 Candidatus Limnocylindria bacterium | reverse complement strand
TGGAGGAAGAGGCGCGTATCGGCCTCGTGGGGATCCACGTACAGGTGATCGATGCGCTGCGTGTTGAACTGGCTCGACCTGCGGATCAGCCCGTGCACCTCGTAGCCCTTGTCCAGCAGCAGCTCGGCCAGGTACGAGCCGTCCTGGCCGGTGATGCCGGTGATGAGCGCCTTCTTCGTGGTCATTGCGTCTCGGAAGTATCGGTCCTGGGCGCACGACCGGAATGGGCATGTTGGATGGCAGCTTCCAGGACCGACTCGAATCGGTCCGTGACCGCCTCGATGTCGAACATTCGCTCCGCATACTCGCGCCCGGCCGTGGCGGCCGCAACCCGCCCGGCGGGATCCTCCACCAGCGCCCGAGCGGCAGCGAGGAAGCCGGATGGGTCGGACGGCTCGACCACCCGCCCGGCGGCGGATTCGGCGATCGTGCGGGCCGCTCCGTTGACGTCAGGTATGGCTGCCAGAATCGGTCTCCCGGCGGTCAGGTAGGTCAGGACCTTCGAGGGCACGGAGAAGACGTTCGCGTCCTGGTCGAGGATCGCCACGAGCACGTCCGCGCTCCCGAGGACCTCCCCCAGGCGCTCCGCAGGCTGGAGCGGCAGGGGGACGAGGTTCGCGAGGCCGTCGCCCATTGCTCGCAGGCGCTCGGTTCCGGCACCCTCCGAGACGACGACCACGGTTGCTTCCGGCAGCTCCCGCGCCAGGGCGAGGAGCAGTGTCGGATCGTGCTTCCGACCGAGCGTCCCGGCGTACAGGAAGATCAGGCGGTCGCCCAGCCCGTGCTCCTTCGACCAGGCGTTGGACTTCGGCATGGGTCGCACCTCGTCGAGTGGCGCCCAGTTCGGGATGATCGCCACGCGCTCTCGTGGGATGTGCCACCCATCCAGGGTCGGGAGAAAGTCCTCGGTGATCGCGACGACCCCATCGGACGCGTTGAGGATCGAACGCTCCATGCGAGCGAATCGGCTGCCGATCAGTCGCCCGGCCAGGGTACTGCGCCGACCCAGGAGCCCCGCGATCGCCTTCGAGTACAGGTCCTGGACCCAGAAGACGAAGGCGCCGCCGGCTTGCTGGGTTGCCCGCAGCGCGGCGGACTGTCCGTCCAACGAGCTGGGCACGGAGAGCACAACCCCTGGTCGATGCTCAGCCAGGCGCCCTGCCAGCGCGCGCCCATAGCGACGCTCCTGGAGGAGTCGGCGGACGCCGGCGCGGCTGTGGAGGCGCTCCGCCAGGCCGACGGGCTCGATCCGCAGCGCCGCCGGGTCCGATGCCCGCGCATCGGTCGCCGCGCGTGGCGCCCTGACCCCTCCGCCATACAGGTAGAGCACCTCGTGGCCGCGTCCCGCCAGGCTGCGGGCGAGCTGCGCGGTGAAGGGGTAGGCGCCGTAGTCGTGGACCGCGATCCTCATCGGTCCTCCTGCCGGAACACGCCGGAACGGACCATAAGCAGCTGGGCCTCGATCTCCGGGCAGCAGTCCGGGCGCAGGACGTAGTAGTCGGCCTCCGGAAGGCATTCGATGCTCCGGCAACGGGTCAGTTCGGTCGCCTCCCGGCGGCGGTAGCCGTCCGGGACCCACTCGCTGCCCTGCCAGGTGGTGACGTTTTCGCGCCCGCTCAGCGCGGGGAACCACTCGACCATGCCCAGGTCGGCCGAGTAGCCGATGACGGCGAAGGTCGCATCCTGCGGCGTCTCGGTTGCGGCCCACTGCATGACGCCGCGCTCGTCCGCGGTGAGGGTGTCCGGCGGCCGCACCAGGGCGACGCCGGTGACCGCGGTGACGGCCGCGACCGCGAGCAGTGCCACCGACCGACGGCGCCATGGTTCGGCCAGGGCGGTGTCAACGGCCAGTCCGGCCAGGATGGCGAGCGGGATGACGACCCAGCGATCGATGACCGCAACGCCGAGGGCGGTGATCGCCAGCCAGGCGAGCAGGTCCCAACGTCGTCGGAATGCCGCCACGACCGCGCCGACGAAGCCGATGCTGAACGCCAGGTTCGGCGGGTTGATCGCGTCGGCCACCAGGACCACGAGATTGTCCACCAGGTCGAGATCCCGGGAGCCGGCGCCGGTCAGGAAGGGGTCGATGCCATGGCGCGCGATCATCGGCCCGAACCAGGCGGCGCCGATGGCGAGCGCGATGAGCGGCGCGACCAGCATCCGCGGCGACGCGCCGCGCGTGGCCCACAGCGTTCCCGCCGCGAGGACGGTGTAGAAGGCGGCGATCGGATGGGTCAGCAGCGTGAGCCCGCCGAGCACCCCGGCGCCCGCGACCCGGGCGGTCACCACCGCCCACATGGTGAGCACCGCTAGGAGCAGCCCCGGACCGCGCGTCACGCCGCCGCCCGCGATCAGCCCGACGTAGGCCGACGCGCACAGCCCGTACGCGATCGTGGCCACCAGCGCTCCCCGATCGCCGATGAGCGCGCGGGCCAGCAGCCAGACGGCCGGGATGGTCGCGATGGCCCACAGGGCCGGCAGGATGCGGAAGAGCGCCAGGTCGCCGCCCAGCAGCGCGACGAGGTAGAGGCCGAGCGGGGGGTAGACCCACGGGATGTCGCCGCTGTTGTAGCTCGTGACGTCGGGCGGGACGAAGCCGTTCGCACGCAGCTCGGCGGCCATGATCCAGAACATGCCGCCGTCGCCGAACGGGAAGCCGGCGAAGAGTGGCGTCAGGCGCAGCCACGCGGCGACCGCAACGGCCACGGCCACGGCCACGACGGCGAGCTGCATCGGCTCCGGTCTCAGGAGCCGAACAGGTCGGCCTCGGTGGTGACCACGAACGGGTCATCCCCGAGGACGGTGGCGAGGAGCAGCCGTCCGTCGGGCATCGGCTCGATGGCGGTCACGCATCCCGACCTCTGGACCTGTCTCTCGACGGCGTCACCGCCCTCCGGATCGAGGCC
>JBOGSW010000219.1:0-5157 GCA_050695815.1 Candidatus Limnocylindria bacterium | reverse complement strand
GCATCGACGACATGAACAAGCGCAGCGAGCGCAAGGTGCTGAAGACCTGGTCGCGGGCGAGCGTGATCTTCCCGCAGATGATCGGGCACACGATCGCCGTCCACGACGGCCGTCGCCACGTGCCCGTCTTCGTCACCGAGAACATGGTCGGGCATCGGCTCGGCGAGTTCGCGCCGACGCGCACCTACCGCGGCCACGGCAAGGCCACCGACCGCTCCACGGCGCTGAAGTAGGTCGATCGATGCGAGTGACCGCGACCGCCAAGTACGTCCGCATCAGCCCCCGCAAGGTGCGGCTGGTGACCGACCTCATCGCCGGCAAGCCGGTCGAGGAGGCCGCGGCGATCCTGCGCTTCCTGCCCAACGCGGCGGCGCGGGACGTCGGCAAGGTGCTGAAGAGCGCCACCGCCAACGCGGAGAACAACTACAACCTGTCGGCCGATGAGCTGCGCGTCGTGAGCGCGGTGGCGGACGAGGGGCCAACCCTGAAGCGCGGGCGACCCCGGGCGCAGGGCCGATATTTCGCAATTCTGAAGCGGACCAGCCACATCACCGTGGCGGTGGCTGACCGAGAGGAGTCCTGATGGGCCACAAGGTACACCCGTACGGCTTCCGCCTCGGCATCATCAAGCCGTGGCTGGCGAAGTGGTATGCGGATCGTGATTACGCGACGCTGCTCCAGGAGGACATGCGCATCCGGGAGCTCGTCGCCCGGCAGCTCTCGAACGCGAGCGTCAGCCAGGTCGAGATCGAGCGCGGCATCAACCACGTCACCGTGACGGTGCACACGGCCAAGCCGGGGATCGTCATCGGCAAGGGCGGCGCGAACGTCGAGGCGCTGCGCACGAACGTCGGCAAGCTCACCAACAAGAAGGTGAAGCTCGAGATCAAGGAGATCCTCCAGCCGGAGCTGGATGGGATGCTGCTGGCGCAGAACGTCGCCGGCCAGCTCGAGCGCCGCATCGCGTTCCGCAAGGCGATCAAGCAGTCGATCCAGCGCACGATCAAGGCTGGCGCCAAGGGCGTGAAGATCCAGGTCTCCGGCCGGCTCGGAGGCTCCGAGATGAGCCGCACCGAGTGGGACAAGGAGGGGCGGATCCCGCTCGGTACGCTACGCGCCGACATCAGCTATGGCGTGGTGCACGCCCACACGACCTACGGCCGCATCGGCGTCAAGGCGTGGGTCTACCGCGGTGAGCAGCTCGGCGAGCGGCCGGGCAGCGCCCGTACGGAGCCGCGCGAGCCACGACGCGGCGCACGCGGCGGTGCCGCGACCCGGCAGCGGACCGGCCGTGGCCGAGATGCCGCAGCGCCGAGGCCTGCCGAGGAGCCCGCTGCGACCCCGGTGACGACCGACGAGGCACCCATGCCGCAGCCACGCGCTCAGGTCGAGGCGGTCGACGCCAGCGCCCAGGCGGAGGCGACTGAGGCAGTCGCGACCGAGGCAGTCGCGCCCGAGGCTCCGGCGGCGCCGGTCGCGGAAACCACCCCCGCGCCCCCGGCGGTCGAGCCGGCGAAGGCCGAGCCGAAGAAGAAGGCTGCGCCGAAGAAGGCCGATGCAAAGGCCGCTGCGAAGAAGGCCGATGCGCCCAAGGCCGAGCCGAAGAAGAAAGCTGCGCCACGGAAGAAGGCTCAGCCCAAGAAGGCCGATGCCGACTCGCCCACAACCGATGCTGCCGCGGATGCGCCGGCAGGCGAGGAGTCCTGACGATGCTGATGCCCAAGAGGGTCAAGCATCGCAAGGTGCAGCGTGGGCGCCGCGCCGGCCTGGCCAAGGGCGGCACGACCGTCAGCTTCGGCGACTTCGGGCTCATGGCCGAGGAAGTGTGCTGGCTCACGAGCCGGCAGATCGAGGCCGCTCGGCGCGCCATGACCCATCACATCAAGCGCGGCGGCCGCGTCTGGATCCGGGTCTTCCCGGACAAGCCGGTCACGAAGAAGCCGGCCGAGGTGCGCATGGGCTCCGGCAAGGGCGCGCCCGACCATTGGGTCGCGGTGGTCAAGCCCGGCCGGGTGATGTTCGAGATGTCGGGCGTCCCCGAGCCGATTGCGCGCGAGGCGATGCGCCTCGCCGGCCACAAGCTACCGATCAACACGAAGTTCGTCGTCAAGGAGGGCCTCGAGCATGGACATCAGTGAGGTGCGGGCCCTCTCCGACAAGGACCTCGAGGGCGCGCTGCGTGACGCGAAGCAGGAGCTGTGGAAGGTCCGCTTCGACCTCGCCACGCGACAGGAGAGCAACTACAGCAGGCTGCCGGCGACCCGCAAGCGGATCGCCCGCATCCTGACGGTGATGACCGAGCGCCAGCATGCCGCCGAGGCCGCTGCCGCTCAGACAGAGAAGGCCAGCTGATGCAGGGCAAGCGACGAACCAAGGTCGGACGCGTGGTGTCCGACAAGATGGACAAGACGGTCGTCGTGAGCGTCGAGCGACTCCAGAGGCACCCGATCTACAAGCGGGTGGTGCGCCTCTCGACGAAGTTCAAGGCTCACGATGACGAGAACACCGCCCGCGTCGGCGACACGGTGCGCATCGAGGAGAGCCGACCGCTCTCGCGCGAGAAGCGCTGGACGCTCGTGGAGGTCGTGGCGCGCGGCTTCGACGAGGAGCTGGTGGACGGGACGGAACAGGCATGATCCGGCGGGAGAGCAGGCTGCGCGTGGCCGATAACTCGGGCGCGCGGACGCTGCAGTGCATCACCGTGATCGGGCGCTCCACGAGCGACACCGCCGAGGTCGGCGACGTCATCGTGGCCAGCGTCAAGCAGGCCCTCCCGAACTCGGGCGTCAAGAAGGGCGAGGTCGTGCGTGCCGTCGTGGTTCGGACCACGAAGGAGTACGGCCGCCCGGACGGCAGCCACATCCGCTTCGATGAGAATGCGGCGGTCCTGATCACGCCCCAGGGCAGCCCGCGTGGCACGCGCATCTTCGGGCCGGTGGCCCGTGAGCTGCGCGAGCGCAACTACATGAAGATCGTCTCGCTCGCCCCGGAGGTGCTCTAGTGAACGTTCGAAGGGGTGACACCGTTCTCGTCCTGGCCGGCAAGGACCGCGGCAAGCGCGGCACCGTCGAGCGGGTCGAGAAGACGAAGCGTGGCTTCGGGGTGGTGATCCCCGGCATCAACATGGCGAAGCGTCATCAGAAGGCGCGGAGCCGAACGCAGACGGCCGGCATCATCGACCTGCCGGTGCCGCTGCACGTCAGCAATGTCCAGGTCGTCTGCCCGCGCTGCAATCGGCCGACGCGCATCGCCCACGGCAGGCTCGAGGGCGAGCACGGACACCGCACGCGACTCTGCAAGCGCTGCGGCGAGCAGATCGAGGTGACCGGCAAGTGAGCCCTGAGACGAAGAAGACGACGACCCGCAGCCGACCCGCATCGGCGACGAAGGCGAAGGCCGCGTCGGGAAACGGCAGCTTCCGCAAGCCGGACTACTCCGGCATGCGACAGCGGTACCACGACGAGGTGGTGCCGGCCATGCAGCGCGAGTTCAGCTACGCGAACTCCATGCAGATCCCGCGCGTCGAGAAGGTCGTGGTCAACATCGGTCTGGGCGAGGCCATCGCGAATGCGAAGGCGCTCGACGCCGCCGTCGGCGACCTGACCACCATCACCGGCCAGAAACCGATCGTGACCCGCGCCAAGCGGAGCATCGCGCAGTTCCGGCTGCGGACCGGCATGCCGATCGGCGCCAAGGTGACCATGCGGGGACAGCGAATGTACGACTTTCTCGAGCGCACCATGTCGCTCGCGCTGCCGCGCATCCGCGACTTCCGAGGCATCCCGACCCGCTCGTTCGACGGCCGTGGCAACTTCAGCCTCGGCCTGCGCGAGCAGCTCGTCTACCCGGAGATCGACTACGACAGGATCGACCGGCTTCGCGGGCTCGAGATCAGCATCGTGACGACGGCGAAGACCGATGAGGAGGGGCGCAAGCTCCTCGAGCTCCTCGGCATGCCGTTCCAGAGCAACTGAGGAGCAGCACGTGGCAAAGAAGTCGAGTATCGCGAAGTCGAAGCGCACCCCGCGCTTCGGCGTGCGGGCGCACAGCCGCTGCCAGGTGTGCGGCCGGTCACGCGCCTACATGCGCCGCTTCGCGATGTGCCGAATCTGCTTCCGGGAGCGAGCCCTGGAGGGCCAGCTTCCCGGCGTGACCAAGTCGAGCTGGTAGCTCACGTCAATCGGCCGCCACGTGGGCGGCCCCATCAACGGCAGGCGCCAACCACGCCGGGCGTGGTGCGTACCACCGTCGAGGAGACAGCGAAACCGAGATGAACGTAACCGACCCGATCGCCGACATGCTGACGCGCATTCGCAACGCCAGCGCCGCACGCCACCGTGAGCTGATGCTGCCCTCGTCCCGGGTGAAGTGCGAGATCGCGCGCATCCTGACCGAGGAGGGCTTCATCGACGGGTACTCGACGACGCAGGACGGCATCCAGGAGATGCTCTCGCTGCAGCTCAAGTACGTCGAGGGCCGCACGCCGGTCGTCAGCGGGCTGAAGCGGATCTCCAAGCCGGGACTGCGGGTCTATGCCCGCAAGACGGAGATTCCCCGCGTCCTGGGCGGGCTGGGGATGGCCATCCTCTCCACCTCGCGCGGGATCATGACCGGGTCGCAGGCCCGCAAGCTGAATCTCGGCGGCGAGGTCCTCTGCTATGTCTGGTAGGGGAGCGAGCTGATGTCACGCATCGGTCGAATGCCGATCGCACTGCCGTCCGGGGTGGAGGTCACCCAGGAGGGTCGCCTGCTGCGCGTCAAGGGGCCGCTGGGGACCCTGGAGCGCGAGATCCATCCGGAGATGACCGTGGAACGCGACGACGGCCAGCTGCGCGTGGTGCGGCCCTCCGATCAGCCACGCCATCGGGCCCTGCACGGACTGACCCGGACCCTGGTCAACAACATGGTCACCGGCGTGACGAGCGGCTTCACCAAGGGCCTGGAGATCAGCGGCGTCGGCTATCGCGCCCAGCTGCAGGGCACCAAGCTTGTGCTGGCGCTCGGCTACTCGCATCCGGTCGAGGTCGATCCCCCGGCCGGCATCGAGTTCCGCCTGGAGACCCCGACCCGCCTGGCGGTGTTCGGTGCCGACAAGGAGCTGGTTGGCCAGGTGGCCGCCTATATCCGGTCGCGCCGCAAGCCCGAGCCGTACAAGGG
>JBOGSW010000218.1:0-4459 GCA_050695815.1 Candidatus Limnocylindria bacterium | reverse complement strand
TTCACCGGGTGAACGTGTCACGGATGGGCTCCGCGCCGGTGCTCGAGCTCGCGGGCAAGGATCGGACCTCAGCATCCGCGATCTATCGCGCGATCCTGTCATGAGCACCGATCCGGGCGCCCCTGCGCCGATCTATCCCCCGCTGCAAGGCGTGGACGCGCCTCACGGGCACCCTCACGCCAGCCAGCCGCCGATAGATCGCGGATCCGCGACATGGGATGGGCTCCGCGACAATTCACGACGTTAGATCGCGGATCCGCCGTCGTGGGCATCCCGGAGAGCCCGGCCGGCGCTTCCCATGGACCGATGGATGTCACCGGATGAGGACCCGCTCGAGGTCTGCCGTCACGCGCCGGCGGGGAGCCTGAACCAGACCTCGGTGCGCCCGTCGCCGGAGCGGGCGCCGACCGAGCCGCCGTGCGCTTCGATGATCTGGCGCACGATCGCGAGGCCGATGCCGGCGCCGCCGGTGGCGCGTGTGCGTGATCGGTCCACCCGGTGGAGCCGCTCCCAGATGAGCGGCAGCTCGTGGGGCGGAATCTCCTCGCCGCTGTTCGAGACGACGCAGGTGATCGACGTACCGTCGGATGTCAACAGGACCCCGATGTCTCCGCCGTCGGAGGTATAGCGCGCAGCGTTCTGGACGAGGTTGGCGACCACCTGGCCGATGCCGTCGGGGTCAGCCGCCAGGCTCGGCAGCTCCCTGCCCTCCTCGACGCGCACCCGGACCGCCCGTCCGGCCAACTCAGGCGCCTTCAGGTCCACCGCGCGCCGGACGATCTCGCCGAGATCCACCTCGGCGCGGGCGTGGGTGCGCGTGCGGGTGGTATCGCGGGCGAGCGCATCGAGCTCCTGCACCAGCCGCGTGAGGCGCTCGATCTCCTCGTGCACGGACCGGAGCATCTCGGGGGTCGGCTCGACCACCCCGTCGGCGAGCGCTTCCGTGTAGCCACGCAGGCTGGTCAGCGGCGTACGCAGCTCGTGGGCCACGTCCTCCACCAGCGTGATCCGTAGCTCCTCGACGCGCTGCAGCGTGGCGGCCATGCGGTTGAAGGCGTGGGCCACGTCGCGCAGCTCATGATCTGGCGGCTCGGCGACCCGGGCCGCGAGGTCGCCGGTGGTGATCTGGCGGGTCGCATCCGCAAGGAGGGCCAGTGGACGCAGAACGCGGCGCACGAGCCAGTAGGCGACGAGCGCCCCCAACGCGACACCGGCCGCGGCGGCGATGAGCACGACGCGGCCGATGTACTCGTCGGTCATGGCACGGGCCCGCTCCTCGGAGTCGACGCCTTCCATGAGGAGGTGGGCGATCCGATCCATGCTGAACTGCTGGACCGCGACGACGACGACGATCGCCACGAGCACCGAGGCGAGCATGACGGCCAGTACCAGGCGAGCGCGCAACGTCCTCATGCGCCGGCCTCTGGATCGAAACGCGTGACGGGTTGGAGGAACCGATACCCCACGCTGCGCACCGTGCCGATGAAGCGCGGTCGCGTGGCCCGGTCCCTGATCTTGTGGCGCAGGCGCCCGAGATGGACGTCGATGGCGCGGTCGACGATGCCGTGCTCCTCTCCCTCGTGGATGACCTCGATCAGCTCGTCGCGCGAGAAGACGCGCAGCGGTCGCAGCATGAGGGCGTGGAGGAGGCGGAACTCGGAGGCCGTCAGTTCGGCGGCACGCCCGTCGACCGTGATCTCGACCGCGTTCGGGTCCAGCGTCAGGCCGTCCGCGAGGAGAACCGGGGCGTCGGCCTCTGGCGGACGGTGGCGTCGCAATTGGGCTCGAACGCGGGCCATCAGCTCGCGCGGGCTGAATGGCTTCACGACGTAGTCGTCCGCCCCGACATCAAGGCCGACGATCTTGTCCGCGTCCCCGCTGCGCGCGGTGAGGAGGACGATCGGGGCATCCGAGACGTCCCGCAGGCCGCGACACACCTCCAGACCGTCGAGGCCCGGCAGCATCACGTCGAGCAGGACAAGGTCGCAGGGCGTGTCCCGCATCGCTTCCAGCGCTGCGGGTCCGTCCACCGCCTCGACGACGCGATACCCATCGCGCTCCAGGTACAGGCGCAACAGATGGCGGATGCGCTCGTCATCGTCTACCACCAGGATCCGCGCCCTCGACCGCCGTCGGCCTCGATCCATCATCACGACCCGCCACGCCGCCGCTCAGCCCAGGACCTGGGGCAGGTTCACCCACAGGTCCCAGGCTCCGACCCCGATGAGCATCGCTCCAAGAACGAATTGAAGGGGACGTTCCCAGCGCAGCGCCGCACCGGCCAGCTGACGCCCACGCACCTGGCCCACGAGGCCCAGGACCAGCAGGGGCAGGCCGAAGCCGATGCCGAACGCGAAGAAGAAGCCGAGCTGACGAAGCGCGTCGCCGAGCGTCAGCGACGCGACGAAGATGCCGATCAGGAACGGGCCTGAGCACGGGAGGGCGATCGGCGCGAAGAGGAGCCCGTAGAGGAACGAGCCGGCGAGCGGTCCCGCCCCTCCGATGGAGCGCGGTGATGGCTGCGGCAGCATGGCGAACGGGTTGCGCCCTGCCAACAGCAACGCGCCGAGGCCGATGAGCACGAGGTCGATGATCGGGACCGCGACGCGGAGGACGCTGCCGAGGCTCAGCGATAGGAGCGCCAGGATTGCGCCGATGCCAACCATGCCGACGACGACCCCGAGCCACACGAGCATGGCCGCGACCGCCGCCGGCGGGCGCGCGACGGCCACCATGGACCCACCGTCGAGCCCGGTCCGCCCCTGGCCGGTGATGTAGGCGAGGAACCCGGGGTAGAGCGGCAGGACGCAGGGGGTCACCGTGGCGCCGATGCCCGCGGAGACGGCGACGACCAGCTCCCCCACGGCTCAACCCGCCTCGAGCTCGGAGAGCAGGGCCTCGGCGCTCCGCGTCCCGCGGCCGAACTCGAGCGGTCGGATCCCGCCGCCAGATTCGATCACGATCAGCGGCGTCGATGGAGGATTCGTGACGCCGATGCCGAAGCGATCCTGGAGCAGGCGGTACAGCTCCTCATCGGCGAGGGCGAAACGCCAGTCGAATCCTTCGCGGTCCGCGTATGCGGCGAGCTCGCCGGCCGACTCGGACAGGTCCACACCCAGCGAGACCGAGCTGAACGATCCACTCTCGTGGGCGCGCTTCACCTCGTGCTGCTGCGCTCGGCAGTTCGAGCACCACGCCGCCATCGGTTCCAGGAGCACGGTCTCCTCGGCGGCGAGCGCGCCGAGCGTGAAGCGTTCGCCGGTCCGGACATCGGTCAGGACCACCTCGAGGAGGGCATCGGCGGGAGAGGCGTCCGGCGAGGCGCCGTCGGGGGGTGCGGAGGCGTTGGCGGGAGGCGGCGAGGCGCTCGGCACGCCGCTGGGGTTCGGTGTGCCTGTCGGAGGCGTGACCGGCGTTGGTTCGTTCGAGGCTCCGGGCGGGTCGGCCTGGGCCGCGCAGGCAGCCAGGACAACCGAGACGGCCAGGGCAACCGAGACGGCCAGGACGGCAAGCGATGCGGGTCTTCGAGCCACGGGCGTACCGTAGTGGGCGAATGTGTCGATGGTGTGACGCGATCCGCATCGTCGCACGAACGTGCCACGCGCGTCACCCGCCTCCCTGTCGAGGTCTCGGCGTTCGTCATGCATTCGTCATGGGATCGTTGTCAGGCCGACATCCCGTGCTGCGATCGTTGTCTGCCCCGGGCCCAACGATCCACACACGAAGGAGGCAATGATGACCGTTCCTGCGAGGCGCTACGCCGCGACCATCCTCGCGCTCTTGGGGCTTCTGACGCTGGCTGTTGTGCCGGCGGGAGCCAGCTCGCAACGCACCTACGAGGTGACGATTACGAACCTCACCAGCGGCCAGGCACTCACGCCGCCCCTCATCGCCACCCATCGCGGCAGCACGCACCTGTTCCAAGTCGGCGCCGCGGCGAATTCGGGGACGCAGCAGATCGCCGAGAACGGCAACGTCGCGCCGCTGATGGCTGGCCTCGCGGCCGACCGGGGGGTGTGGAGCGTCGTCGCCGCCGGTGCGCCGCTGGTACCGGAGGGCACGCCGATGTTCGGCACCTTCAGCGACCGCGTCACGTTGACGATCGATGCCGGGCCGGGTGCGCAGTTCCTGTCCCACGAGTCGATGCTGATCTGCACCAACGACGGGTTCACCGGCGTCGACGGCCTGAAGCTGCCGCGCAAGGTCGGCCGCGCGCGGACCGTGCGGACGAACGGCTACGACGCGTTCACCGAGCTCAACACGGAGGACTACGCGGACATCGTCCCGCCCTGCCAGGGCCTGATCGGCGACACCTCCGGCGAGCCGGGCACCGGCGTCAGCGACCCGGCGCTCGCCGAGGGCGGGGTGATCGCACACCACGCCGGGATCGCCGGCGGCGCGGACCTGGAGCCCGCGATCCACGGCTGGACCGACCCGGTCGCCGAGCTCACCGTCGTGC
>JBOGSW010000217.1:0-7395 GCA_050695815.1 Candidatus Limnocylindria bacterium | reverse complement strand
GGCCGATGCGCTGCGCGCGCACCCCATCGAATCAGGCGGCCACCGAGTCGAAGACGCGCGCCGGGCCGCGATGGAAGCGACGCTCGTGGCCGGCCAGCTTGACCACGCACCCGTCGGGCGCCAGCGAGCCGCGCAGGATGGCCAGGCCGCCGGTTGGCTTGATCGGTCGATCGAAGGGGACGACCACCTCCTGGCCGGGCGTCTCGACGGCCGCATCGGCCACCTCGGCCAGCGTTCGCCCGTCGACGTTCCGGGTGCTCCCGTCGACGACGCCGCCGCGGATGAGCTCGCGCGCCACCAGGCCGATGCCGCCCGCCTCCTGGATGTCGACTGCCGTGTAGCGGCCGCCGGGCATCAGGTTGGCGACGATCGGCGTCCGATCGGCGATGCGGTCGAAGTCCTCCAGCTCGAGCGGGATGCCCAGCTCGTGGGCGATGGCCATGAAGTGCAGCACGCCATTGGTCGACCCGCCGGTGGCGGCGATCGAGGCGATCGCGTTGTCGATCGCCGCCCGCGTCATGATCTGCGAGGGCCGGATCCCGCCGTTGACGAGCCCCATGACCAGCTCCCCGGCCTGTCGGGCGGCGTCCTCCTTGGCCGGGTCCGTGGCGGGGATGCCGTTCAGGCCGCCGGGCGAGATGCCCAGGAACTCGAGGGCGGTGCTCATCGTGTTGGCCGTGAACTGGCCGCCGCAGGCGCCGGGGCCCGGGCAGGCGAGGTCCTCGATCTCGCGCAGCTCCTCGAGGCTGATCTTTCCGGCCCGATAGGCACCTATGGCCTCGAACACGGTGACCACCGTCGCGTCACGCTTCCCGCGGATCGTGCCGGGGTTGATCGTCCCGTTGTAGAGGACGAGCCCGGGCAGGTCGAGCCGCGCCAGCGCCATCGTCGCGCCGGGCAGCGTCTTGTCGCAGCCGACCAGGCACACGAGGCCGTCGAACAGGTGTCCGCGTGCGACCAGCTCGATCGAGTCGGCGATCACCTCACGGCTGATGAGCGAGGCCTTCATGCCATCGGTGCCCATGCTGACGCCGTCGCTGACGGCGATCGTGTTGAACTCCATCGGCGTGCCGCCGGACGCCCGGATGCCCTCCTTCACGCGCACCGCCAGGTCGCGCTGGTTGTAGTTGCACGGCATCGTCTCGATCCAGGTCGTCGCGACGCCGATGATCGGCTTCGACAGGTCGTCATCGGTGAAGCCGATGGCCTTGAGCATCGCGCGCGCGGCAGCCCGATCGGGACCGTCGAGGAGGACACGTGAGTGTTCGCGCGGGTCGTAGGGAGGGGCGGTGTCGGTCATGTGTTGCGAGTGTAGGCCGGTCTGCAGATTCCGGTGAGCACCCCGCAATGCATTCCGCGTGTCCCTATTTGTAACTGCGCCAGTTACGAATAGCCTGGAGAGGAATGACCCCCGCCGGAGCACCCTCTTGACGCATCGGCTAGGGTCGCAGGCACCGATGAGTGATCCCAGCCCGACCCACGCACGCCCGCGAACGATCGTCGAGAAGATCTGGGACGAGCATGTCGCGGCGCCCGGCACCGATGGCGCACCCGACGGCCTTGGCATCGACCTGCACCTCGTGCACGAGGTGACCAGCCCGCAGGCGTTCGACGGCCTCCGCGAGCGCGGGCTGCGCGTCCGCCGCCCCGGCCAGACCCTGGCCACCGTGGATCACTCCATCCCGACCACGGACCGATCCCTCCCGATCGTCGACGAGATCGCCGCGACCCAGGTGAGCCGCCTCGAGCAGAACTGCCGCGAGTTCGGCATCCCGCTGCACGGGATCGGCTCGCCGCACCAGGGGATCGTGCACGTCATCGGTCCCGAGCTCGGGTTGACGCAGCCCGGCATGACGGTCGTGTGCGGCGACTCCCACACCGCGACCCATGGCGCGTTCGGGGCACTGGCATTCGGGATCGGCACGACCGAGGTCGAGCACGTCC
Source organism: Candidatus Limnocylindria bacterium (assembly GCA_050695815.1). Taxonomy (GTDB): domain Bacteria; phylum Chloroflexota; class Limnocylindria; order QHBO01; family QHBO01; genus JACDBZ01. The sequence goes on along the minus strand of JBOGSW010000217.1, from coordinate 5,451 downwards.
TTGCGACGCAGACGCTCCTGCAAAGACGCCCGAAGACGTTCGAGGTCCGCGTGGACGGCACCCTCCATCCCGGCGTGACTGCCAAGGACATCATCCTCTCCCTGCTCAGCCGGATCGGCATCGGCGGCGGGAACGGGCACGTCTTCGAGTACGGCGGCTCCGCCATCCGCGCCCTCGGCATGGAGGGGCGCATGACGATCTGCAACATGAGCATCGAGGGCGGGGCGCGAGCGGGCCTCGTCGCGCCGGATGACACGACCTTCGCGTACGTGCACGGTCGGCCGCACGCGCCGCAGGGCGCCGACTGGGCGTCAGCCGTGGACCGATGGCGCGCGCTCCCCTCAGACGAGGGCGCCGAGCACGACCGCAGCATCGGCTTCGACGCCTCCGAGCTGGTGCCGATGGTGACCTACGGCACGAATCCCGGCATGGGCTTCCCGATCACCGACCGCATCCCGGACCCTGACAGCCTGACCGATGCGACCCAGCGCGACTCACTGCGTGCCTCGCTGGCCTACATGGACCTCAATCCAGGCGAGCCGATGCTCGGCAAGCCGATCGACGTCGTCTTCATCGGCTCATGCACGAACTCGCGAATCAGCGACCTGCGCGAGGCGGCCCGCATGCTGCGCGGTCGCCGCGTGGCCGATGGCGTGCGCGTCATGGTCGTGCCGGGCTCGACCGAGGTGAAGCGCCAGGCCGAGGAGGAGGGGCTGGCATCGGTCTTTCGCGAGGCGGGCGCCGAGTGGCGCGAAGCGGGCTGCAGCATGTGCATCGCCATGAACGGCGACGAGCTGTCGCCGGGCCAGTACAGCGTGAGCACGAGCAACCGCAACTTCGAGGGTCGCCAGGGCAAGGGCGGGCGCACGTTCCTGGCCTCTCCGCTGACGGCGGTCGCGTCGGCGGTCACCGGCCGGCTGAGCGACCCGAGGGCACTGCTGTGAGCGCCGTCCGCAAGCCGTTCAGCTCGGTCACCTCGGCCGTCGTGCCGATCGGGCGCAACGACATCGACACGGACCAGATCATCCCGGCCCGCTTCCTCAAGACGGTCAACCGGGCCGGCCTCGGCGATCAGCTCTTCAACGACTGGCGCTACCTGGCCGATGGAACGCCCAACCCCGACTTCGTGCTCAATCGGCCCGAGATGGCCGGACGCGCCATCCTGCTGGCGGGCGACAACTTCGGCTGCGGCTCGTCGCGCGAGCACGCGCCTTGGGCGCTGGGCGCGTGGGGCATCCGGGCCGTCATTTCGAGCTCGTTCGCCGATATCTTCCGCAACAACGCCCTCAAGAACGGCCTCCTGCCGGTGGCCGTGTCGCCGGATGAGCTGTCGCGCATCGGCGCAGTGGTGGAGGCGGAGCCACCGGTCGAGCTCACCGTGGACCTCGAGGCGCAGGAGGTTCGCCTGCCGGACGGCGGGCGCATCGGCTTCGAGGTGGATGCCTTCGCGCGCCGCATGATCCTGGCCGGGACCGATGAGCTGGGCTACCTGCTCTCGCTCGAGCCGGCGATCGAGGCGTACGAGGCGTCGCACCCGGCGCGGATCTCGACCCTGCCGCCCGATCCGGTGGCATCGGCCTAGATGGTCTTTCGCCTGGAAGGCGTCTCGCTGCGCCGCGAGGGGCGGCCGATCTTGTGCGGGATCGACTGGACGGTGCGCGACGGCGAGCGATGGGTGGTGCTCGGTCCGAACGGATCGGGCAAGACGACGCTGGTACGCATCCTGAGCACGTACCTGCGGGCGTCGGAGGGGAGCGTGACGATCCTCGGCCGTGAGTTGCGGCGCACGAGCGTGCACGAGCTGCGCCGTGAGATCGGCTACCTGAGCCCCGCCCTGTCGGTGTTGGTGCCCGACGGCCTGAGCGCCGCGCAGGTCGTGGATGCGGCGCAGGCCGGGGCGCTGATCCCGTGGTACCTCGACCGCGCGTCGTTGAGCCGCGAGCGGTCGCTGGCGGCCATGGCGGCCGTCCGTGTGTCCGACCTGGCCGAGCGACCATATGCGGCGCTCTCCTCCGGCGAGCAGCTGCGGGTGCAGATCGCCCGGGCGCTGGTCAACGACCCGCGGGCGCTGCTGCTCGACGAGCCGACCGCGAACCTGGACATCGGTGGGCGCGAGTCGCTGATCGCCTCGCTGAGCGCGCTCGCCACGGGCGAGATGGCTGCGATGGTCGTGGTCATGCATCGCGTCGAAGACATCCCGCCCGACTTCACCCACGCGCTGCTGCTGCGTGCGGGCGAGGTCGTCGAGGGCGGACCGATCGAGGAGGTCCTGACCGATGAGGGCCTCTCGGCCACCTTCGGGACCCCGCTCTCCGTCGCGCGGGTGGGCCCGCGCTTCGTCGCGACCGTTCGGGTCGCTCAGTCCGACGGCGAGTCGAGCAGCAGGTCGATCGCCTCGAGGTAGCCGCGCCAGCCGCGGCCGATGACCTGGTGCCGCGTGGCCGGCGCCGTGACCGACGTTCGTCGCCAGGGCTCGCGGTTTGTGATGTCGCTGATGTGGACCTCGACCGACGGCCGCTCGCAGGCGACCAGCGCGTCGTGCAGCGCGTAGCTGGTGTGGCTCAACGCCCCGAGGTTGGCGATGACGGCGTCGAAGTCACCGGCCTCGAGCCGATCGATGAGCGCTCCCTCGTGGTTCGACTGGAACGCCTCCAGCAGCGAGCCGCGCTCCAGGGCGTGCGCGCGCGCCGCCTCGACGATCTCGTCGAGCGTCATGGAGCCGTAGATCTCGGGCTGGCGACGGCCCAGCGTGCCGAGGTTCGGTCCGTTGAGCAACAGGATCCTCACGCCTACCCCACGCCAGGGGATCGCCTGACCGGCGTTCCCCATGCCTCATGCTCCTCGCGCAAATACGCCTGGACCTCGCGGGTCGTGCCGTATACGCCGGTCAGCGCTCCCGCGAAGCTCCGAGGGGCGCGTCGAACGATCACCGTCGTCGGCTGGGCTGGATCGGCCTCGAAGACCAGGAGGTCATCCGGCCTGGCTCCGAGATTGTCAGCGATCGGAGCGGGAAGCGTGAGCTGGTTCCTCGCCCGGAGGCGGGCGGTGGTCTCGACGCGGCGCGTGGGCATCGACTCCTCTCCTATTTGGTGGGCTGATCGTATCCGAGGTGACCGCCGGGCGAGTGTTCAAGATGCTTGCACACTCGCGGCCGCGCGAACATGGCTCGACAGCCGCCCGCCGCTCAGGCGCCGTTTGCCGCGTCGAAGGAGCCGAGAACGCGGATGGAGCGCGTATGCTCGTGCAGAGCCGCGAGGGCGCCGCGCAGTGGCTCGCGCTCCTCGTCGCCGGCCACCTGCACCAGGAACCGATAGCGCCAGGGGCCCTCGCCCGACGGTCGTGACTCGATCCGCGAGAGGTTGATCCCGGCGTCGGCGAGGACGGCGAGCACGCGCACGAGGTCGCCGGGTCGATGCCCGGTCTCGAAGGTCAGCAGCGTCTCGCGGCTTCTATCGCGGGACGCCTGCGCCGCGCCCGCCCTCGCCGAGAGCGAGGCCCCATCGGATGGAGCGAGAACGGCGAAGCGCGTCAGGTTGTGGTCCGAGTCCTGGATGTCGGCGGCCACGATCTCCAGGCCGTACCGTTCGGCGGCCCGCTCCGAGGCAATGGCGGCCGCGTGCCGATCGCCGCTTGATGCGAGCTCGCGAGCGGCGCCAGCCGTGTCGGCGGCCGGCACGATCTCCCAGCCGCGCTCGGCCAGGAACCGCTCGCACTGCGCCAGCGCCTGCCAGTGGCTGCTCACGCGCTCGATCGACTCCAGCGCGACCCCCGGCAGCGCCAGGAGTTGGTGGCGGACCGGCAGCAGGAGCTCGCCGACGACTCGCAGCGAACCCTCCGCCAACGCGTCGAGCGCGTCGCCCACCGTGCCCGCCAGCGAGTTCTCAAGCGGCAGCACGCCGGCCGCGACCGATCCGTCCTCGACTGCGGCGCAGACCGCCGAGAAGGTCGGCATCGGTTCCGGCGTCACGTCGTCGCCGAAGTAGCCGATGACCGCCTCCTCCCCGAAGGCGCCCGGCTCGCCCTGGTAGGCGACCCTGCTCATGCGCCGATGACCCCCAGCGCGCGCTCGAGCTCGGCATCGGTCACGTCGTCGACCTCGGCCACACGACCGATCTCCATGGGCAGGATCCACCGCTGGCGACCGGCGCGCCGTTTCTTGTCGCCGAGCATGGCTGCACGCGCGCTATCGCGGTCGAAGGCGCGGCGAAGCTCGAATCCGAGCCGATCGAGGAGCGTGTCGAGGCGGGAAGCAAGCTCTGGATCGCCGCCGCGCGTGGCGGAAATCGCCGCCACGGCACGCATGCCGAGGGCTACAGCCGCACCGTGCGAGAGGCGGTAGGCGCTCTCCACTTCGAGGGCGTGACCGATGGTGTGGCCCAGGTTGAGCGTGCTCCGCTCGCCGGTCTCGAATGGATCGCGCGCGCAGACGCCGAGCTTCAGGATCGCGCTGCGCTCGAGGATTGCGTAGCGGGCGGGCTCATCGGTTCCCAAGGCTGCCGCGCCGCGCTCCTCCAGCAGGCGCCAGAGCGCCGGGTCGCCGATGAGCGCCGCCTTGACCGATTCGGCCATCCCGTCGCGCCGCAGGCGGCGGGGGAGGCTGCGCAGCGCGGCGACGTCGGAGAGGACGGCAACGGGCGGCCAGAAGGCGCCGACCGCGTTCTTCGCGCCAGCCAGGTCGACCGCCACCTTGCCGCCGATGGCGCTGTCGGCCTGTGCCAGCCACGTGGTCGGCACATGCACCAGCGGCAGCCCGCGGGCGAAGAGCGCGGCCGCCGTGCCGGCGAGGTCGCCGATCGTGCCGCCACCGACGGCAACGAGCGGCGTGTCACGCTCGACGCGCTGCTCTGCCAGCCAGTCGAGGATGCGTTCCAGGCCGCGGAGCCGCTTCGCGCGCTCACCCGCGGTCACCGGCAGGCAGGCTCGGGCGCCGAGGCTTGCCACCAGCTCGGGCGCCGCTCGCAGCAGGCGCCGATCGACCACGGCCACGCCACTCGCGGCCGGACCGAGATCGAGGCCGACACCCGTGATCACGCGCGCCGTGGGTGGACCGATCGGGTGGTGGCGCGGCACCTCGATGTCGAGCAGCCGGCGGCCGGGGCCGGGGCCGGGGTCGGGGCGCTGAGCCGCGACGATCTCGTCGGCGACCGCCTTCGGGTCGCGCGACGCACCGGTCTGGAGATCCGCCGCGCGGTACATCGGTGCACGATCTTCGAGGACCGCCTGCAGCCGCTCGGCCCCGTAGGGCTGGAAGGTCGGGCGCGCAACGTCATCGGTCTCGAGGCGCGCGACGAGCTCGTCGGAGGCGACGTCCAGCCACGCGACGCTGCCGTGGTGCCACAGCGCCCATCGGTTGAGCGGATCGATCACCGCCCCGCCGCCGGCCCCGATGACGGCCCCCGGCATCGCGCACGCCTCGGCGACAGCACGCGCTTCCTCGGCCCGAAAGGCGGC
>JBOGSW010000216.1:0-19517 GCA_050695815.1 Candidatus Limnocylindria bacterium | reverse complement strand
AGCGGAGGTTCTCGATCGTCGAGTGCGTGGCCGTGCCGCGCATCAGGTAGAGGTTCGAGCCGTAGCGCGCGATCCGCTCGAGGCTGGGCCGCAGACGCGGGTTGGCGCCCAGCTTGGCGCGCGTCCCGGTCTCGGCCGAGGCCGTGTACGAACCGACGACCTCCTTCTTCACGTCCTGGATCTTCACCGCACCCGATTTCTGGGGCAGGTGGCTGAGCGCCGACTCCATCGCCACCAGGCGCTGGATGAGGTACTCCTCGTCGTGCTCGAAGCAGACGTACAGGACGGTCGCCTGGCCGGATGCGGCCATGTTGCGCGCCATCTGGAGCGCCATCGTCGTCTTGCCGGCGCCCTGGGCGCCACCGATGAGCAACAGCTCGCCCGGACGCAGGCCGCCGCCGATCGTCTTGTCCATTGGCACGAAGCCGGTCGCGATCGGGACGAGGTCGTCGATGCTCCCTGCTGCGACGCGCTCATTGAGGCTCGTCAGGACGTCGAGCGCGGAGCGAGGCTGGAGCATGCCGTCCCCCGCCTCGAGCTTCCAATCGGAGGCCGGCTGCTGCTTTGTCTTGGCGATCGGCTCGTCGATCATGGGACGGAAGGCTCCCTCGTGTGCTCAGGCTCGGTTGGCCGTATGTGGGTGATCGATGCTGCGCGCCGCAGGTGCCAGCACGCAACACGCCAGCGAGTATACGGCCCACCTCCTAGTGCTCCAATGACCCGAATGGGCTACCTCGTCGCCGCGTACGATGAAGGTCACGCATGAGCATCGAGGAGTGAAACGAGTGAAGTGTCCGCGAGACGAGGCCGAGCTGATGGTCGAGCATCACCATGGCATCGAGGTCGATCGCTGCCCCGATTGCAACGGCCGATGGCTCGATCACGCGGAGCTCGACCGCCTCGAATCGAGCGTGCGGTCGACCGAGGAGCAGCGCAACGCGACGATCGAGTATTCAGGTCGCGCCTCCGAGCTCGCCTGCCCTCGATGTGCGAAGCCGATGCGAGCCTTCAACTACCGCGCCTACGACCTCGAGCTTGACGCCTGCGAGGACCAGCACGGCTTCTGGCTCGACGCCGGCGAGGATGGCCGGGTCCGCGACATCATCGAGGAGCGGGTGAAGGGCCTTCAGCGCGCGGCCAGTGCGGAGGCCGGATGGGATCGCTTCCTGGACGGCCTCGGCAAAGGAGGGCGCGGCGGCTCGATCTGGGATCGACTCTTCGGACGCCGCTGACGAGTCCGCGCCGCGCGCCGCGCCATCGGATGTGCGGCAGCGTCACGCATCGGCCACCCAGGGCCTCAGATCAAGCGATATTGGGCACTTGCGTGGCGCCCCTGTGCCGGCACCGCATATCCTGGGCAACAAGGAGGGCAACCGAAGGCTCTCGTTGGCCGATGGATGAATCTCCTGCACAATCGGGGCGGATCGGGGCGGATCGTGGCGGATCGAACGCGGGGCGGAACACGCCGGTGAACGCCCCGGCGCTCCGCACGTGATCTGGGCGCATACCTCGAGGCCCGCCACGCGGGCGGGCCACAAGAGCATCGGTCTGAAGTCTAGGCCGGTTGCGGTGCCGGGCCAGGGCGGCGGCGACGGCCGTCCTCGTCGGCTTCCGGCTCGATGTCCACCTCGGGGGCGCCTTCAGCGTCGGCGGCTGCGCCGACCTTCTTCGGGGTCGGTCCGCCAGTCCTGGGCGGCACGACACCCTCGAAGAGCGACTCGAACTCGTCGTGCTCGATGGTCTCCTTCTCGACGAGCAGGGCCGCCAGCCGATCGAGGACGTCGCGATGCTTCGTGAGCGCCTCCGTGGCCCGCGCGAAGCCGCGGTCGATGATCGCCCGGACCTCCGAGTCGATCTTGGCAGCGACCTCGTCCGAGTAGTTGCGCTGCTCGCTGATCTCGCGACCCAGGAAGACCATCTCCTCCTTCTTGCCGAAGGCGAGCGGGCCGAGCTCCGCGCTCATCCCGTACTGGGTGACCATGGCGCGCGCCAGGCCGGTGGCCTTCTCGATGTCGTTCGACGAGCCCGTGGTGGTATCGCCGAAGACGATCGTCTCGGCCACGTTGCCGCCGAGCATCCCGGCGATCTTGTCCTCGAACTCCGACTTGCTGTGGAGGTATCGGTCCTCCTGCGGCAGGCTCATCGTGTAGCCGAGGGCCATGCCGCGACTCACGATCGTGACCTTGGTGACCGGATCGCACTTGGGAAGAATGCGCTGCACGACGGCGTGACCGCCCTCGTGGTAGGCGATGATCCCCTTCTCTTCCTCGGTGATGATCCGGCTCCGGCGCTCGGGGCCGGCGATCACGCGGTCGATCGCCTCGTTGAACTCGTCGTTGCCGACCGACTTCTTGTTGCGGCGGGCCGCCAAGATAGCGGCCTCGTTGACGAGGTTGGCCAGGTCGGCGCCGCTGAACCCCGGCGAGCGCCGGGCGATGGCCTCGATGTCGACCGTCTTGTCGAGCGGCTTGCCCTTGATGTGGACCGACAGGATCTCCTTGCGACCCTTGATGTCGGGCCGATCGAGCACGACCTGGCGGTCGAAGCGGCCCGGGCGGAGGAGCGCCGGGTCCAGCACGTCCGGCCGGTTGGTCGCGGCCACCACGATCACGTTCGTATTCGTGTCGAAGCCGTCCATCTCGACCAGGATCTGGTTCAGGGTCTGCTCGCGCTCGTCGTGCGAGCCACCGAGTCCGGCGCCGCGCTGGCGGCCGACCGCGTCGATCTCGTCCACGAACACGATGCACGGCGAGTTGCGCTTGGCCTGCTCGAACAGGTCGCGGACGCGCGAGGCGCCCACACCGACGAACATCTCCACGAACTCCGAACCGGAGATGCTGAAGAAGGGAACGCCCGCCTCGCCGGCCACGGCGCGCGCCAAGAGGGTCTTGCCAGTGCCGGGCGGGCCGACGAGCAGCACGCCGCGCGGGATGCGCGCGCCGAGCGAGTTGAACTTCTCGGGGTACTTGAGGAACTCGACCACCTCGGTCAGCTCCTGCTTCGCCTCGTCCACGCCGGCGACGTCGTTGAAGGTCACGACCGTCTTGTTGCCCAGGAACATGCGAGCCCGACTCTTGCCGAAGCTCATGGCCTGGTTATTCGTGCCCTGCGCCTGGCGCATCATGAAGAAGATGAACCCGCCGATGAGCAGCACCGGAAGGAGGGCCGTGATGATCAGCGTGAGGATCCCGCCTGCGGCGCTCTCCTCGACCACCGCGAAATTCTTGCAGTCGAACGCGCCGGGATCTCCGCCGCCGGTGCAGCCGATGTCCTCGAGGACGTTCGTAAGCTCCGACGGCCGGATGGCGGTCAGCTCGGAACCGCCAACCGTCGCGGTCAGCCGCTGGCCTTCCTGGGTGATCTTGGATACTTCGCCCTCGCGGGCATCGGCGATCAGCTCGCCATACGAGTATTCGGCGGCTGTCTCGTCCTCGCCCAGGAAGGTCCATAGGACGGCCAGTCCGAAGACGGCCAGGACGACGAGCACGACGCTGTTGCGAACGATGCGGCTGGTCAATGTGAGTCTGCTTTCGCCTCCGTGCGATCGGTGTACGACCATGGCCGCCACCGGCTCGAGACATTGCACGTCTCAGGCCGGGCCAGTATAGGTGCGGCCGATGGGGCGAACAAACACCCCCATCCGGGCCAGGACCTCAGTCGATCCGAATGCGCCGCTCCCTGACCGATGCGGCACGGCCGCCACCCAGCTCGATCGTCACGCCGCCGCGCTCGCCGGTCGCGGCCTGGAGGAGCGCCTCGAGCCGCTCGGCGCTGGGCGCCGGATGACCGATGGCCAGCCGCAGCATCCGCCGGCCCAGTGCCGGTACGGGCGGTACGTGCCAGTCGATCTCGTCCCCCTGGGCACGGCGATCGAGCTCGGCGCGCGCCAGCACGTCGAGGAAGGCGTCGTCATCGGCGGCCAAGCGAGCGAACTGACCGATGCGGTCCACGGCCCCCGCCCGCAGGCTCTCGAGCAACGGCAGGAGCTCCCCGCGCACCCGGTTGCGCAGGTAGGCCGGATCGGTGTTCGACGGATCGATGCGATACCCGATCCCGGCGGCGTCGAGCGCGTCCCGCAGCGTCGCGCGGCGTTCTCCCAGGAAGGGACGTATGACCCGGCCCCGCCGTGCGGGGATGCCGCGGACGCCGCCGAGGCCGCTCCCGCGCAGGAGGTTGATGAGGACGGTCTCGGCCGCGTCGTCGGCCGTGTGGGCGGTTGCGATGAGCGCGCCATCTGGCGCGACCTCCTCGAGGAACCCATAGCGTGCCTCGCGACCCGCCTCCTCGACCGAGCGACCCTCGGCGCGCGCCAGCGCGGCGACATCGGTCCGGCGAACCTCCACCGGCAGGCGCAGCGCGGCTGCCGCATCGGTCACGAAGGTTGCGTCGTCCGCGCTCTCGGCACGGAGCCCGTGGTCCAGGTGGGCGACGGAGAGCCGCCACCGGCGCGCATCGGTCTCGACCAGGCGTGCGGCGCCATGGAGCATGGCGATCGAGTCGGGGCCGCCGGAGACGGCGAGCACGAGGTGCGCGTCATCCGGGACGGCGAGCGAGGCCGCACCGCGGTGGACGGCGTCCGCGAGCAGGTCATCGGCTTCAGGCATTCGACTCGAGCGCGGCGGGATCGGAGGGATCGAGCCGGACGAGCTCGACCACGGCGTCGAATCCCCGATCCGGCGAGACGATCGTCTCGATGCGTTCCTGCAGGCAGGTCGCGACGTGCACGAGGTCGCGCGCGGCCAGCGATGGATATCGGCCGATCAGGCCGGGAAGGCGCTCCACCACCTCGGTCCCGACCGGGATGACCGGCGAGAAGATCGCGAGCGCGTGTGAGGCGATCTGCGCCGCCTGTTCGGGACGGCGGGCATGTACGAACCGATGAACGATCTCCTGGATCACCTCGGCCGAGGTCGTGCCGCGAAGGCGTCCGTCGGCGACTCGCCGGAGAATCTCGGCACTCGGCGCCTTGAGCGGATGCTCGGCCCCCACCGCGTACATGATCACGGCCGTGTCGATGAAGACCGTCATTCAGTCCGGTCCTCGACCTCCGGCAGACCTTCGATCTTGCTCGCCGCGATCTCGCCCTTGATCTCCTCCCAGTCGCCGATGGGAAGGTTCATCGCAATGAGCGCCTCGGCAGCCTCCGTCCGCGATCGAGGCCCGACCGCGGTGTACGACTCGATCGCCTCGCGAATCATCGCGCCGACCGAACGGCCCTCGCGTGCGGCCATGCGCTCGAGGCGGCGACGCTGCTCGGGACTCAGCAGGACCTGGGTTCGTTCGGTGAACATGCGCATATCATACCATGCGCCGGCAGCGCCAAGCGCCGAACGAGGGCTCTGAAGGGGGGGTTGGTAGCGGAGGGCGGATTCGAACCACCGGCCAAGGGCTTATGAGTCCCCTGCTCTACCTCTGAGCTACTCCGCCACGGATCCACGCTCAGTTGCAGCCCACAACTGGCGTTGAGCTCGACCACACCGGTTTTTTTGAGCCCACAACTTTGAGCGCCTTCTGGAGGAGGTTCGTTATGAGCTCTACCGCGCCGTCGCGCTCCTTCCAATTCTATAGCCGATCCCGACGCTCTCGCCAACCTGGCCTACACCCGCCACCTGCGGGCCGAGAACAACGCGCCCTCGACCACTGTCACCTACGCCAAGGCCGTCGGACCGTTCGATGCCTTCCTCGCCGAGCCGCGACGACGGCGGCCGCGTCGAGTGGCGGATGTGCGCCGCGAGGACGTCGAGGCCTTCCTGGTCGATCGTGCTGAGGCAGGCATGCGACCGGCGCCACTGTCGCAGCGCTTCCGCTCGCTCCAACAGTTCCTCAAGTGGCTGGCCGACGAGGGTGAGATCGAGCGCAGTCCGATGGCGACCATGCGCCCACCGCACGTGCCCGAGTTTCCCCACCGGTCCTGCGCGAAGACGATCTCCGCCGGCTGCTCGAGGCCTGCGGCGGCACCTCGTTCGAGGATCGGCGCGATAGCGACCCACCGCCACCAATGGCCGCTCTTAGCCACTCTTGCCATCAGGCGGCGGCTGCGATGCGCTCCTCGTAGGTTTCGACGAGGGCGAACAGATCGTCGGCGGCGTACTGGCGGTCGTAGCCCCCCTCGGTGATCTGCCGAACCACGCCGGCCTCTGCCAGGGCCTTCAGACCGTCCAGGGCTCGCTGGTGGGATGCGCCGATCGCCGCGCGGACGGTGGCCGCCGAGGTAATCGGCTGAGCCGGCAGCGTTCCGATAATGCGCGCGGCCGCGGAATCGCGGCGAGGTCGACCGGCGCGTTCGAACCAATCGGCCTGAAGCTTGCCTATCGCATCGGCCAACTCGGTAGAGAGGCGCGCCGCTCGCTCGCATGCGCCAGCGAACGAGGCGCACCACTCGGCGATCCGACCCTCCCGGAAGTCGACCAAGCCCGCCACATAGGTGTCCGGCCGCGACGCGAGGGCGACCGATACCGGGGGCACGAAGCGTGGCGCAATCCCCCGTCGGCGCAGGATGACATGGATGAGGCATCGGCCCACTCGACCGTTGCCGTCGAGGAATGGGTGAATCGTTTCGAACTGGGCATGAGCGATGGCCGCCTGAGCGATGCCAGGCAGGTCATCCCGGTTGACGAAGGCCATGAGATCCTCGATCAGGGCTTCGACCTCGTCCTCCGGCGGTGGGATGAAGCGAGCGTCGATCGGCGAGTCGAGACGACCCCCGATCCAGTTCTGTTCGCGACGAAACTCGCCCGGCGTGACTCGCGCCGGTTCGTTGGCCATGAGGGTCAGGTGGATGGCTCGCACATCGTCGGCGGTCAACGCCCGATCCCCCTCCCCGAGGGCGATCGCTTCCTCCATCGCGACGACGTTGGCAGCCACGGTCCGTGCGGTTCCCCGAGCCGATTTGGGATCGATCAGTGCGCGGGCCAGATTGCGCTGGGACAGCTCATACCCCTCGATCCGCGACGAGGCGATCGCCTCGGACCGCAGCAACATCGCGCCGATCGCCTCGAGCCCGGCGACTGAGCTGGCGGCGTTGAGCTGGCGCACCGCCTGTTCGGCGGCGGCGACGACCTCTGCCGCTTCGAACGTGGTCAGCGGGTCCAGCGACGCGATCGGGTCCGGGACGTAGGCACGATACGTGAACGACCGTCGTGCGCGCCGACCGCCGTACGCCGCCGGGTTGCCTTGCCACTTGCGCTCGACGAAGTGACCCAAACCCGTGTCTCCTGCATCCACTAGGTGTTCAATTTGCTGCCTGAGTTTGAACACTTACCGGAGTATGGGTGGCGAAGTGTTCAAAGTCAACTACTCGATTGAACGGTTCGCGCCTGAGCGGCCGTTAGCCGCGGCGAGGCCGACGCTGGCCCGGCGGTGTCGTTCATTCGCTCGGACCCTCAGGAAGGTGAAGCTCGATCTCCCCGGCGTAATGCCAGAGAAGGCCGGCGAGGATGGCATCGATCGGCCCGGAGGCAAGGTGCGATGGCCGAACCTGCTCAGGATCTCGTCCACCCCGTGGATTCGCCCTTGAGGAGGGTTCTTGCTCACGACCTGAACGTAGAGGTGATCGTGGTCGTCGCGTCCCTCGCGCGAGTAGACGGCGAGCCCTGTTGCCTCATCCGGCGTGTAGTTGCGGTCGATCGCGAAGCAGGCCTCGAAGGCAGTCTGCGGGTTGCGGACCGGGCATCGCTCAGCCGGCACGTGGAGCGGCCACTCGCTCGCCATCGGCGGCCAGCGGACGCCTGAGTTCGGCCGCCAGCTCAGGATCCGCGTAGATCGCGGCCGTCGCCTGCCATTCCCGCAGAAGCTGAGCAAGAGGCGTCATCACACCCAGTTCGGCGGCAGCCTCCGCCGTGCGGAAGAATTCGGCCAGGAACTCCTGCCGACGCGGTGTCGGCAGGAACGAAAGCCACGGGATGGCCTCGGCACTTGCCTGAAGACGCTCACGCACAGCTGCATCGGTCAGAGCCGCGCTGAGCTCGACGACTTGTAGAGATCGCTTGCTTGGCGGACAGAACTACGCGGTGAGATCAACTCGCCGCGTCGTCACTGACGTGGCCGTCATCGGGACCTGCACTATCGCTGCCCGAGGCGATCGCGCAGGGCCGGGATCACTTCGAGCGACAGCCGATCGATGGAATCGGTCTCGTAGTCGGATGGCCAGTAGACAAAAGCGTCGATCCGATGCTCGACGGCCCACCTGGTGAGCGCTTCGATCCAGTGCTCGGGCGGCCCATCGAGGCGGCCGGGTCCGATCGCTCCGTTGGTGATCGTGCCGTGGACGTTGACGATGCGCCGAATCGCGCGCGGATCGCGACCCGCCGCAACGGCCGCCTCGTCGATGCGCGAGGTCAGTCGCGGAAAGGCGTCGACGTGTTCGATGCCGTTCCCCGGGATCCAGCCGTCGGCCAGTCGGCCGATGAGGTCGAGCGACCGCGGCGCCATGGCGCCCACCCAGATCTCGACCCGATGCGCGGGCTCCGGACCGGGCGGATAGCCGGCGACCGGGTAGTGCGGGCCGGGGCCACGGACGACACGCCGCGCGGCGCCGACATCCAGCGCAGCCCGGACGATCGTGATCGCCTCTTCCAGTGCGGCGCGCCGCTCGCCTCGTGCTCGCCGGGCGCCGCCCATGCCGCCGACCGCGTCCCAGAACGTGCCGGCCCCGATCCCAAGCTCGAACCGGCCGCCGCTCATCACGTCGAGCGAGGCTGCCGCCTTGGCCAGCATCGTCGGCGGCCGCATCGGCAGGCTGGCGACGTCGGGGAAGAAGCGGAGCCGGTGCGTGCGGGCGAGCAGGTCGGCGATGAGCGCGAAGGTGTCGAGGAATCGGCGCTGGTACGGGTGATCCTGGATGCCGACCAGCTCGAGGCCGCCGCGCTCCGCCGCCAGGACCTGCTCGACGACCCGAGGGTAGTCGGCGGCTGACGGCGTAACGGAGATACCGAAGGCTACCGACGGCTTCATGGCTGGTGCAGCACAACGTCCTCCGCGCCTCTCCGATGCTTCTCTCCGACGATCTGCAATCTTGTGACCCGTCGTTCGCATGGCGCAACTGAGGAGACCGATGTCGTCGACGGCATCTGGATCCACCCATCGACCTCGGAGGTCCTCAACGAGGTCCTCGGCGCCGCTGAGGCCGTCACCGTGCGCCGGGCGGTCGTTCCGTCATCGGCTTGGGTCGATGGCGGCTTGAGTCGATGGTGGCTTGCCGTCCTCGGTGTTCCATCGTTGGCATCGGCGCTGCAGGAGGACCTTCATGACCACCCCGACGCGCACCGTCACCGTCCGCGAGGCGGACACCATCTGGCACGAGCAGGGTGGCTGGTTCGATGCCCGCTGGCACTTCAGCTTCGACCGCTATCGCGATCCCGAGAATGACGGCGTCGGCGCGCTGCGCGTCTTCAACGATGATCGCATCGTCGCCGGTGCCGAGTGGCCCCTGCATCCGCACCAGGACATCGAGTCGAACACGTACGTCGTGTCGGGGCACTTCCTGCACGCCGACTCGCTCGGCAACAACGGACGGCTCGAAGCCGGTGGAGCCCAGGTCATGACCTTCAGCCACGGCGGCGACCTGCACTCGGAGAAGAACGGCTCGACGGATGAGCCGATGCGCTTCATCCAGTTCTGGATCCTCCCCAGCACACGCGGCCTGCAGACATCGGTGCAGCAGCGGCAGTACACGCTCGCGGATCGGACCGATCGCTGGCTCCAGATCATGGGCCCGGCCGGCACCGATGGCCTCGACCTGGCCCAGGACGCCCGCGCCCTCGTCGCGCACCTGACCGATGCCGGCCGGCTCGAGCACTCGTTTGGCCCAGGTCGCGGCGGCTACCTGTACGTCATCGACGGCCGGCTATCGCTGAACGGCGATTCGCTGAAGACCGGCGACGCCGCCAAGATCACCGGCGAGGCGCAGTTGGACATGTCGACCGACGTGGGGGCGGAGCTCATCCTCATCGACATCCCGCTCGAGTTCGAGCGGGTCGGCGTTTGGGCCGGCGAGCGATGACCGACCGGACGGTCGACCCTGAACGGGCTGGGCTCGTCTGGATCGACGCGCAACGCGCCGTGATCACGCGCTGGCAGGACGAACCGGTCCTCGAACGGCTCGAGAGCGGCGTGCCGCCGCGCCGACGCGCCATGGGCTCGGTCCGGCGGGGGCCGGCGCGCCCGGAGGGAGGCGGTCGGGTCGGCGGGCAAGGGACCGAAGGGCGTCACGTCGAGCTGACGCGGCGGTTCTTTGGGGAGGTGGCCGAACGCGTGGCAGAACTGGATTTCATCGAGGTCAGCGGCCGTGCGCAGGTCCACGAGCGGTTCGCCGAGGTGCTCCGGCGGCTGGTCGAGCGCGGCGATGGCGTACCTGAGGTGACGACGCGAAGTCTCTCGAGACGGCCGAGCGATCGACAGATGGCCGCCCGGCTCCGCAAGATCGTTGGCGAACAGCTGCCTCGCCACCAATCCGGGCCGTTTCGGCCGCTGCCGCTGGAGAGGACCGCATCGGGTCGCGTCAGGGAGCCAGGACGCTCCGGATTCCGGAACCCGACCCGAAGGCATCTCCCCGAGCGGGAGCATATCGACCGCGAGATCGAGATGATGCTCGAAGATGACCTTCCGGGGAGATGAACCTTAGTCTGACGTGGAAACGACGCCTCGGATCTCCTCGACCAACCCCTTCGCGACAAATTCCACGATTGGGTCACGCATCGGTCAGTGAGGCATGCCAGCGCTCGCGGGGTCGGCGCTGCCGCCGCGGGCTTGCATCCAATGGTGGCAACGCGAGGAGAAGCGGGCGCCAGCGGCGCATTCAGCGCAGATTCTTGCATCGGCTGCGATGAACCATCGCGAATCTGCGTCTGCCGCGCCGCTCCGCCGACGGTAGCCTCCACCAGATGCAAACGCCTCTCGATGGGCGGCGCGCTGATGTCGTGGAACGTGTTCCAGCGGCAGCCGAGCCGTCCGGATTCACGCCAGGTGCGCGCTACGCGTTCGGATCGGCGCTTGGAGCGTCCAGGCTCACACCACGCGTGCAGGACGACGCTTCGGGGCACGGTCCCGGAGCCTGACGCATGCCTCATGTGAACCTGGGTCGTTCGCGACGCGGGGCGCATCGGTCTCAGACGGCGGCGGCCGTCTCGCGGCCGGGAACCTGCTCGGCGGCGTGGCCAGCGTGGCCGGCGCGCGGCGGTGTCTCGCACCGCGCCGATCACACGGCGCCGCCCTTCGGGGCGTGGCGTTGGAACCTCCGCCGAGGGCGGAGCGCCCCCAGCAGGCGACGAATGGCGCCGCCCCGCCGGCCACGCTGGCGATCGACCCGATGCGTCGCACGTGCGTCGGCGAGGAGGTCGCGCCGGTGGAGCTCGGCCTGAAGCTCGAGCTGGCTGCTGCTGCGGAAGGCCAGGCGTTCCATCGGTCTCTCCTCCGAGGTGTGGTTCGATACGAAGGAGGCTGACAGGGAACCGGTACTCTGGTAAGGTCCGGTTCCATGATAGGTTCGAGGGCCAGTTCAGACGTCGAGATCCTGGTTCAGCTGCGCCGCGACGGTGATGCGCCACTCCACCACCAGCTCGAGCAGCAGCTGCGCGACGCCGTCCGCGCCGGCAGGCTCGAGCCCGGCTCGGTCCTCCCGTCGACGCGCGCTTTCGCAGCCGATCTCGGCCTCTCCCGCGGGGTCGTGATCGAGGCCTACGAGCAGCTCATCGCCGAGGGATACCTCACCAGCCGGCCGGGTGGCGCGACCTGGGTCGCCAGCGCGGCGACGCCCGCCCGGACCCAGGACCAGCGTCCGGCCGAACCGGTCAGGCGGATCGACTTCCGCTACGGACGCCCCGACGTCGGCGAGTTTCCGCGCCAGGCGTGGCTGCGGTCGCTTCGGCGCGCACTGAATGTCGCCCCCAACGAGAGCCTGGGCTACCTCGACGGGCACGGCGCGCTCGAGCTGCGTGAGTCGCTGGCGGCATACCTCAACCGGGTGCGAGGGACGGCCGCCGATGCGGGAGACGTCGTCATCTGCACCGGGTTCGGCCAGGGCCTCTCGATCCTGGCCCACGTCCTCAGGTCGCGCGGCGCGCGTCGCGTCATCGTCGAGAATCCATCGGAAGACGATGCGCAGCGGATCATCCGGAACGCCGGATTGGAGCTCATCGGTATCCCGGTCGACGACCACGGGCTGCGGGTCGATCAGCTCTCGGGGGTCCGGGCGGATGCGGTGCTGGTCACGCCGGCACACCAGTTCCCGACCGGTGGCGTGCTCCCGCCCGAGCGGCGTGCGGCACTGGTCGCCTGGGCGGCGGAGCACGACGCGCTCATCATCGAGGACGACTACGACGCCGAGTACCGATACGACCGCATCCCGATCGGCGCCATCCAGGGCCTGGCCTGCGATCGCACCGTGTACGCCGGGTCGGCCAGCAAGACGCTCGCACCGGGCCTTCGCCTGGGCTGGATGGTGGTGCCGCCGTCCCTGGTCGAGGGGGTCGCCGACGCGAAGCAGCTGGCCGACCGCGGGTCGTCGATCCTCGATCAGCTCGCCTTCGCCGACTTCCTCGCCGCGGGCGACTTCGATCGGCACCTTCGCCGCATGCGGCCGATCTACCGGGCGCGGCGAGACGCGCTGCTCGACGCGCTCGAGCGCCACCTGCCCGAGCTCCGGCCAGTCGGTGCCTCCGCCGGCCTCCACTTGCTCGCCTGGCTTCCCGCGGGCCTGGGCGAGACGACGGTGATCGAGGCCGCTGCCGAGCGCGACATCGGCGTGTACGGGCTCGCGCGGTACCGCGTCGAAGCCGGTCGCCACCGCGAGGGGTTGATCTTCGGCTACGCGGGCCTCACCGAGCCGATGATCGACGAGGGCGTGCGGCTCCTGGCAGGCGCGATCGCCGAGACCCGGGACTGATGGTCGGCGCCAAGGAGATGAGGCCCGCGGACGGTATCGGGTATACTGGGTGACGATATTCGGTCGCCGGCATGGCGACTGCATGCGGAAACACTTGACCGCGGAAGCCGACTCACGGATGCCACGTCCGTTGACGCGCGGCCGGTCGACTCACATAGGCGACCCCATCGGCTCGCACCGAGCGGGGTCGGACGTAAGGAGGAGACCGTGGTGACCACGAAGCTTCGCACGAGCCTAGCGATCGAAGCGACCTATCAGAACCTGTCGACCCCCGAGCTGTACGAGCACGCCGTCCGCAACGGCGAGGGCATCATCTCCGCCCATGGCTCGCTCGTCGTGCGCACGGGCAAGCACACGGGGCGCTCGCCGAAGGACAAGTTCATCGTCCGCGAGCCGGGGAGCGAGGCGAACATCTGGTGGGGCCAGGTCAACCGGTCGCTCTCCGAGGAGCACTACGACCGCCTTCGCGCCCGCCTGCTGGCGTACGTCGGCGATCGGCCGATGTACAGCCAGGACCTTTACATCGGCGCCAATCCAGACCATCGGCGATCGCTGCGCGTCTTCACCGAGACCGCCTGGGCCAGCATCTTCTCGCGCAACCTCTTCCGCCGGCCGCCGCACGAGGACCTCGATGGCTTCGCGCCGAATTTCACGATCCTCGACGTTCCCTCCTTCAAGGCCGATCCGGCGACCGAGGGCGTCCGCTCCGAGACCGCGATCCTGCTGCACCTGGAGCGGATGGAGATCATCATCGTCGGCACCGAGTACGCGGGCGAGATCAAGAAGTCGGCCTTCACCGTGATGAACTACCTGCTCCCCGACGAGGGGACGCTGCCGATGCATTCGTCGGTCAACGTTGGCAAGGCCGATGACCCCGCCGTCTTCTTCGGCCTCTCGGGCACCGGCAAGACCACGCTCTCAGCCGACCCGGAGCGCTCGCTCATCGGCGACGACGAGCATGGCTGGGGGGCCGACGGCCTCTTCAACTTCGAGGGCGGCTGCTACGCCAAGACGATCCGCCTGTCGGCCATGTACGAGCCCGACATCTTCGCCACCACCCGTCGCTTCGGCACCATTCTCGAAAACGTCGACCTCGACGAGGCCACGCGCGAGCTCGACCTCGATTCCGAACGCTTCACCGAGAACACGCGCGGCGCGTACCCGCTCGAGTTCATCGGCAACGCCGATCCGACCGGCATGACCGGTCATCCGAAGAACGTCATCCTCCTGACCGCCGATGCCTTCGGCATCATGCCCCCCATCAGCCGCCTCACGCGCGAGCAGGCGCAGTACCACTTCATCAGCGGCTACACCGCCAAGCTGGCCGGCACCGAGATTGGGGTCACCGAGCCGAAGGCGACCTTCTCCGCCGGCTTCGGGGCGCCATTCCTCCCGCGCCATCCGGGCGTCTACGCGCGGATGCTGGGCGAGCGTCTCGAGCACTTCGACGCGCCGGCCTGGCTGGTGAACACCGGCTGGACCGGCGGCCCGTTCGGCGTCGGCGAGCGCATGTCGATCGACCACACGCGCACCATGGTTCGCGCCGCGCTGAACGGCCTCCTCGATGACGTCGAGTACGAGACCGATCCCATCTTCGGCGTCCAGGTGCCAACCTCCGTCCCGGGCGTCCCGTCGGAGGTGCTCCGGCCGCGCGACACGTGGGCCGACAAGGACGCGTATGACGCCAAGGCCGCCGAGCTGGCGGACATGTTCGCGGAGAACTTCGCCGATTACGCCGACGGCGTCTCGGAGGCGGTCCGCGCGGCAGGTCCGAAGGTGTCGGCCGGCGCTGGGCCCTCGGGCGCGCCGCGCCGAGCGAGCCCGACCGATGACGACGAGGCCGCCGGCTGACGGGTCCCGCTGCGTCGGACGCGCCGGCGGCGGGAATGTTCACCGGTGACCGATGCCTGACGTCCGCCTGCAGCGCGCCTACGAGGATCCCGGTCCAGACGACGGGTACCGCGTCCTGGTCGACCGGGTCTGGCCACGAGGACGGACGAAGGCGCAGCTGCGACTGGACCGATGGGCGCGCGACGTCGCGCCGAGCACCGAGCTGCGCCGCTGGTTCGGGCACGATCCGGCGCGATGGGAGGAGTTTCGAGCCCGGTATCGGGCCGAGCTGGCCCAGCCGACACCGTCCTCCATCATCGACGAGCTCGTCGAGCTGGCGCGACGCGGTCGTCTCACCATCGTGTTCGGCGCCCGTGACACCGAGCACAGCCAGGCCCGCGTGATCGCCGACGAGATCGACGCCCGTTCGGCGGCATGACCGATCCTCGGCACGCCTAGCCCGTGCCAGTGGAGGTGGCACAACAGTGACGCCCACAGGATCAGGCGATCACCCACGGCTGTGGATCGCTGCCACGCCTGCATGGGTGGCACGGCGGCGACGCATCGGCCAATGCGACGACGAAACTCGTGCGTGCGCCAGCCCGCGTGACGCTCGGGCACCCTCCCAACGGCGCCGCTCTGGCGCGGTGAGGATGGTCACGCCGAACCGTCGAGATTCACGTGGAGCGTGCGCAATGCGCGCCACGACGACATCGGAGCGTCACCATTCACGGACCGCGTGAATCTGGAACGTTCGCGACGCCTCGAGGCGCATGGCGCACACGTGATGTGAATCTAGGCGGAGGCGACCCGCGTTCGACGCCATAACGCACGCACCGTGTGAATCACGACGGTTCGCGGTAGCGCGGACCCGGACCTCGGCCTCAGGCTCCGGTGCCGATGGTGCCGAAGAAGAGATCGACCCACTGCTCGAGCAAAGGCTTCGGCGGCTCGACCACGATCAGCTGCTCGGGGAGCGGCTCCTCGGCGCCGGGCGGGATGATCAGGACCTGCTCGCCCGGCGCGCCCAGGTTGGCGAGGCGACGAGCCTCGGCGCTCAGGTAGGCGTCGCTGCGCACGTAAGCGAGCTCATCGGCGAGGTCGTCGTTCTCGGCCTCGAGCGCCGCGATCTGTGCCTCGATGGCCGCTGCCCGATGCCCGATCTCCCAGTTCGCGTAGACCTGCCTGCCGAACTGGACGGCGAGGAAGACGCCGATGATGAGCAGGACCACCATCCACGCCATGCCGCCGCGCGACGCCGGCAGCCGGAAGCGCGAGCGCGTGGGCGCCGGACGGGGGGTGTCGGCGGAGAGATCGATCCCGGTCATCGCGCGCCAGTCTAGCCGACGATGCCAGCGCGCCGCGAGCTCGCGACAGCCGAGCTGTCGCATCGGCTTCCGAGCATTCGAACGCCTGTGCTAGATTCATAAGCGAACGGATGTTCGGTTTGGGCCGATGACGAGCTGGAGGGACCGATGCTGACCGCACCACCGAGCAACGCCGACGAGGCGATCGCCGCGCTGCTGGCGAGCCCGGACCTTGCTCCGCTCGTCGTCGCCCATCGGGAGCTCGAGCCACGTCCGCCGCGTCATGCGCCGTGGCCGGAACCGCTCGACCCGCGCATCGTGTCGGCCCTGCGCGGGCGCGGAATCGAGGCGCTCTACACCCACCAGGCGGCAGCCTACGAGGCCGCGGCGCACGGGCGCGATTTCGTGGTGGTCACGCCGACGGCATCGGGCAAGACGATCTGCTACAACCTGCCGGTCCTCGACGCTGTGGCCGGCGACGAGGCGGCGCGCGCGCTCTACCTCTTCCCGACCAAGGCCCTCGCCGCCGACCAGCTGGTCGAGCTGCGCGCGCTCGGCGACGCCGCCGGCATCGGCCTGAAGACGCACACCTACGACGGCGACACGCCCCCCAACGTGCGCAGCGTCGTCCGGGCGGCCGGCCAGGTGGTGATCACCAACCCGGACATGCTGCACGCGGCGATCCTCCCGCACCACACGAAGTGGTTCAAGCTATTCGAGAACCTGCGCTACGTCGTCATCGACGAGCTCCACACGTACCGCGGGCTCTTCGGCAGCCACGTCGCGAACGTGATCCGCCGCCTGCGCCGCATCTGCGCCCACTACGGGGCCGATCCGGTCTTCATCTGCGCCAGCGCCACGATCGCCAACCCGCGCGACCTGGCCGAACGGATGCTCGAGAGGCCTGTCGAGCTGATCGACGACAACGGCGCGCCGGCGGGCCGCAAGCACGTGCTGGTCATTAACCCGCCGGTCGCGAACCAGCAGCTGGGCATTCGGGGCTCGGCGCTCCTCACCGGCCAGCACCTTGCCGAGCGCCTCATCCGAGGCGGCGTGCAGACGATCGCCTTCGCGCGATCGCGCACCTCTGTCGAGGTGCTCAACACCTATCTGCGCGAGACGTTCGCCCCGCCACCCGGACATCCCCACACCATCCGTGGCTATCGCGGCGGCTACCTGCCCAACGAGCGCCACGAGATCGAGGCCGGACTGCGCGACGGCCGGGTCCGCGGCGTGGTGGCCACGAATGCCCTCGAGCTCGGCATCGACATCGGCGGCCTGGACGCCGCCATCAGCATCGGCTACCCCGGCACCATCGCCAGCACCTGGCAGCAGATGGGCCGATCCGGGCGCCGGGCGGGCACGAGCATGTCGGCGCTGGTCTGCTCTTCGGCACCGATCGACCAGTTCCTGGCCACCCATCCGGAGTACCTCTTCGACAGCTCCCCCGAGCACGGGCTCGTGAACCCCGACAACCTGTACGTGCTCCTCAACCACCTGCGCGCCTCGAGCTTCGAGCTGCCCGTGCCGGCGATCGAACGGTTCGGCCTGGAGGAGACGCCGATGCTGCTCGACGTCCTCGAGGAGGACGGGTACGTCCGCCGCGCCGAGGACGACCGCTACTACTGGAGCCACGACAACTTCCCGGCCAGCGACTTCAGCCTCCGCTCCGGCGCGCCGGAGAATGTCGTGATCGTCGACACCACCGGCAACCGCAACCGGGTGCTGGGCGAGGTCGACCTCTTCGCCGCTCCCCTCCTCGTCCACCCCAAGGCGATCTACATCCACGAGGGCGTCCAGCATCACGTCGACCGGCTGGACTGGGACGAGCGCAAGGCGTACGTCACCCGCACCGACGTCGACTACTACACCGATGCCGACCTCGGCATCACGCTCAAGGTGCTCGAGGTCTTCGACGAGGCCGATGCGGCGCCTGCCGGCAAGCGCCAGCGCGGCGAGGTGATGGTCGCCTGGAAGGTGACGATCTTCAAGAAGATCAAGTTCCACACCCACGAGAACGTCGGGTGGGGCTCGATCAGCCTCCCCGAGCAGGAGATGCACACGACCGCCTGCTGGCTCGTGCCGCCCGCGGAGCTCGTCAACCGCTACGACCGTGACACGCTCGACGGCGCGCTCATCGGCCTCGCGCGCGTCGCCCGCACCATCGGCGCGCTGCTGCTCATGTCCGATCCCCGCGACCTCGGGGTGCTCGCCCAGGTCCAGGCACCCTTCACCGGCCAGCCCACGCTCTACCTGTACGACGCCGTCCCCGGCGGGGTCGGGCTCACCGAACGGCTCTTCGGCCTCACCGATGAGCTCATCCACGCCTGCCGCGAGGCGGTCGAGGGATGTCCCTGCGCCGACGGTTGCCCGGCGTGCGTGGGCCCGGCCATCGAGGTCGGTCGTCGGGGCAAGGCGACCGTCACCGAGCTGCTGGCGGGCATGAGCTGACCGATGCTGTCGCAACGCACGCTTGCCGATCGGCTCGCCGCGGTCCGTGACGCTCGCCCGGCGGTCCCACGCCAGCGACCGACCGACGACGACCGCATCGCCCGGCTGGCGCGCTGGTTCGACGCCCGCACCGACGTCACCGAGAACGGCACGGTCCTCGTCGTCGAGCGCAGCGTCGAGGTGTCGATCGAGGCCGCCGAGACGCTCGCATCGCTCGAGCCTGCGGTCTACTTCGACACCGAGACGACCGGGCTCTCGACCGGGGCCGGCACCGTGATCTTCCTCGCCGCCATGGCCCGTCTCGACGGGCGTCGGGTGCGGGTGACCCAGTACCTCCTGCCCGACTACCCGTACGAGCCGCCGCTGCTCCGGGCGGTGGCCTCCGACCTGGCCTCGTCGACGCGCGTCGTCTCGTACAACGGGCGCACCTTCGACCTGCCCATGCTCGTCGCGCGGCTCACCTTCCATGGCCTGTTCCGCGAACAGGCGACCCTGCCGGCGGTGCACGACGACCTCCTGCCCGATGCTCGACGCCTGTTCCGACGTCCGCTGGGCGGCGCCCGACTGGCGGACGTCGAGTCGGGAGTCCTCGGCGTTCGCCGCTTGTCGGACTGCGCCGGCAGCGAGGTGCCGGCGCGCTACTTCGGTTACCTCGCCGGCGGCTCGCCGGACATCCTGGCCGTGGTCCTCGACCACAACTTCCAGGACGTCGTCAGCCTGGCGCTCCTGGAGGCCGAGATCGTCCAGCTGCGCGCCGGCGGCTGGCGGCGGGCGCGGGTGCTCGATCCGCGGGGCATGGCGCTCGACCTGCTGCGCGCCGGCGCGGTCGACGACGCGCTCGAGCTGGTCGAGGCGGCGCAGGCCGTCACGTCCGACGCTGCCGAGGCGAACGCGCTTCGACGCGTGGCCGCGCGGCTGCTCATCGCGATCGGCCAGGTCGAGCGTGCGGAGGAGCTGTGGACGCTCGGCACGCGACGCGCATCGGTCGACGCGGCGACGGCGTGGATCGAGGTGGCGCGCATCCGTGAGCGGCATCGCGGCGACCTGGC
>JBOGSW010000215.1:0-2750 GCA_050695815.1 Candidatus Limnocylindria bacterium | reverse complement strand
GGGCAACGCTTCGGTTGCAGCCTAGATCAAGGCCCGCATGCTGGCGCAGTCGATCGGATCGTCGGCTGCATACAGTCTGACAAACTCCTCATGCGCCTCGAGCAGATCGACCTCGTACGACCGATAGTGGTTGATGGATGGGGAGCCGAGGCGTTCTTCGCAGTGGGCGTGGTAGACCCCGCGCCGTCGGATCAGCGAGTGCCAGTGATACCCGAGGCGTCCGCCGTGGCGGCGATCCAGGTAATCGTACTGATACCGGCTCCGGCGCCAGCCGCGCGTGACTCGCTGGTACCACTCCGCATAGATGAACATGCCCTCTGGCGCCATCGCGTGGCCCGGGGCAAGAACCTCGAAACGCAGGAGGCGATCCCGTCGGCGGCGTCCTGAATCGACGAGCTGAACGTCACCGAGGTGATCGAGAACCGCTAGGACGGTCGTCTTGCGCTGCTCGAATCGATGCAGGCCGAGTTGGCTCACGCGTCGACGAAGTCCGGCTCTCGATCTGCATCCGCGATCTTCACCTCCGCGTCGGGGCGCTCGACCACGGTCGGCGGGGGCACAGACTCCGGGTCCAGGAGCTTGAGCACAGAGCGGAGGGGGATGCGATACGTCCGCTCGGACAGCTTCACGGCGTAGAGCTTTCCGTCGCGAATGTAATTGAGGATCGTCGACGAGTGCAGGCCGGCAAGATTCGCGACTTCGGCGGGCGAGTAGAACGGCTTGTCCAATCTAAGTGTCATCGTATGACCCTCTTATTCGCGTTCTGCAACACTATAGAACCAGTAGAAGTTCCTGGCATAGCCCTAAGGTGCCGAATAGCGGCGCCAGGCTCCGGGGACGCGGGTGACGATGCCTCACCGTGTCCGAACAAGGCGACTTCGTCCACCTCCACGCCCACAGCGAATTTAGCCTGCTCGACGGGCTGAGCCGCATCCCGGAGATGACGCAACGCGTCGCCGACCAGGGAATGAGCGCGCTGGCGCTGACCGACCACGGGAGCATGTACGGGGTCATCCCGTTCTACGCGGCGGCGAAGCAGGCGGGCATCAAGCCGATCATCGGCATCGAGGCGTACGTCGCTCCCCGCGGCATGACCGATAAGGAAGGGAAGCAGGACGCCGATTACCACCACATGATCCTGCTGGCCAGGGACGACGTCGGCTATCGCAACCTGCTGGCCCTGACGACCGCCGCGCATCTCGACGGCTACTACTACAAGCCGCGGATCGACAAGGAGCTGCTCAGTCAGCACGCGCAGGGGCTCATCGGTACATCGGCCTGCCTGGGCGGGGAGGTCCTGAAGCGCCTGGGCCAGGGCGACGAAGCCGGAGCCGCCAAAGCCGCCGACGAGTATCGGTCCATCCTGGGTGATGGGAACTTCTTCATCGAGGTCCAGGAGCACGGGATCGACGACCAGCGAAGGCTCCACCCGCAGCTGGTGGAGCTGGCGCGACGCCAGAACATCCCGCTGGTCGCGACGAACGACACGCACTACACCAGCCCCGACCAATACGAGGCGCACGACCTTCTCGTCTGCATCCAGACCGCATCGAACGTCGACACGCCGGGGCGGATGCGCTTCGAGAACAACGAGTTCTACCTGAAGTCACCTGCCCAGATGCGCCGCCTCTTCAACGGCGAGCTGCCGGACGCCATGGACAACTCGCTGCTCATCGCCGAGCAGTGCAACGTCTCACTGGACTTCGAAGGGCTGCGACTGCCGCATTTCGAGGTGCCGGACGGCGAAACCGAGGCAAGCTGGCTGCGCAAGGAGTGCGAGCGCGGACTGATTGACCGATACGGCACGGTCACCGATGCCATTCGTAACCGGCTCGATTACGAATTGGGAATCATCGATCGGATGGGGTACTCCGCCTACTTCCTCATCGTGGCGGACTTCACGAGGTTCGCCCGCGAGCAGGGGATCATGATCACCTGCCGGGGCAGCGCGCCCGGATCCATCGTGACCTACTCGCTCAAGATCACGCCGGTCGATCCTCTCGAGTACGGCCTCCCGTTCGAGCGCTTCCTGAACCCCGACCGGGTGACGATGCCGGACATCGACATCGACTTCCAGGACAGCCGTCGCGACGAGGTCATCCAGTACGTCACGCGCAAGTACGGCGACGACCGCGTGGCGCAGATCATCACCTTCGGCACGCTCGGCGCGAAGGCGGCCATCCGGGACGTCGGCCGCGCCATGGGCCTGACCTACGCGGAGGCCGATCGGGTCGCCAAGGCGGTCCCCAACGAGCTCAATATCAGCCTCGACCGGGCCGTCGAGACGAGCCCTCCGCTGCGCGAGCTGATGGCGGGCGACGATCGGGTCGACAAGCTCATCGGTATCGCGAAGCAGGTCGAGGGGGTGTCGCGCCATGCAAGCACCCATGCCGCCGGGATCGTCATCTCACGAGATCCGCTGACCGAGATCATGCCGCTCCAGCGCACCACCGACGGCAAGACCACGATGACCCAGTTCGAGATGCACGCCTGCGAGGCGCTCGGCCTCCTGAAGTTCGACTTCCTCGGCCTCATCAACCTCACGATCCTGGCCGATGCGGTCGAGCTGGTGCAGAAGCACCGCGGCGTCGCGATCGACGTCGACAACCTGCCGCTCGATGATGCGAAGACCTTCGAGCTGCTGGGCCACGGCGACACGATGGGCGTGTTCCAACTGGAAGGCTCCGGCATGCGCCGATACGTCAAGGAGCTCAAGCCGACCGAGGTGCGCGACCTGGCCGCCATGGTGG
>JBOGSW010000214.1:0-3395 GCA_050695815.1 Candidatus Limnocylindria bacterium | reverse complement strand
CGGCTGGGAGCTGGTCGGTGTCGACCGCGATCACCCGGCGTCCCGCCTGGCGCTGACGCACGACCCACGAGAAGACGGCGATCGATGCCTGCACGGCGTCGCCGGTCGCGCCGCGGTAGTACTGCTCTGCCGTCTCCCGGATCCCGCGGCTCATCGCCTCCGGTACATCGACGTGGAGCCTTTGGCGACGCGCTTCCCTCATGGCACCATAATGGCGCCATTCTGGCGCCGCGTCAAATGCCCCCGGTCAGGTGACCGCGAAGACGTGCCACTCGCCGGGGACTCCCTTGAGTGCGTGCGTGCCCCGATCGGCGAACGCGATGCCCGAGCCCGCGACGAGGTCCTTGACGGTGCTCGACACGAGCACTTCACCCGCGACCGCCAACGACGAGATGCGGGCTCCGATCGACACGGCGATTCCGACGACCTTCCCGTCGTGGAGCTCACACTCGCCGGTGTGGACGCCTGCGCGAACCTCCACGCCCAGGTCCCGGAGTGCAGGACCGATGGCGACGGCCGCTTGTACGGCGCGCGCGGGTCCGTCGAAGGTGGCGAAGAAGCCGTCGCCGGCGGTGTCGAGCTCGACGCCCTGGAACCGGGCGAGCTCGCGCCTCACGAGCGCGTGGTGGCGGCCCAGGAGGTCTCGCCACCCGGCGTCGCCCAGCCGCGCCGCCGTCTCGGTCGAGCCCACGATATCGGTGAACAGGATCGTGGTGAGCGTGCGGGTCGGGGCGGCGGGCGTCCGCAGGCCGCGCATGAAGGCGCCGATCGCCTCCTGGGCCGCGTCGTGCACGTCGTCGAGAACCCAGACGAAGATGTCGTCGAACGCCGGGAGCTCGACGAGCCGCGCGTCGCGGATGCGCTCGGCGACGTACCGGGCGCGCTCGCGCCCTGGCGGTCGGGCGAGGACGAGGGTCGGGACGCGGACCGCGGCGAGCACATCGGTCACGTCCACGTCCATCGCCATGCGGTAGGCGGTCAGGGCCGCGCCCGGGCTGAGACTCCGTCGCATGTGCCACACGAACCAGTCGACGAAGGCGGCGTCATCGGCCTTCGATGGAATCCACTCGCGCACGCGAGCCGCGAGGTAATCGCGTTCGCCCCAGCCGCTGCGAATCCCGCGCAATCGATCCCGCCATTCGTCCTCGCTCGGCGCCCAGGGGTTCTCGGCAGAGCGGGTCCCACGGACTTCGGGATCCAGGAGCATGAGTCCCGCACAGCGCTCCGGATACGTCGCCGCGAACAGGACGCCCACGCCGGTGCTCGAAAGGCCGGTCCACAGGACGGCGCGCTCCGAGCCGGCGTCGTCCATCACGGCGCGGACGTCGTCCATCGTCGTCTCGAGCGACTGGACCTCCCGGACGCGATCGGACAGGCCGGTCCCGCGCCGGTCGAGGAGCAGGAGCCGCCCGTTCGCCGCCAGCCGCTCGAGGTGCCGCACCAACAGCGGCTGCTCCCAGGTCGAGAGCAGGTCGGAGCTCATGCCACGGACGAACACGATATCGGTGCCGGTGCCTCCGGAGCCGATGACCTGGTACGCGATCGCCACGTCGCCGCTGCGGGCATATTGAACGTCCGGAAGCCGCATTGGCGCAGTGTCCATCACGAACGCTGCCGTGAACAGCCTCAGTCCCACCCTGAGGCGAAGCGCGCGCGTAGGTCCTCGAGGAACGCACCGGGCTCCTCGACACGGATCCGATCGGTGCGGTAGTCGCGCAGGTTGAAGGTGATGAGCCACGCGCATCGACTGGCGACGGCGGACGCCAGGATCGGTGCACCCTTCAGGTCGGCCTCGCCAGCCCTGGCCAGACGTGAAGCGGCAGCGCGCGATGCCATCGGGACCGATGTCGTGCAGGCTGCGACCAGGGTGCGGAAGGCCGGGAGCGCGGCGGGCACCTTTCTTGGCCTCGGCCAGCAGACCAGTCCAGAAGCGGTGTCGAATCTCATGCCGCTCTTTTAGCTCTCGCTTTCGCTCGCCAACTGCGCGCGCCTCCGCGCTGTTCATCGGGCTGGCGACGTACGTCACCCACAAGCGCGACCGCCCTATCGCGATCACCTGGAAGTTGCGGCACCCGATGCCGGTGGACTTCTTCAATGGCGCTGCGGCCGCTGCTCAGTAGGCTTCGGTAGCCACTCCGCGACTACTCGCGCGATAGCCTTTGAACGCTTGCGAGACGACATAGGTTGTGCCGTAGCGTGATCGCATGACGAATCTCCCCGGCCCATTCGCAATGAGCTGGACATTTGAGTATGTTCCTGGACTCTTTGCCACCGAGCGGAAGTTCTGCTCGATCCGCAGCCGCGTCGGCGGTGGCGGCGGAGGACTGTCGGGCGCGTGCGCCGGCGGACGGCTGAAGCGCCGATCGAACTCCTTGAAAGCGGCGAATGAGGCGCCCCTGAACCGATAGATGCTCTGGTCGTCGTCGCCCACGACCATGACGTTGTCCGGCCGATCCGGCGTTCGCCCCAGCAGCTCGATCAGCTCGATCTGGGCGATGTTCGCGTCCTGGAACTCGTCGACCAGGATGTACCGATACTGGCGCTGCCATCGGCGCAGGATGTTCGGCCGGCGCTTGAAGAGCTTCGTCGTCTCGGCGATCTGGCTGCCGAAGTCCAGCGCTCCCCGCTTCGCCAGCTCTGCTTCGTATGCCCGATAGACCGATGCGATCTCGCGCAGCCGCATGACCTCCAGCGCGGCCCCGTCCTTGACGTACGTCTCGGCCAGTTCGTCGATCTCCTCGTGCTGCTCTTCCGGGAATTCGCTCCGATAGAGCGCGCGCCCGGTGCCGCCGATGGTGCGGCGGGCCTCGCGGTCGGCCGTCTTCATCGGTTCCTTGCCGTCGGTGTCCTCGTCCGCCCGCTCGGCGGTGCGCTCCCTCGCGTAGGCCTTGCGCACCTCGCGAACCGGCCTGAGGTTACCGTTGCTGATGAGGCGGTCGACGGCATCGGCGTATGGGCCGTATCGGTCCTCGAAGGTTGCTTGCTCTTCAGCGACGAACTTGTCGAAGTCGTCGGGGCTGACGAGCTCGTCCTTGGCGCGGTTGATGAACTTCACGAACTCGGGCAGGTGCCAGGTCGTGCTGTGGTAGACGAGGTCGAGGTCGGGGCGCAGGTCGCGCAGCAGCAGGAGCTGGCCGACGCCGTCGAGCACGTCGGGATCCGGCGGCATGTCCGCCTCGGCGGCGCTGTCGCGCAGGACCCGGTGGCAGAAGCTGTGGAAGTTGGTGGTGGTGAGGCGGGCCGCGTTCGCTGGGCCGATGGCTTCCTGGAGGCGCTCCTTCAGCTCGCGGGCGGCCTTGACGTTGTACGTCAGGACCAGGATCTGCTCGGGTCGCAGCTCTGTTTTCGTCTCGAGCAGGTGGCGGACTCGTTCGACGATGATTCTCGTCTTGCCT
>JBOGSW010000213.1:0-7068 GCA_050695815.1 Candidatus Limnocylindria bacterium | reverse complement strand
GCCGCCCCGACGCGCCAATGGCGAACGGCCACGCGCCAGAAACCCCGGTAGGTGAGCGTGTCGGCCAGCTCGCCGATCGAGAGGTCGAACCGACCGTAGCCCTCGCGCGCGAAGGCCAGCACGGCGTGCGGCCCGGCCCACACCTCGCCGTCATGGCGGACCGTGAAATGGACGCCCAGGAACGGGAATCGAGGGTCCGGGACCGGGTAGATCAGGCCGCGCACGAGGTCGCGACGTTCCGAGCGCAGCACGTAGTAGTCGCCACGGAACGGTACGATCTTCATCGTGCGCGCCGCGTCCGGATCGGACATGGCCGCCACGCGATCGGACTGGAGGCCGGCGCAGACGATCGCGTGACGGGCGGCCAGATCGCCCCGCGAAGTCTCGAGCGTCACGCCGTCACTGCCCTCGACGAGGCCGCGCAGCTCGTGGCCGAGCAGGATCTCGCCGCCGCGCTCGCGAACTTCGGCAGCGTACGCGCGCGCCACCGCCGTGAAGTCGACGACCGCGGTGTGCGGCGAGTGCAACGCCATGACGCCGGCGGCATTCGGCTCGATCTCGCGCAGGCGCTCGGGACCGATGAGCTCGAGGTCCGGCACGCCGTTCTCGGTCGCCCGCCGGTTGAGCTCGTGGAGCGCGGGCAGCTCCGAGTCGTCGAGCGCGACGATCACCTTGCCCACCTCGTTCACGCGGATGCCGTGGCGCTCGCAGAAGGCGGTGAGCTCTTCGGCGCCCTGCACGCACAGCCGCGCCTTGAGGGAACCAGGCGCGTAATAGACGCCGCGATGGACGACGCCGCTGTTGTGGCCCGATTGATGGCGGGCGACATCGGTCTCCTTGTCGATGACGGCCAGCCGCAGCGTGGGGTGACGCTCCAGCAGCCGGAGCGCGGCTGCGAGGCCGACGATCCCGGCGCCGACCACCACGACGTCGTAGCGCCCGGTCATCTGGGCTTGTCAGTCCTGGAGGGCGTCCCACACCTCGCGGTCGCGCTCGGCCGTCCAGATGCGCGGGTGCTCGATCCCGTCCAGCTCATCCCATGTGCGCTGCACGTTGAACGGCATGGTGTGCTCGAAGATCGGGAAGCCTGCGTAGCGGGGAGCCAGCGCCGCGTGGACCTTCTCGAATGCCTGCTTCAGCGTTCCTCCGCCGTCGCGCACCGCGCGCGTGCCCTCGAGCGTGGTGCGAATGAATCGCCGCGTGTCCTCGATGGCGGTCGCGACGGCCTCGTCCCGCACCACCGGCCCCCGCCCGCCCACCATCTGGGTGGCGCCGAGCGCGGCCACGTTGTCGAGGGTCGTCGTGGACCACTCGCCCGGGTACGAGTCGCCCATGTACGGCGCCGCCTGCGCTTCGACGAGGTCGCCGGCGAAGCAGATCCTCTCCTCCGGCAGCCAGACCACGAGGTCGCCCGAGGTGTGGCCGCGCCCGAGGTGGCGCAACTCGACCCGGCGGTCGCCGAGGTCAATCGAGAGGGTGTCCTCGAACGTATCGGTCAGGTGGGTGAGGCCCGGGATCGTCTTGGCGCCGGCAAATAGGCGCGGCATCCGACCGGCCTCGCTTGCCCAGTCCTCCATGCCGCGCTCGTGGATGAGCTTCGCGGTGTTGGCGTGACCGATGATGCGGCGCGCACCGAACGCGCTGGCGCCCAACACCCGCACGGCATGGTAGTGCGTCAGGACCAGGTCGCCGAAGGGCAGGTCGCTGACGCGCTCGCGGATGACGTCGATCCACTGACGTGCCATGAACGGCGTGGCGCGGGCCTCGATGGCGAGGATCGCATCGGTCCCGGCGATGCAGCCGACGTTGGGGTCTCCCTCCGCGGTGAAGGCGAAGACCCCGTCGGTCAGCTGCTCGAGGGTAGCCTGCTTCTGTGCAAGATCCGCGGAGGATGCGAACGGCTTCGGCATCGCTCCATGCTACCGCCGGTAGGCCTGACGCCGGACCCCCGGACGGCGCCACCGCGTCATGGAACCGTCACTGACCAGGTCCCGTATGAATGGGTGCTACTACCGAATGCGGACTGATCGATGAACAGCACCGCTCCCCATCGCGTGCTCGTCTCGATCAAGCGAATGCCGATGTTGAACGCGTTGGACTCGTAGATGCACAGGTGTCCGGGTGCCGCTTCGGGGTCCGCCACGGTGCCTGGGCAGTCGGTGGTGGAGGAGCTTGCCGCCGCCAGCCAGTGTGTGTCGGGAGCGGCGGGCAGGACAGCTTCGAAGTTGATCGAGCCATACGCGATGTTGTCGGGAGTGCTCAGAGCGTAGACGCCACGAAGCGTCGTCCCTGACGGCGGGCTTCCCCCTGGCAACAGGGCGCTCGAGTCGAGACCGTCGAGCTTGTCGGCATCGACCACCGGGTCCTTGCCCGGGCCGAGAGCGCCGAGGCGGTTCATGAAGGCCGCCATCTGCTCGCGGGTGACGTTGGCCTTGGGACAGTAGTTGCCGCTGCCGCATCCGGCAGTCACGCCGTTGTCAACGAGGGCGTCGATGTCGCCGTGGAATGGGTTGGAGTTGGGGACGTCGTCGAAGCCGTGGTTGGCCAGCACGATGCCCATCGGGAAGGCCAGCAGTGCGGTGATGAGGATGGTCAGCAGGATCGGGCGGCTGGGCCGCGGGAGGCGGGCTCGAAGCATTGGGGTCCTCCAAAGGGTGTGGTGGGGATCGATTCGCTCATCGTCTAGCAGAGAGGGCGGTACACCGCGGCGCTGATGCGCCGCTTCAAGGCGCGCGTAACGCCTCGTGCTTGGTGTCGCCGGCGGCGATGCGGTGCAGTCAATAGTCGGCGGTCCCGTGCATGCCGGGGTGGCTCAGGAAGGTCTGGTGAACTCGACCTCGACGGCGCACAGATAGACGGCGCTGCTGCTGCTCGTGAAATTCACATACACGGCCTCGCCGGCTGGGACCACGTGCTCCGGGGCGATGTCAAGGTTGCTCGTCGTGAGGCCAGTGGTCGCCGGTGTGAACGAGATGCTCTCCACAATCAAACCGTCGGAGGTGGCCGGCGATTGTCGGTAGACGGTGAGGGTGAACTCCTGCGAGGCAGCCGTGGCATAGGTGCGGATCGTGAGTCCGGTGAGCACGGAGCCGGCGCTGACCGGGATCGTGTGGCGCAGGCCGGAGCTGGGTTGATTGTTGCGGAAACATGATGTGCCAAGCTGGAACACTGGAACGTCGTCCCGCGCCGTGAAGCCTGCGCCGGGAAGGGTGATCGAATCGGCGACGGACGCCTTGAGGAACGCGCTCGAGTCGAAGCCATCCACCTCGTCGGCATTGACCACCGGGGTCTTGCCGGGCGCCAGGGCTCCGAGGCGGTTCAGGCGGCCATCTGCTCGCGGGTGACAACGCTCTTGGGGCAGTAGTTCCCGCTACCGCAGCCGGCGGTGACGCCCGAGTCGACCAGGGCGTCGATGTCGGCGTGGAATGGGTTGGAGTTTGGGACGTCGTTGAAGCCGTGGCTGGCCAGGGCGATGCCCATCGGGAAGGCCAGCAGGCCGGTGACGAGGATGGTCAGCAGGATCGGGCGGCTGGGCCGCCGGACGCGAGGTGCTCGGAACACGGAATTCCTCCCAGGAAGTGGATGGGACGGTGGGCAATTCCGAGCCGGTGGGAGGATCCCTGCCGCGCTGGCGCGCACGCTGAAGCAGCGGCACAGATGGCGCGATGCAGCAGCTGGGCGTGGACACCGGTGGTGCCTTCCCTCGAAGCCTCCCTATGGAGCCACCGCATCATATCGGAGCCGGTGGCTGCAGGACCATCCCCCAAGCCCCCAGGCCCTCGTTCGCGGCCCTCAGCCGAGCTCGACGACTCGTGCCTCGACGATCCTGTCGCCAGAACCGATGATCGGCGCGCCTCAGGACGGCGGTAGCGGATCTCCCTCGGCGTCGAACGGGACGAAGAGTGCCGTGATGAACCCGTGCCACCCGTTCGTGAGGCCATCTTCCTTGACGGGTCGCGCTTCCTTGACGGGTCGCGTCAGGTTGACGGTGAGCGTCGTCGTGCCCGGCTCGACGGTGATCAGCCGCGTGAGCGCCAGGCTTGCCCTCTCATCGACCCACGCCTCCGCGGTGGCCAGCGCCGTGGAACGGGTTGGAGTTGGGGACCTCGTTGAAGCCGTGATTGGCCAGCACGATCCCCATCGGGAATGCCAGCAGTGCGGTGACGAGAATGGTCAGCAGAATCGGGCGGCTGGGCCGTGGGACGCGAGATGCTCGGAACACGAAAGACCTCCATGGGCTGTGGAAGGGACGGTCGAGCGACTGTGAGCCCGGTTGGAGGATCCCGGCCGTGCGTGCGCGCATGCCGGAGCAAGGGCACGGATGGCGCGACGACGCGGCTGGGCGTGGACACACCGGTGGTGTCTCCCCTCGAAGCCTTCCTTCTGAGGCCGAGGAATCATATCGGAGCGGTGCGCTGGTGGCCATCGACATCGAAGTGGGCGGCGGAAACGAGGTCGAGCCCGGGCGTGGGCCACGGGCTCGACCGTCGCGACGAGGTTGGTACGTGGGATCAGGGCTCGGTAACGGTGAAGGAGACGTTGCGTTGTGCCGGGGCACCGGTCTCATCGAAGGTGTAGATGAGCAGATTGCCGCCTACGCTGGAGGTCGTGGCCCGGCCGCCGTCGCCGTCAGCGACCGTGACCTGGGTGACGTAGTCGCTGAAGAAGTAGCTCTCTCCAGAGATGCTCACGATCCAGCGATCGAGGGTCGCATCCCATGTGGCGGAATCGATGTTGTCCGTCCCGACCGTGAGACCGTCGGCGGCGGAGAGAAAGCCCGATGCGATCAGCATTGCCCTCGAGTCGATGCCATCCACCCTGTCGGCATCGACGACCGGGTCCTTGCCCGGGCCGAGGGCGCCGAGGCGGTTCATGAAGGCCGCCATCTGCTCGCGGGTGACGTTGGCTTTGGGACAGTAGTTGCCGCCGCCGCAGCCGGCGGTGACTCCGGCATCGCTGATGGCCTGGATGTCGGAGTGGAACGGGCTCGAGGTCGGGACGTCGCCGAAGTGGTTGGCCAGCACGATCCCGGTCGGGATGGCCAGCAGGCCGGTGAGCAGGATGGTCATCAGGATGGGGCGGCGGGGCCGCGGGAATCGGGATGCTCGGAACACGGAGGTCCTCCAAGGGCTGTAGTAAGGAAAGTAGAGCGACTCCGGGCCGGGCGGAGGATCTCTGCCGCGATTGCTGACACGCCGAAGCGGGGGCACGAGTGGCGCGACGATGCGGCGGCTGGGCGTGGACAGCGGCGTGTCTCCCCTCGAAGCCTCCCGGTGGGGGCGAAGGCATCATATCGGACCCGTGGCGGCGGGCGCCATCCCCCCAGCGGTTGATCTTTGCTCTCCGTGCGCCTCGCGGGCAGCCGCGCGCCGCGCCAGCGCCTTGCCGATTTTGCACAGACCGATAATTCCGTCCGTTCTGCCACGCACCTCGGTGCCGGGGTCTCGACAACCCGCATGTAGCGATACACGACGCGGACAGGTAATGATATGGAGGCCGAGCTTGGACATCGGCCCACGGGCTCGACCAGTGGAGAAGACTCGCGCTCAGTCGATGAACATCACCATGAACTCGAGGTCGGCGGGTGCACCGGCCGTGTTGAAACACGGAGATCCTCCCAGGAAACTGGACGGGACGGTGGGCAGCTTCGGAGCCGGTGGGAGGATCCCGCCGCGCTGGCGCACGCCGGCCATGGGCACGCGCGCGATGTCGACGCGGAGCTGGGACACCAGTGGCAGTCTCCCTCGAGACGCCCTTGGTCGTAGGGCCGACGAATCATAAGTGAGGGGTAGTCGCGAGGGCACCCCTGAACGAGCTTCAAATGTCGGGCTTGTTCCGGTGCGGCACATCACGGCCAGGGCCGCCGCTCGACGGACGCTTGATGTGCCGGAGCGTCACGCATCGGCCAACGAGCGGCGGCGGATGTGGATTGCCTGGCTGGAACATGCCGCGCCGATGGAGCCCGTCAGCCGAGGGTGACGACGCGCGCCTCCAGGATCCCGTCGCCGGCACCGATGCGCTCGAGCACGGACGGCGGAACATCCCCGTCGACGCTCACGAACATCATCGCCTCGCCGCGAGCGGAGAGGCGCGACAGCTCGAGCGAGCTGATGTTGATGCCGGCATCGGCCAGGATGGTGCCCACGAAGCCGACCACGCCGGGCCGATCCTGGTGGCGCGTGACGAGGATCGTGCCGGCCAGCTCGGCGTCGATCTCGAAGCCGTCGACGCGTGCCAGATGGGGACGCCCGTGCGCCGTCGAGCCGGACAGCACCATCACCGGTTCCGCATCCATGTCACCGACCGCGAGGGTGACGAGCGACGCCCACGGCTCGGAGGCATCGGTCCTGGTCTCTCGCACGGTCAGACCGCGCTCACGGGCGACAAGGTCCGCGTTCACGGCGTTGACCCGCTGGTCGGTGACCGCCTCCAGCATGCCGGCGACGGCTGCGGTTCGAATCGGGGCGCACTCGCCGGCCGCGATCTCGCCGGCGTAGGTGAGGTCGACGACGGCCATCGGTCCAGGTGCCATCTGGCGTGCCAGCAGCGCCAGCCTGCGGCCGAGCTCGACGTACGGGCGCAGCTTCGGCGCGGTTTCCGGTGCCACTGACGGCGCGTTCACCGCGTACGGGGGCGTGACGCCGGCCAGGGCGGAGATCAGCTGCTCCGCCATCTCGGTCCCCACCCGCTCCTGCGCCTCCGCGGTCGAGGCGCCGAGATGCGGCGTGAGCAGGACGTTCGGCGCGTCACGCAGGGGGTTGTCGGCGGCGACCGGCTCGGCCGAGTAGACGTCGACCGCCGCGCCGCCGAGATGTCCGGAGTGCAGCGCCTCCGCCAGAGCGGCTTCGTCGACGATGCCGCCGCGCGCCACGTTGAGCACGAAGCTGCCCGGCTTCATGGCCTCGATCTGGGCGCGGCCGATGAGCCCACGCGTCTGCTCGGTCAACGGCGTATGCACCGTGACGATGTCCGACCGCAGCAGCAGCTCGGGCAGGCCGACCATGCGGGCCGATGCCTCCGCCGCCTGGTCGGCGGTCAGGTACGGATCGTGGGCCAGGACGCGCGCCT
>JBOGSW010000212.1:0-9921 GCA_050695815.1 Candidatus Limnocylindria bacterium | reverse complement strand
TCTTCTTCACGAACCGCGGCCGCGTCTTCATCACCAAGGTCCACACGCTGCCCGATGCGTCGCGCCAGGCCAAGGGCCTGCCGATCATCAACCTGCCGGGCGTGCAGGTCGAGCAGCGCGAGTACGTCAGCGCGATCATCAGTCTGCCGCAGTTCGAGCCGGGCAACTACCTCGTGATGGCCACCCGGCGCGGCATGATCAAGAAGACCTCGCTCGAGGATTACGCCAAGATCCGCGCCAACGGCCTGATCGCGATCAACCTGATCGACGGCGACGAGCTGCAGTGGGTCGGCCTCTCCGACGGCCAGAACGACATCATCGTGGCCACGAAGAACGGCCAGGCGGCGCGCTTCCGCGAGGCGGAGGTCCGGCCGCTCGGCCGCGGCACGCAGGGCGTCACCGCCATCCGCCTCCGCGGCGACGACGAGGTGATCGGCATGGAGGTGGTCGAGCACCTCGAGCAGCAGCTGCTGGTCGTCACCGAGCAGGGCTTCGGCAAGCGGACGGAGGTCTCCGATTTCCCGGTGAAGCATCGGGCCACGGGAGGCGTGATCGCCAACTCGCTCAACGCGGACACCGGCCCGGTGGCGGCCATCCGCCTCGTCGGGCGCGAGGAGGAGGAATTGATGCTGATCACCGAGTTCGGCACGATCCTGCGCACCGAGGTCGGTGGCATCAACCGCTACCGGCGCGCCTCGCGTGGCGTCACCGTCATGAAGCCGCAGGAGGACGACCGCATCGTCTCCATCACCGTCTTCGTCGACAACCGGCCATTGGAGGACGAGTTTCCCGAAGCGGAATAGGTGAGTGGGGAGGCCGCTCCGTCCAGGGTGGCGCTCACCGGGGCGCTCACCGGGGCGCTCACACGACATATGCGCCCGTGGTGAGCGTTACGGACGCGAACATCGGCTTACCGATGACATCGGCTCATGG
The DNA here is from genome assembly GCA_050695815.1 of Candidatus Limnocylindria bacterium. Classification (GTDB taxonomy): domain Bacteria; phylum Chloroflexota; class Limnocylindria; order QHBO01; family QHBO01; genus JACDBZ01. Next base: position 8,988 of record JBOGSW010000212.1, on the reverse strand, counting down.
GCTGGACCATATGTCACCGATACGGGCCGACATCGGCGCCTCCGGAGTCCATTCGCCTGCATAACGCCCCTCTGGGCGCCCATATGTCACCCGTCGAGCCTCATCCGCTGGTCGGACTCGCTGCTGACCGAGCCAGCGCGGGCAATGGCGGCGCGAATCGTCTCGCGTGCCTGCTCGACGCTCGCCGCGTCCCGGTTGAGCATCGACAGGAAGTTCGCCAACTCGAGCGGCGCGTAGAGCTCGAACGCGAACCTCGAAGCGTCCAGCCCCGAGTCGAGCCCTCCTTGCTGTTGGGCAATGTCGATCTGCTGCTCGAGCAGCCCGAGCCACCCGCGCTGCATGCTGACGACCTCCTCGTGGATCGGTCCCGTCCGTGCGTCGTACTCGGCCAGGAGGTGCGCGAAGAAGCAGCCGCCCGGGAACACTCGTCGCTCGACGTACGACAGGTAGGCCTCGCAGAGGCTAGCGAGCCTGCCGACTCCTTCCGGCGCGGCAAGGCCGGGCTCGACGACCTCGCGCTGGAAGATCGCACCGGCCGCGTCGACCGTTTCCTGCTGCAGAAGCTCTTTCGACCGGAAATGGGCGAAGACTCCACTCTTGCTCACGCCGAGCTCCTGTGCGAGCCGCCCGATGGTGAGGCTGGACAGGCCCTCGACCGACGCCAGCCGCACCGCCGCGTCGAGAATCGCCGCATGCGTCTGCTCGCCGTCTGAACGCCGCGGCCGGCCGCGCTGGCGCTTCCGCCTCGACACGGTGGAGGTCGTCATGGTTGACAAGATAGCACGGTCGTGCACACTAGGTCGGACGATCGCGCCACCCCGCGGCAGCTGGAGTGCGCTCCCGGCACCGTCCAGCGAAAGGAGCCTGCGCATGAGCGAGGACCGGATTCACCGAAGCGTCTCCCCCGACGGCACCGAGATCGTCGGCCGCGTGTATGGGCAGGGGGCGCCGCTCGTCCTCGTCCACGGCTCCATGGCCGATGGCGAGATGGACTGGGGCTCGATGCTGCCGTTCCTGACGAATCGGTTCACGTGCTTCGTGCTCAGCACGCGCGGGCGCGGCTTGAGCGCGACTCATCCCGATCTCTCGCGCGATGCCCGCGTCGGTGACGTCGCGGCGTTCGTCGAAAGCGTCGGCGAGCCGGTGGCTCTGGCGGGGTTGTCGGAGGGAGGCATGCTCGCGCTCGGCGCGGCGGCGCGTGCCCAGGCAGTCGCCGTAGTCGCCGCCTACGAGCCGCTCATGTTCGATGTGATCGACACAGAGACCCGGGCGCGCTTGCGCGGTACCCTGGCACTGATGGAGGAGTCGGCTCGAGCAGGCAGTCTGGACGGTGCCGCAGCGACATTCGTCGAGCTAGTCGCGAACGAGGAGGAGCAGGCCGCGCTGGCAGAGGACGGCGAGGGCGGCCTGGACGAGATCGCCAAGTACCTGCCGCTCGATCTCGAGCAGTTGCGAGAGGCGATCGCCTTCGATGGGCCCAGCCCGACCGATCCGTCGTCGCTCGACCGAATCGCGGCGCCGGCGCTGCTGCTCCACGGGTCGCGGAGCACGCTGCCCTGGTTCGCCGACGGGGTCCGGTACGCGGCCGACCATGTCCCCGACGCTACCGTCCAGGAGATCACGGGCACCGGGCACCTCGGGCCGATCGTCCAGCCAGAGCGCGTGGCCGACCAGCTCGTCCCGTTCCTCCAGGCGACAGGGCGAGCTGCCTGAGAGCCCCTGCCCGATCTCGTCTGTGGATGCCTGGCATGATGCGAGCAACCCAGAACCGAGTAGGAGCGTGGGGAGGCCGCGAGCCGGCCGAGTTCGGTCGGCAGTTCGGCCGAGTCCTGCTGGGCCGCTCACCGTCACCGGACATATGCTCTGCTGGTGGGCGTTGCGGAGGTGATCGTCGGCGGACCGACGACATCCGCTCGTCGGCTGGCCCCTATGTCACCCTCAAGGCCGAAATCCTTCTTTCCACAGCCGATTCGCCTGCGTAGCGCTCCTCTGCGTGCTCATATGTCATGTGGCGAAGGTGCCCGGCGCCGAGCCGGGACTGCCGCCGAGCGCGACCGCCGCTGAGCGGTGATATCCACGAACGAAGGCCGAAGCTCCGGCCAGATTGGACCCACGCACCATTCGGTTCTGGGTGATCGCCGCTCAGCGGCGACATCCACGAAGGAAGCGGCGCGGTGTCGGTCAGATCGGCGCCAGCATCCGGTCCGTTCTCGGCAATCGCCGCTCAGCGGCGGCCTTCGCGATGCACGGTCGACGGCTCGACGCCCGTTCGCGCATAGCGCCGCTCATCGGCGTCACCGTGCGCATTCGGTCCCGAACGCCGGACGCCTGGGCGCTGGACGCCGAGCTCTGAACGCTGAGCTCTGAACGCCCAGCCACGCGGCGCGAAGAGGCCTGGGCGAGGGCGACGGGGGCATCGGCTCCAGGGCAGCGCAGCCGCCGCCCCCGGCCGCTAGAATCGGGGGTGCCTGACCCCAGCGCCGCAGGAGACGACGCGATGTACGCCGACGAGTTCAGCATCTACGCCGGCAACGCCAATCGGCCCCTTGCCGAGCGCATCACGCGCTACCTCAAGACGCATCTCGGTGAGGCAGAGGTCTTCCAGTTCGCGAACGAGAACATCTTCGTGCGCGTGATGGAGAACGTCCGCGAGCAGGATGTCTTCCTGGTCCAACCCACCTGCCGGCCCGTGAACCAGTCGATCATGGAGCTGCTGATCATGATCGATGCGTTCAAGCGCGCATCGGCCGGGCGGATCACGGCGGTGATGCCGTACTACAGCTACGGCCGCTCGGACAAGAAGGACCAGCCGCGCGTACCGATCACGGCGCGGCTCATCGCCGACATGCTCACCGTGGCCGGGGCCGATCGGGTCCTCACCATGGACCTCCACCAGGGCCAGATCCAGGGCTTCTTCAGCATCCCGGTCGACGAGCTGACCGCCGTCAACCTGCTCTGCGCACACATCAAGGCCAAGGTGCTCGACGACATCGTGGTGGTGAGCGAGCTCGGCTTCGCGAAGAAGGCGCGCAACTTCGCCGAGCTGCTCTCCGCGCCGCTGGCGATCGTCGAGAAGCGTCGCCTCGGCAACGAGGACCGCACCGAGGTGATGAACATCATCGGTGAGGTCGGAGGGAAGACGGCCGTCATCATCGACGACGAGGTCGACACGGCCGGGTCCCTGATGGAGGCCGTCGGCGCGCTCCAGGCCGCCGGTGCCCGCGAGATCTACTCGTGCGCGACCCACGGCGTCTTCTCGGGCGCGGCCCTCGAGCGGATCGCGGAGAGCGCCATGACCGAAGTCATCGTCACCGATACGGTCCCGCTGCCGCCCGATGCAACCGACCCACGCATCACGGTGCTCTCGGTCGCGCCCCTTTTCGGCGAGGCGATCAAGCGGATCCATCGCGGCGAGAGCGTCGGCGCCCTCTTCAGCTCCGAGGTGCAGCTGGTCGAGGAGATGACCTTCTGGGAGGCCGCCGAGGAGGAAGACGAGGAGCCCGAGCCCGAACCCTTTCGGGTGAGCGCCGGCTGAGTCCGGACCCACCGGACCGCGCAAGGGATCGAGGATATACTCGGCGTCCCGATGTTCAAGTTCCTGTCCCGCCTGGGGGACTCCAACGAGCGCGAGGTCCGCGCGCTCCAGCCGACCGTTGAGCAGATCAACGCGCTCGAGCCGGAGGTCCAGGCCCTCTCGGACGCCGAGCTCGCTGCCAGGACCGATGCGTTTCGCGCCCGCCTGCGCGAGCAGCTTGGCGAGATCCTCACGCCCATCGAGCTCCGCGAGACCGATCCCGACGAGGACGCCACCGAATCCGCGCTGGCCGGCGCGGACGCGGCGCGCCTGGCGGATCGGCTCAAGCAGCAGCGCGAGAGCGAGCTGAGCCAGATCAATGCGGCCCTCGACGAGGTGCTGCCGGAGGCGTTCGCATCGGTCAGGGAGGCGATGGTCCGTGCGCTCGGCAAGCGGCACTACGACGTGCAGCTCATGGGCGGCATGGTGCTCCATCGCGGGGCGATCGCCGAGCAGCGAACGGGCGAGGGCAAGACCTTCGTGGCACCGCTGGCCGCGTACCTCAATGCGCTCATCGGTCGCGGCGTGCACGTCGTCACGCCCAACGACTATCTCGCCAAGCGCGACGCGCAGTGGATCGGCGCAATCTTCCATCGGCTCGGGATGAGCGTCGGGTCGATCCAGCACGAGGGCGCCTTCGTCTTCGATCCCGACTTCCCCGTCACCGATGAGCGGCTGCGCGACCTGCGACCGACGTCGCGCCGCGAGGCGTACGCCGCGGACGTCACCTACGGCACGAACAACGAGTTCGGTTTCGACTTCCTTCGAGACAACCTCGTCGTGGATCTCGCCACCCGCTCGCAGCGCGGCCACTTCTACGCGATCGTCGACGAGGTCGACAACATCCTCATCGACGAGGCGCGCACCCCGCTCATCATCAGCGGCAACGCCGAGGAGTCGGCCGACAAGTACATCCAGTTCTCGCGCCTCGTGCCCCGGCTGAAGGCCGAGGAGGACTACGTCGTCGACGAGAAGTTCAAGCAGGTGGCCATCAGCGAGGCCGGCACCGACAAGATGGAGCAGTGGCTCGGCGTCGAGAACATGTTCGCCGACGACTTCAGCCTGGCCCGCCACCTCGAGCAGGCGCTGAAGGCCGAGGTCCTCTACAAGCGGGACCGTGACTACGTCGTCAAGGACGGCGAGGTGATCATCGTCGACGAGTTCACCGGACGCCTCATGCCCGGGCGCCGATGGTCGGAGGGCCTCCACCAGGCGGTCGAGGCCAAGGAGGGCGTCTCGATCCGCAACGAGCAGCGGACCCTGGCCACGGTCACCTTCCAGAACTACTTCCGCATGTACGACAAGCTCGCGGGCATGACCGGCACCGCCGAGACCGAAGCGGAGGAGTTCGCGAAGATCTACAACCTCGAGGTGGTCGTCATCCCGACGAACCGCGAGATGGTGCGCGCCGATTACGCCGATCTCGTCTACGCCAGCCAGACGGCGAAGTGGAAGGCCGTGATCGACGAGATCGCGGAGGAGCACGAAGAGGGGCGGCCGGTGCTCGTCGGCACAGTCAGCGTCGAGGTGAGCGAGATGCTCGGCGAGATGCTGAAGCGGCGCGGCATCAAGCACAACGTCCTGAATGCCAAGCTGCACGAGAAGGAGGCCGAGATCGTCGCGCAGGCCGGCCGCTCCGGCGCCGTCACCATCGCGACGAACATGGCCGGCCGCGGAACCGACATCCTCCTCGGCGGCAATCCGGAGGTGATGGCAGCCGAGCTGCTCCACAAGAAGGGCACGAACGTCATCGAGGCTGCGCCGGAGCAGTACGCCGCGGCATTGGCCGAGGCCGAGCGGATCACCGTCGCCGACAAGGAGAAGGTGCTCACCGCGGGCGGCCTGCACATCCTCGGCACCGAGCGCCACGACGCGAGACGCATCGACAACCAGCTGCGCGGCCGCGCCGGCCGCCAGGGGGACCCGGGCTCCTCGCGCTTCTACCTGTCCCTCGAGGACGAGCTCATGCGGCGATTCGCGAACGACCGCGTCCAGGGCATCATGCGAACCCTCGGCTTCAACGATGAGACTGCGCTCGAATCGAAGATGGTGAGCCGCACGATCGAGAACGCGCAGACCCGCGTCGAGGGCTACAACTTCGACACACGCAAGCACGTCGTCGAGTACGACGACGTCATCAACCGCCAGCGCGAGACGATCTACCGGGAGCGGGATCGGATCCTGCGCTCGTCGAACCTCGGCCCCACCGTCGAGGCCATGCTCGACGACGAGGTTGGCGCGCTCGTGGCCGAGCACACCGCCGCCGAGCACCATTCCGAGTGGAACATCGAGGGACTGCGCACACAGCTGGCCACCATGGCCCCTTCAGTGACCGATGCGGACCTGCGCTTCCTCGCCGACGCCCGCGAGATCGAGTCGGTCACCGAGCCCCTGCTCGATCTCGTTCGCGAGCGCTATGAGCGCAAGCGGGCCGAGACCGGCGAGGACCGGATCACCGTCCTCGAGCGGCTGGTGCTGCTCCGCGTCATCGACTCGCTGTGGGTCGAGCACCTCACCGCCATCGACGACATGCGCCGCGGCATCGGCCTGCGTGCCTACTCCCAGCGAGAGCCGCTGAACGAGTTCAAGATCGAGGCTTACAAGATGTTCGACGAGCTGAAGTCGACCATCCGCCACGACGTCACCCACACGATCTTCCGCGTCACCATCCAGCAGCAGCCCGTGCAGCCCCGACCCGCCGCGCGCAACATCGTCGAGGGACGCGCGCCCGTCGCCGGCGCCACGGGCTCGGCGGCCGGTGCAGCGACGGCCACCGCGGTTGCCACCGGCGGCAATGGCGCCTCGCCCGCGCGCTCCGGCCCGAAGATCGGCCGCAACGATCCCTGTTATTGCGGCTCTGGGAAGAAGTTCAAGAAGTGCCACGGGGCCTGATCGGCCTGCCGTCGTCCCCGATGCGCCTCAGCGGCAACCCACGGCCAAGGAGCGGCCCTCGGTCGCGTCCGGTATGCAGCTGCGTCACGCATCGGCCATGCAGGGCCCCGCAGGCTCATCGAACCCGTCTGCGGGTGGCCGATCTGTGCCGCTGCGGCATGCACGCGCCACCGAACAGCCTGCCGGCCCGCCCCGCCTGGCCGTTGCGTGACGGAGCGTCACATCGTCCCAGGGGTGCCGCCACCCAACATCGCATCACCGCTGAGCGGCGCTAATCGCGAAGGCGTCGGTCGAGGTGGGCCGGCGTGGCGGTTCGTTCTCGGCCATCGCCGGTCAGCGGCGCGTCCCGTGCGTGAGGGCCTGTGACCTGCGGCTCGGTGGCGCTCGTTCATCGTTAGCGCCGCTCAACGGCGGAACGACGGAACGACGGAACGCCGTCACATCGGTCCGGCCCGGCCGGTCAGTCGGCTCACCCATCCTCATCCTCCTCGTACCGATGGTGCCGCCGGCGCCACAGGCGCACCGGAAACAGCACGATGCACAGGATCGCGATGAACCCCAGGACGAGGAAGAACGGGTCGGGCATTGCGCACAAAGGATGGCGCAATCCGGACCATCGTGCGGGGTTGCGATATCTGAGCGGACCGCTACGATGGACCGCAAATGATTCGTGCTCGACCGGCACGTAACTGCGCTGCTAGGTGGAGGGATTCGTGAAGCAGTTGACCACCCCACACCGGGTCTCCGTCCCACTCCCCGTCAGCACGGCGGCCCACCTCCCACCGGTCACCCGCTTCAGAGATCCAACCCTCCCCTACGAAGACCTCATCATGTGCGAGCGCGACTGCATGCGTTGCAGCTATGCGGCCACGCTCGACTGTGACGGCAACTGCGGGGTGTGCCCGCGCCAGAACTACTGCCCGTGCGTGAATCCTGCCAAGGTTCGCACGAAGACGAACCGCCTGGCCGAGATGGCTGAGCTGCCGATGGTGGCGTCGCTTGGACGCAATTAGGGACGAGGCCCAGCGATTGGCTGGGCTCGTGCGCGACACCGCGGTGCGCCTTTGACCTCGACCGCGATGAGGCCGAGCTCTCAGAGCTGACGCAACGCTCCTCCGATCCCAACCTGTGGAACGACCCGGCCGAGGCGCAGACGGTCATGCGTCGCGCCGAGGAGCTGCGTTCGGGCATCGGGTCATGGCGTGACCTCGAGCAGCGCGCCATCGGGTTGGCCGAGATGGCGGAGATGGCCGCCGCCGATCCGGACGAAGCCGCCAGCCTCGAGCCTGACCTTCAGCGCGATCTCGCCGCCCTCCAGGCCGATTGGGGCCGCATGGAGCAGCAGCTCCTGCTGTCGGAGCCGTTCGACGAGCGCGGCGCGATCGTATCGGTCCATGCCGGGGCAGGAGGAACCGAGAGCCAGGACTGGGCCGAGATGCTCCTGCGCATGTACCTGCGCTGGGCGGAGCGCAATCGGTTCAAGACCGAGATCCTGGAGGCCACCGAGGGAGAGGAGGCCGGGCTCAAATCGGTCAGCTTCAGCATCGCCGGGCGCTGGGTGTATGGCCGCCTGCGGAGCGAGCGGGGAGTGCATCGGCTGGTGCGGATCAGCCCGTACGACTCGCAGAAGCGCCGTCACACGAGCTTCGCGCTGGTGGAGGTGGTCCCCGAGGTGCCCGAGGACGCCGCCGTCGAGATCGAGGACAAGGACCTGCGGGTCGACACCTATCGCGCTTCCGGCGCCGGCGGCCAGCACGTCAACAAGACCGATTCCGCCGTGCGCCTGACACACCTGTCGACCGGCATCGTGGTGGCGGTGCAGAGCGAGCGCAGCCAGCACCAGAACCGGGATCGGGCGATGGCCGTCCTCCGAGCGAAGCTGATCGAGCGGCAGGAGCAGGAGCGCGAGGCCGAGATGGCCCGCCTCCGTGGCGAGCACGTCGAGGCCGGCTGGGGCAACCAGATCCGCAGCTACGTGCTCCAGCCGTACACGATGGTGAAGGACCTGCGTACCGGCGTGGAGACCGCGAATCCGACGGCGGTGCTCGACGGCGACCTCGACGCCTTCATCGAAGGCTACCTGCGCTCACGCGTCGGCGAGGGCGATCCGGCTCCCGCCGCCTAGCCCTCCTCTTGCTGGAGCGCGACAACCACGACATATGGGCGCGGGCGCGCTCCTTACGGAACCGATGCGCCGCAGATGCGTGACAAACGCTCACGCGGAGGGCCTTATGTCGTCCCTGGGCCGCCTCACGGCCCGGTTGGAGACGACTCGCCTCCGTAACGCTCACCCGGCCGCCCATATGTCCACTCAGCGGGCGCAAGGCAACATTGGGTACCATCAAGCGCGAACCGATGACATCCCTCCTGCGCCGCCGAGCACGGACCGAGCCACCCGACGCTTCGGTCATCGAGATGGTCGACGTCGGCATGACCTACCCCAACGGAAAGGTCGCGCTTGCCGAGGTCAACGTCAGCATCCCGACCGGTGACTTCGTCTTCCTGGTGGGCCCGTCCGGTGC
>JBOGSW010000211.1:0-3687 GCA_050695815.1 Candidatus Limnocylindria bacterium | reverse complement strand
CGCGGTCGATGACCGCCGGGTCGAAGCGCACGGTGGCGCGCTCGGTCGCGAGGTTGACGTTCGCCTCGGCCACGCCATCGGCCCCGCTCAGGAAGCGTTCGATACGGTTGACGCAGCTCGCGCAGGTCATGCCGAGAACGGGCAGCGTCAGCTCATCGGTCACGAGCTCAGAATACTACAGGGGAGTATGCGGCGGCGATTCGCGCTCGCTCGGTGGGCGGCCTTGCGGATATCGCGTAGCAGGACGATCGTCAGGTAGGTCTCCGTGGAGCTGGCGGGCACCATATACCGGAATCCGCTGCTCCGCGCGTCCACGGGGCACGGGGATTGCACCCGTTCCCCAGTAGCACATGTTGAGAGTGGTGAACCAGCTGACCCGGTCCGACTCCAGCGGCGAGCAGCCGCTCCTGGTGGTCGTGGAAGACGACGTCGGCACCCTGGACCTCCTGCGCGAGGTCGCCGAGGAGGCCGGCTGGCGCGTGGCTGCCCTCACCCGGCTGGCGCCGCTGCGGTCGGCGCTCGCCGACCGCCTGCCCGACCTCATCATCCTCGACGACGACCTGCCGGACGGAAGCGGCGGCGATATGGCCCGTGACCTGCGTGAGGACCGGCGTCTCCAGGACTTGCCCGTCCTCGTGTGCACCGCCGCTCATCCGATGCGGCAGGCGCAGATCGGCGCATGGGCACCGGTGGTCTCCAAGCCGTTCGACCTCACAGAGATCGAGACCTTCCTGGATGCCGCGGCCGGCCGGACGAGCGAGAACCCGTTCCATAGGGCGGCGGGGTAGGCTGAGCGCGTGCGCGCGCTCATCCTGACGAACGAGTTTCCGCCGGAGATCTACGGCGGTGCCGGAGTCCACGTCGATGAGCTGACCCGTCACCTCCGTTCACTGGTGGAGGTCGACGTCCGGACCTTCGGAAGCGCCGCCGAGGAGGCACCGGGCTGGCGGGTGCAGGGCTATCCGGCGGCCCACGACCTCTCGGGGGCCGATGAGCGCCTGCGCCCGATGCTCGCCGCCATGTCTCGCGACCTCGCGATGGTCGCCGACCCGGTCACGGCCGACATCGTCCATGCCCACACCTGGTACGTTCACCTCGCCGGGCTGCTCGTGCAGCGGGCGTATGGCATCCCGTTCGCGCTGACCCTCCACTCGCTCGAGCCATTGCGCCCGTGGAAGCGCGAGCAGCTCGGAGGCGGCTACGACGTGAGCAGCTGGGTCGAGCGCACCGCTGTCGAGTCGGCCGATGCGGTCGTCGCCGTCAGCCAGGGCACGCGCGAGGACGTGCTTCGCCACTTCGACGTGCGCGAGGAGCGTGTCCATGTCATCCACAACGGCATCGATCCCGACTTCTACCGCCCGGATCCGCGGACCGATGCGCTCGAGCGCCACGGGATCGATCCGTCGGTGCCGTACGTCCTGTTCGTCGGGCGGATCACGCGGCAGAAGGGAATCATCCACCTCGTCCGAGCGCTCCAGCACCTCGACCCGGAGATCGGGGTGGTGCTGTGCGCGGGCCAGCCGGACACGCCGCAGATCGCGGCCGAGATGGAGGCCGGCGTGCGGGCCGCGCAAGCCGAGCGGTCGAACGTGGTGTGGATCGGCGAGATGATCAGCCGCACCGACGTTCGGCAGCTGTATTCGCATGCCGCGGTGTTCTGCTGTCCATCGGTCTATGAGCCGTTCGGCATCATCAACCTCGAGGCGGCCGCGTGCGAGACACCGGTTGTGGCGTCGGCGGTCGGTGGCATCCCGGAGGTGGTGGTGGACGGAGAGACGGGGCTCCTCGTGCCCGTCGAGCTGTCGCTGGACGATCCGATGCTGCCCGTCGACGCGGACCGCTATGAGCTGAACCTCGCCGGAGCCATCAACGCGCTCATGGCCGATGCGGCAACGCGCGAGGTGATGGGCCGTGCCGGCCGGCGGCGGGCAGTCGAGCATTTCGGCTGGCCGGCAATCGCGCGCCAGACCGTGGACCTGTATCGGGACCTGGTGGAGGGCAGAGACGGCTGACGCGCGATCATTCGTCGCCTCGCTTCACCCAGTGACGCTATCCGCCAGGGAAGGGCCGAGATTGGCCGTTGGATGACCGCCGGCGTCATCCCACGCAACAGGCGGCCAGCTTCGTCCCGATTTTGGCCGCAACTTGCCCGTCACCTTCACCCAGTGAAGTGGCGACTCGGAGCCGCGTCCGAGCCGCGACGCCCCTTCACCCAGTGACGCTATCCGCCACGGAAGGGCCGAGATTGGCCCTTGGATGACCGCCGGCGTCATCCCACGCAACAGGCGGCCAGCTTCGTCCCGATTTTGGCCGCAACTTGTCCGTTACCTTCACCCAGTGAAATGGGCGACTCCGGACCGCGTCCGAGCCGCGACGCCCTGCTCTACGGAACGACCCGTGACATGAGGGCCAGGGTGTTGCCCTCGCCGTCCTCGAAGAAGGTCATCCATTCCTCGGTGCCGTCGTCGTGGGTGTGGATGGTGTGCGGCGCGCCGGTGAAGTGGACGCCATCCGCCGCCAACGAGTCCTGCGCGGCGTGGATATCGTCGACCGTGAAGTAGAGCACCGAGCTCGGCCGCCAGTCCGCCTCATCTTTGCGGTGGAGGTAGAGGCGCGTGCCGCTCGCGTCGAAGAAGGCGACATCGCCGAACGTGAAGACGTGTGGCAGGCCCAGCGTCTGGCCGTAGAAGCGCTCGGCGCGCGCCACGTCCCTGATCGAGAGCGAGACCTGGCCGATGGAGCCGAGGCGCGTTCGTGTGGTATCGGTCAAAGCAATCCTCCTCCGGGTGGGGTTCGACGTGGCCGGCACGCCGGGCCAGTGGCGCAGCTCGCGCCGGCGGACCCCCAGCTTGCCGCTGATGTTGGCGAGGTGGTACTTCACCGCATCGACGCTCGTGCCGCGCCGGCGCGCGATCTCGGATCGGCTGACGCCGTGGCGCAGCCAGTCGAGGACTCGCCACTCGGCCGGGGTCAGCAGGTCGGGATGCGGTGGGCGCCCACGGCCGCGTCGTGCCATTCCGCCAGACTACCGCCCGCCGCGCCGAATTTCCCTACCCGAGTACGATGCCCGCGTGAGTGGAGCGCAGCGCGGGGCCGTCATCGGCGGCATATGGCTCATCGGGCTCGGCCTCGTCTTCATGGTCCAGCAGGTGATGGAGATTCCCTGGGCACGCGCCTGGCCGCTCTTCGTGATCCTGGCCGGCATCGGTATCGGAGCCAGCGCGGTCGTCGGGTTGGCCGGTCGCCGCATCGGTCCATGGACGATCGTGTCGGCGCTCATCTGGCCGCTGATCGTGATCGGCGTTGGCGTGCTCTTCCTCGCCGACCTGGCGGGATGGGCGGAGATCGACGCGTTCGGACTGCTGAGCCGATGGTGGCCGCTCCTCCTCATCGGTCTCGGCGTGATCGTGCTGATCGGCGCGGTCTGGCCGCGCGGCCGCGGGGTGGAGGACCAGCTCTCGATCAGCGCGGAGGGCCTGGCCAGCGGAGAGGTCGTCCTGAAGTTCGGAGCGGGGCGGCTTGATGTCGGGCGCGGGACGCCAGGCGTCCTCGTGGAGGGCACCTTCGAGGGCGGCGTGCGGCGCCGCGACCTCGGCCCGGGGCGCGTCGAGCTGGAGGCCGATATCACCCAGGTCCTCCCGTGGATGGGCCAGCGGCTCCATTGGCGGGTGGGGCTGGGGCCTGACC
>JBOGSW010000210.1:0-3183 GCA_050695815.1 Candidatus Limnocylindria bacterium | reverse complement strand
TGGCGTGGAAGCGCGTGACGGGCACCGTCACGCCGGCCAGCCGCCGATAGATCGCGGATACGTGACACAGGAAGCGTTCCAGGACAATTTCCGAGGATAGATCGCGGTCGAGCCCTGTGTGGGCGATCTATCGCCGAATCCTGGCGTGAGGGCCGGTCCGGGCGCCTCGGCGCCGATGTAACGGTCGCGAGTTGGCGTGGAAGCGCGTGACGGGCACCGTCACGCCGGCCAGCCGCCGATAGATCGCGGATACGTGACACAGGAAGCGTTCCAGGACAATTTCCGAGGATAGATCGCGTCGCCGGCCGGAGGCGGGCGCGCGACGGGCCTTTGACTGGCCGTTGCATGACGCAGCGGCACAAAGTGATCGGGCGCCGTGAGCGCCGCCGGCAGCAGTCGGGCCGGATATGCCCAGAGCTGGCCGGAATGTGCCCGAGCCGCACGTACCCGCCAGGGTGGGCGCGCTGGCGTGCAGCTGCGTCACGCATCGGCCAACGAAGCGTGAAATTCGGGCTCTCGGGGCGGTCGCGACCCGCCTGCCTGGCCGCCGTGTACCGGAGATGCACGGCAGCACCAAGGAGCTGCCGTTGCCTGGCCGATGCGTGACGCAGCGGCACGAGGGGCGGCACGAGGGGCCGCAGTGGAGCCGCCACGAGCCCCCGATCAGACGAGCTTGTTCTCCACGGCGTAGAGGGCGGCCTGGGTGCGCGACGCGAGGCCGAGCTTGCCGAGGATGTTCGACACGTGGGTGCGGGCCGTGCGCTCGGTGATGCCCAGCTCGTAGGCGATCTCCTTGTTGGCCGCGCCCTTGGCCAGCTGCGAGAGGACCTCCTTCTCGCGGGCGGTGAGCGGCTCGACGGGCTCGGCATCCTTGCGCGCACGGAGGCGCTGGGCCAGCAGGCGCGACACGGCCGGATCGAGGTGCACCTCGCCGTTGTATGCGGCGCGGATGGCCTGGGCCACCTCCTCGGCTTCGGCGTCCTTGAGCAGATAGCCCGAAGCCCCTGCCTCCAGGGCCGAGGTGACCTTCTCCTCCTCGATGAACGAGGTGACGGCCACGATCTCGATCTCGGGATGCGCCTGCTTGATGGCGGCGATCGCCTCGAGGCCGCCCATCTCGGGCATCAGGAGGTCCATCAACACCACGTCGGGGACGAGTCGATCGGCGGCGGACACACCCTCGCGTCCGTTCTCGGCCTCGCCGACCACGTCGAAGTCCTTGAGCAGCTCCAGGAATCCACGGAGGCCGCGTCGGACGACGGCGTGGTCGTCGACGAGCAGCACGCGAATGGGTCCCACTGCCTCGGTATCGGTCACGGTCTCGGTCCCCTGCATCTCGGAATCTTCGGGGGATGATGCGTCCCCCGCAGGCGCGCGGGAAGTATGCACCAGCGCGTGCACCCGTTCGGGCTCGTCCACGTCGCGGAGCCGATGCGGGCCGAGGTCGCGCAGCACGGTGCCATCCGGCACCCAGCCGCGCAGCTCGTCGACGGTGCTGCCCCCCAGGAGCGTCTCGCCACCGTTGGCGAGACCCTGGAGGCGCGACGCACGGAACAGCGGCGGTCCGTAAAAGCGGTCGCCGAAGCGGTCGCCGCGGATCTCGACGTCGCCGGTGACGAGGGTGAGACGAACGCGCATGCGGCCGATCGGCCCCCAGTCCTCGTCGCCGATGGCGGCCTGCAGGTCGTCGGCCGCCGCCACCGCCTCGACCGCTTGCGAAAAGCAGGCGTAGGCGCCATCGCCGATGCGCTCGAAGATGCGACCGGCATGACGCTCGGAGACCTCCGACACGAGGTCGTGGTAGCGCGCGAGCGCCGCCCCGGCCGCGACACCATGACGTTCGGCGAGGCGCGTGCTGCCCTCGACGTCGGCGAAGAGGAAGGTGAGGCGGCGTTGCGGCGGGTGAGACCGCTCCATGTGCCGAACAGCATAGGTGCCGCCGCAACGGCGGATCAGCGGTCGTTTGACGTAACGACAGCTCGGCCGATGGTCGCCCGCGAGGACTATCCTCCGTGCCGTGACGCGACCGACCCTGACAGGGACCCCCGACGCCGTCCCCACGATCGAGCTCGATGAGCTCGTCGAGCGCGGCGACCTCGAGCTGCTCGATCGCTGGCTGGCACAGTCGGACGTGGTCGAGATCGCCGACGAGCTGGAGCGCCTGGCGCGCGATCGACGCGCGGTGCCGTTCCGATTGCTGGCCAAGGATCGCGCGCTCGAGGTGTTCGAGCTGCTCGACCCATCGGTCCAGCAGGAGCTGCTCGACGGCCTGCGCGAGACGAACGTGCGCCAGCTGTTCGAGGAGATGGACCCCGACGACCGCGCTCGCCTGACCGAGGAGATGCCGGCAACGGTGGCGCGACGCCTCCTGGAGGGCCTCTCGCCGAATGAGCGTCGCCTGACGGCGACCCTGCTCGGCTACGCGGAGGACTCCGCCGGCCGGCTCATGTCTCCCGAGGTCGCCAGCCTCCGGGCGGGGATGAGCGCGGGCGAGGCGCTCGAGCGCCTGCGCAGCGTGGGGCGCTCGGCGGAGACGATCTACGCCCTGCCCGTCACCGATGATCGACGACGCCTGGTCGGGGCCCTGGGGCTGCGCGACCTCGTCCTCGCCGCCCCGGAGGCGCGCGTCGCCGACCTCATGGACACCGACGTCTTCTCGGCGCGCGTGGACGCGGACCAGGAGGAGGTGGCGAGGCTCATCCGCGAGGCCGACCTCCTCGCGCTGCCGATCGTCGACACCGAGGATCGGCTCGTCGGGATCGTGACCGTGGACGATGCCATGGAGGTCCTCGAGGAGGAGGAGACCGAGGACGTGGCCCGCGCCGGTGGTGCCGAGCCGCTGGGCCGCCCGTACATGGCGACCTCGGTGCTCCGGATCGCGCGGTCACGCGTGGTGTGGCTGCTCTTCCTGATCGTGGCCGCGACGCTCACCGTCAACGTGCTCCAGGTCTTCGAGGGCACCCTCAACCAGGTCGTGGCGCTGGCGCTCTTCATCCCGCTCGTGATCGGCACCGGCGGCAACACCGGGGCCCAGGCGGCCACCACGGTCACGCGCGCGCTGGCGGTCGGCGAGGTGCGCTTCAACGACCTCGGGGTCGTCGTCCTGCGCGAGGCGCGCGTCGGCCTGCTGCTCGGAGCCATGCTCGGCGCCCTGGCCCTGGGTCCCGCGTGGCTCTTCGCCGG
>JBOGSW010000209.1:0-5572 GCA_050695815.1 Candidatus Limnocylindria bacterium | reverse complement strand
CCCAGGTAGTAGAGCAGGGTCGGGATGGTCGCCCAGATGAGGACCTCGAGATACGACACGCGGAGCAGCTCGGCGATGATGAACGCTGCCGCCCCCAGCGTCGGCGGCGAGAAGAGGGCACCGATGCCGGTCGCGGCGAGCACGCCGCCGGCCTCCTCCTTCGGATAGCCGGCCCGCTTCAGCAGCGGCCACGACACGCCGCCCAGGGTGACCGTGGTGGCCACGCCGGAGCCCGACACGGTGCCGAGCAGGAATCCGGCGAGCGTCACCGTCCGCCCGGGTCCGGCGCGCGATTGCCCGAACGCGGCGAACGAGAGGTCCAGGAAGAATCGGCTCGCGCCGGAGTACTCGAGTACCGCCCCGTAGATGGTGAACAGGATGATGTAGGTGGCCGCGACGTCGAGGGGCACGCCAAAGATTCCCGCGGTGCTCATCACGTTGTGGCCGACGAGGCGGTCCCAGGTGTGGCTGTCGGTGTCGAAGGGGGAGGGGAAGATCGGTCCGAGGTAGGCGTATGCCAGGAAGAAGAGGACGACGGCCGGCACGATGGGGCCGACCGTCCGCCTCGTTCCCTCGAGCACGAGAAGGACCACGAGCGTGCCCATCACGAGATCGAGCTCGGTCGGAATCACGGCGCGGCGGAAGAACTGCTGCCAGTCGATCGCGATGTAGATGAAGGGGATGATCGACAGCCCTGCCAGCACCCAGTCCAGCGGGCCGGGGTTGTCGGGCCGTCCCTCCTGCCGGGCGCGGTCGGAACGCCCCCAGCCGCGGTAGACCAGGAATGTCAGCACGAGCGCGCCCATCAGGAAGATGGGCAGGTAGAGCTGCTTCGAGATCGGCGTGAAGACCCAGTACAGGCCGAGCGCCGACAGGGCCACGCATCCGATCTGGACGAGGACGAGCGGCAGCCCACTCAGCCGGCGCGCCGGCCTCTCTGCCTCGAACTGGGCGATCAGCGCCTCCTGGTCGATCGGCGCCCCTTCGTCGCCGTTGGGCCGATCGCGGTCGTCGCTCACCGTGTCATCGCTCCGCCTCGATCACGACGGTCGGGTCGGCCCGCCTCAGCTTCCAGAGCTCGATCGGCGCACGGCCTTCGACGATGAGCGTCCGTTCGCCGAGATCGGTCGCGGCGACGGCGAGCTCGGCAAGCGCAGTGGGCACGGCCGGGATGCCGAGCCATTGCCTGCGGTCGTCGGGCGATGCACGCACCGCCGGCTCATCGATGGCGTAGTACTCCTCCAGGACGGCGAGCTGGTCAGCCGCCAGCGAGACGAGCCGCAGGCGGCCATCGGCGGTGATGACGAAGCGTTCCTCGGCCAGCGTGCCGTACAGCGAGTTGCGATAGCGCAGCGAGAAACCACGGTCCGGTCCGAGGCTCACGGTGACCAGTGCCGACCCATCGGTGGGATCGACCACCCTCAGTGTCGGTCCGGGCTGTATCGAGGTCGCGGAGGCGCTGGCGGTGACGGCGACGAGCGCCGCCGCCACCAGCGCGATGGCGAATCCATTGGCTCGGCCTCGCCATCGGCCCCGCATGTCAGCCCTGCGCGTCGTAGTAGGCCTGCGCTCCCGGGCAGATGTCGATGAACTCGACTTCGTCCGCCGTGGCGGCGTCGAATTCCTCGGCGGCCGGATGCACGTCCACCAGCTGGTCCTTGTTGTCGAAGATCGCCGCGGTGATGTTCTGCTGGAGCTGCTCGTCCATGTCGGTCGAGACGACCAGGATGTTCGGCACCACGATGGTCGGAACCGGCTCGGCCTGGTTCTCGTACGTGTCTGCCGGGATGTCCTGGGCGACGTAGTACGGCCCGTGGGTCGAGGCCAGGTCCTCCGCGTACTCGGCGGTGGGAACGATCACCATGTCGCCGCTGGTTGCGTACTCCACCAGGGCGCCGGTCGGCAGACCGCCGGACCAGAATCCGGCGTCGATGGTCCCGTCCCGCAGCCCCGCCGTGGTCTCGTCGATGCCCAGCTGCTGGCGCTCGATGCCGGCATCTGGATCGATCCCAGCCGCCTCCAGGATGCGCAGCGCGATCACCTCCGTGCCCGAGCCGGGCGAGCCGAGCGAAACGCTCATGCCCTCCAGGTCCGCCACGCTGGTGATACCGCTGTCGGCGCTCGTCACGAGCTGGGTGAAATTGCTGTACATCTTGCCGATGGCGCAGGCAGCCACCGGGTTGCCCTCGAAGTCGGCCTCGCCCGCCACGGCCAGGGCGACCGTATCACCCAGCGCCAACGCCAGGTCGGCGTCGCCGTTCTGGATGAGCAGCATGTTGTCGACCGAGGCGTTGGTCTCCATGACGCTGCCGTCGTAGCCGTCGATGTTCTCGCGGATCACGGTGGCGAAGCCGCCGCCGAGCGGGTAGTAGACGCCCCCCGTCCCGCCCGTGGCGATGGACAGCTGCGTCGTGCCGCCGTCGCCGCCGGTCGCGCCGTCCGAGGCCGCAGAGCTCTCGCCGTTGCCCTCGCCGACTTGCTGGCACGCGGCGAGTGCCAGGATCATCGCGATCAGCAGAGTCCCCGCAGCGCGGCCGCGCAGCCAGGGACGGAGATCCGATGCAGACATTCGATGCTCCTCACTCTTGGCGACGGCTCCCTCCGCCTGCCGCCGCGAATGATTCACTCGGGTGGTTGTCGTTGCGAGGCAGAGTGTAGGTGACGGAGTCGAGCGAGCGATCGCGCGAGCGGTACTGGGTCAGCCGAGGGGCGCGCTGAGCTGCCCCTCGACCAGGGGCTCCCCCACGATCGCCGCCAGGCGCTCGGCGATCGCCCACCAGTCGAATTCGGCGGTCACGTGGCTGGCGGGCACGCTGACGCATCGGTCCTGGGGCAGGTAGACGGGCAGGATGCGGTCGAGGATGGCCTCGATCTCGTCGCGAAATGCGTCGGAGGTGGAGCGCACGCCGTCCTCCAGCAGGCCCACGTCGGGAAGGAGACGGACCGACAGGTCGTAGGTGCTCGCCCAGCGCCGGATGAGCGGCTCGACACCGAACGGGTCCTCCCCTCCGGTGACGCGCAGGTAGTACGCGAAGTTGTCGACCACGGACCGATCCGTCACCAGCACCTCCGCCCGGCCCGCCAGCTCCAGCTCCTGCTGCACCTGGGCCATCAGGACCCATAGCTGCGCCTCCGGCGTGGCGCCCTCGTTGAGGCCGAGCGGGTTGAAGCGCACGACCTCGCGGCCGACCTCCACGGAGCGTCCCGCTCGGCCGATCGTGGAGGCGAACGCGTGCACCGCGTTCGACTTGCGCACCGAATGCGAGCCGATGAAGGCGATCTTGGCGTGGCGGCCCCAGGGCATGGGCGAAGCCTACAGGCAGGCGCCGCTGTCGACGGCGGTGGTTGAGCCGATGAATGGGCCGAGCCGCTCGGTGGCCTCGTCGGCACCGATGGCATAGCCCACGTCGGGGTCGATCCGCGACGCGCCGAAGACGACGGCGCCGACCGTGCCGGGCGCGACGACCAGCGGCCCGCCGCTGTTGCCGCGTCGGATCGCCGACCGCATCTCCACCACGCTGCGCTGGAAGGCCCCGTCGCCGTAGATGTTCGGCCCGGCGATCTCGTAGGTGGCGGTCACCGCCGAGGGCGTCACGGCCAGGTCTCCGCCGCCTGGGTATCCGATCGCGACGCCGGTGGCGCCGCGTGCCGGCACGCTGCCCGAGAGTCGGAGCGCGGGCGCGCCGGCATCGGGGACGTTGAGGAGGGCGAGGTCGGCCTCGGCATCGAAGACCACGATCGTCGCGGGATGCGCCGATCCGCCGATCGTGACGGTCGTGTCCTCGGCGCCCGCCACCACGTGCGCGTTCGTGACGGCGTGGGTTGGCGAGATGAAGAAGCCACTCCCGACCGAGATCCCGTTTCCGCAGCCGGTGCTCGCGATCCGCGCCGTGCTGGCGACGGCCGTCTCCGCCAGCGCCTGGGCGTCGGCATCGAGTGGCAGGTCGACCGGCGGTGCCGGTGGCGGCTCGATCCCGGCGAAGAGCGGCGGCAGGTCGGTCGTGTCGAGGAGGGCCAGGAGGCGGCCGGCCACGATCGTCGGCGGTGGCAGCCGCTCGGCCACCACGTTCAGCGCAACCGAGTCGCGCGCCGCTGCGGCGATCCCCGGGGCCATGCCGGCGGTCAGCATCCCGCCGAGCAGCCAGACGAGCAGGACGACGTGCGCGAGTCCGACCACCGCGCCGCCGATGGCGTCCAGTGGCCGCAGCGGGCTCCCCCGAAGGCCCAGGCTCATGCCTGCGCCCAGCGCGGTGCCGATCGTCTCGCCGCCGAGGACGAAGGCGCCCAGGCCGAGCACCGTCACCAGCGCCCGCATCGGCTGCTCGAGCTGCCCGAGCGTGTCGCGCAGGACGGTCGCCAGGAAGAGCGCCAGCACGAATCCGCCGACGGCACCGATCAGGCCGAGCACCGGTCCCAGGAAGCCGGCGCGCGCGCCTGCCACGAGACCGATGACGAGCAGCAGGAGGACGAGGATGTCGATCAGGTTCATGGAGCCGCATCAGCCTAGCGGCTGGTGGCTCCGTCGACCGAATGCGAGGCCCGACGGGTCTCATGGAGGCTCGGTGTAGAGTATCGGTTCCTCTACGAGCACCACCATCAGCCCGACGTACGTCTGGAGGGTCGAAGTCAACATGGCGCGAATCGTCCGCGCGGCGCTGCTCCAGGCGGAGTGGACCGGCGACAAGGAATCGATGATCGAGAAGCACATCACATATGCCCGCGAGGCGGCCAAGCAGGGCGCGAAGGTGATGTGCTTCCAGGAGCTCTTCTACGGTCCCTACTTCTGCCAGGTCCAGGACCCGCAATATTTCAGCTACACCGAGCACATCCCCGACGGCCCGACCACGAAGCGCATGCAGGAGCTGGCCAAGGAGACCGGGATGGTCCTGATCGTGCCGATGTACGAGGAGGACGAGCAGACCACCGGCATCTACTACAACACCGCCGCGGTGATCGACGCCGATGGCTCCTACCTCGGCAAGTACCGCAAGACGCACATCCCGCACGTCAAGGGCTTCTGGGAGAAGTACTACTTCCGCCCGGGCAACACCGGCTATCCCGTGTTCGACACCGCGGTCGGCAAGGTCGGCGTCTACATTTGCTACGACCGTCACTTCCCAGAGGGGGCACGTGCTTTGGGTCTGAACGGGGCGGAGCTCGTGTTCATCCCGTCGGCCACGTCACGCGGGCTCTCCGAGTACCTGTGGCGCGTCGAGCAGGTCTCGCACGCCCTGGCCAACGGGTATTTCGTCGGCACCATCAACCGGGTCGGGATCGAGCCGCTCGGCGACGATGACTTCTACGGCCAGTCGTACTTCGTCGACCCGCGGGGCCAGTTCATTGGCGACGTCGGCAGCCCCAAGGACGAGGAGCTGATCGTCCGCGACCTCGATCTCGACAAGATCGAGGAGGTGCGCCAGACGTGGCAGTTCTTCCGCGATCGCCGGCCCGACGCCTACGACGACCTGGTTCGCCCCTAGCCGCGTGCTGGCTGCCTCATCCGCCGGCCGGTCGAAGCGCGCCGAGGCGAACGGTCCGAATTCACGCCCAGCGTGCGTTGTGCGCGCCGACA
>JBOGSW010000208.1:0-5482 GCA_050695815.1 Candidatus Limnocylindria bacterium | reverse complement strand
GCGAATTCGACCAATGACTGGCCGCGGGCGGAGCGAGGCTCGGTCCGACGATCGGTTGGTTGGGCGATCTGATCCGACATGATGGACACGATGTCGGTGGTCACGCGCGCCGCGGGCAGCCGCGCGGGTGGTGGTGGCCCCTTGAACGTGCTCTGCTCCCCCTTGCCTGAGGCGGTACGTTAGTACCAGTCGCGCCCCATGACCACCGTCGTCGACCCCGATCGGTGACTGCCCGCACCGGCATTCCGGACCGCGCGGGCGGTGCGGTGGGAAAGGGTGCGGACTTGTGGGAAAGGCAGCCTATCGGTCAGACCTTGCAGGCCGCCTGACAGGCGAGACCGATAGACTTCGACTCACCGATGACCGAACGCGTGCTCGTGCTGCCCAGGACCGATGTACCAGGCGGCTGCGACTTCCACGGAATCCGCAGCGCCGATGCCGCGACGCTGACCGATCTCCGGGCCGCGGTCGGGCGGGACGGCAGCTACCTCGAGCGTCCGATCGCCGAGGAGGACGCATCGGTCAAGCAGCTGATCCCGTACGTGGTGGTGCGCGATTCCGGCCGCGTCTTCCTCATGCGACGGACCGATGCCGGCGGCGACGCGCGGCTTCACGGCAAGGCCAGCATCGGCGTGGGCGGGCACCTCAATCCCGTCGACGAGGGCGAGGATGCGCTCATGGCCGGCCTCCGGCGCGAGTGGAGCGAGGAGCTCGAGACCGATTGGGAGCCCGAGTTTCGGCTCATCGGTCTGCTCAACGACGACCGCAACCCGGTCGGGGCCGTGCACCTGGGCGTCGTCTTCACGGTTGACGCCGGTGGCCGGCCGGTGGCCGTGCGCGAGCGCGACAAGCTCATCGGCTCCTTCGCGAACGCGGACGCCGTCGCCGATGCGTGGGAGCGACTGGAAACGTGGTCGCAGCTGGTGGCGATCGCGTTGGGCATTCGACCCGGGCCGGTGGAACGCGGCTGAACCCCCAGGCTTGGGCAGGGCGCTTCTCGTCAGGTGGCACCGGTGGTGCCGTTGGATCGCACCGGCGCGCGCGAGACCGGCCATCCGAGCTCAGATCGTGCTCAGCATCGCCACGCCCGACCATCTCCGGGTTTCAATCCGCTGGTCAACGGCACCGGCACGGCACCTGTGACGGGATCTCGCAGCGCTCGGACGAGCGCTTGGTCGCCGACATGGCGCGCTGCGGTGCCACGGATATACTCGTTGGCATCATGCGACGTGCCCTCGCCGCGATCAGCCTGGCGCTCGGCATCGTGGGCCTCGCTGCCCCGGTGGCGGCCCAGGGCGACCAGGTGGCGCGCATCGAACTCACCGGCGTGATCGACCAGGTGAATGCCGCGTTCATCGAGGAAGCGCTGAGCGTCGCCGCCGATGAGCAGTCCGCAGCGGCGCTGATCGTGATCGACTCCCCGGGCGGCGAGCTGACGAGCATGGATCGGATCATCAAAGCGATCCTGGGCAGCGAGGTGCCCGTCATCGCCTGGGTGGCGCCCGAAGGCGCGCGGGCCGGCTCGGCGGCGACCTTCCTGGTGCTGGCCGCGGACGTGGCGGCCATGGCGCCGACCACCAACATCGGCGCCGCGTCGGTGGTCAGCGGAACAGGCGAGGACCTGCCCGAGACGCTGGGCGAGAAGGTCACCAACGACGCCGTCGCGCGCATCCGATCACTGGCGAATGAGCACGACCGCAACGCGGACTGGGCCGAGTCGGCGGTGCGCGAGGCGGCCAGCATCAGCGCGGGCGAGGCGGCCTCGATGCATCCGCCGGTCGTCGACCTGGTGGCGGCGGACCTGCCCGCGCTGCTGGCGGCCATCGACGAGGGCGAGCGGGCCGATGGTCGCGCCTTCACCTTCGAGGGCGAGCCGCTGCCACCACTGAGCGGCCTGGCCATCCGCGACCTCGAGATGAACCCGGGACAGCAGTTCCTGCACGTCCTGTCGGATCCGAACATCGCCTTCATCCTGTTCACCATCGGCTTCTACGGGATCATCGCCGAGCTCTTCCACCCGAACTTCTTCTCGGGGATCCTCGGCGGGATCGCCCTGGTGCTCGCATTCATCGGCTCGAACTCCCTGCCGCTCAACATCGGCGGGCTGCTGCTGATCCTCATCGGTGTCGGGCTCTTCGCGCTCGAGGTGACGGTGGCAAGCTACGGATTGCTCACCATCGGCGGCCTGATCGCCTTCGTGCTCGGCGCGTTCGCCCTGTGGACCGGCGTACGTCCGGGTGAGCTCGCCTTCGACCCGAGCGTGAGCCCGTGGATCGTCCTGATCGTGGCCGCGGTCGGCATCGTGTACGTGTGGGTCCTCGTCCGCGCCCTGCTGCAGATGCGCCGCAACGGCGGCCTGGCGAACAGGCCGGTGGCGGCGCTCGTGGGCGGCATGGCCACGGCCCAGACGCTCATCGCACCGACGGGGATCGCCTATGCTGGCGGCGAGAGCTGGTCGGCACGCAGCCCGGGACGCGAGATCGGACCCGGTACGGCGCTGCGCGTCATCGGCGTCGAAGGGCTCGAGCTGATCGTCGAGCCGGCACCAGCCGGCACCGGCGGAACAACGGAGGGTTAGCGAACCGCCATGGAAGACCTGGTCGGGATCATCCTCATCGTCGTCGGGGTCGGGATCGGCCTCTGGCTGCTCTTCAGCATCGTCCACATCGTGCGCGAGTACGAGCGCCTGGTCGTGTTCTTCTTCGGACGGCTGCAGGGGTCGCGCGGGCCGGGCATCGTGCTGCTCATCCCGTTCGTGCAGCAGGCGGTGAAGGTCGACCTGCGCGAGCGCTTCCTGGAGGTGCCGCAGCAGACCTGTATCACGAAGGACAACGCGCCGATCAGCATCGACTTCCTGGTCTACTCGAAGGTCTTCCAGCCCGATGTCACCGTCACCGCCGTGACCGACTTCACCGGGGCATCGCAGGCGCTGGCGGCGACGACGCTGCGTGCCGTCATCGGCGACATCCCGCTCGACGACGTGCTGGCCAAGCGCGAGGAGATCAACCACATCCTGCGAGCCAAGCTGGACGAGGTGACCGAGCGCTGGGGCGTGAAGATCACGTCGGTGGAGATCCGCGAGATCGTGCCGCCGCGCGACATCCAGGACGCGATGAACCGGCAGATGAGCGCCGAGCGCAACCGGCGCGCCGTGATCACCGAGTCCGAGGGCACGCGCCAGGCGACCATCAACGTGGCCGAGGGCGACAAGCAGTCGAACATCCTGCGCGCCGAGGGCGAGCGACAGTCCCAGATCCTGCGGGCCGAGGGCTTCAGCAATGCCCTGCGCACGATCTTCGAGGCAGCGCGCGGGATCGACGAGAAGACGATGGCACTCCAGTACCTCGAGGCTCTCAAGTCGCTCGCCGCGGGCGAGAGCACGAAGTGGATCGTGCCGATGGAGCTCTCCGAGCTGACCCGGCCGATCACCGGCGCCATGCGTGAGACGCGACTCGCGGCGGGTATTGGCGGCGCGGTAGGCGGCGGTGAGGCGGGCGGCACCGGCGGCAGCGGCGGCACGGGCGGTACGGGCAGCGCCAGCACGGGCAGCGCCAGCAGCGGATGATCCGCGGCCTCCTGCGCGTGATCGGCCGCGTCGTCGGCCTCATCACCGGCGCGTACCTGGCCTACGTCGCCGTGCGCGGCTCGCGTCTCCTGGTTCAGCCCGAGGTGCGCCCCTTCCTGCCCGACCCGGCCGATGCCCCGGCCAGCCCGGCCGACCTGGGCCTGACGTTCGAGCCGGTGCGCTTCACGACCGAGGACGGGATGACGCTCAATGGCTGGCTCGTGCCGGCGGCGCGCGAGACGACGACCGCCGTGATCGTGCTGCACGGCTTCTCGGGGAATCGTCTCCCGGAGCTGGCCGCCTTCGTGCCCTGGCTCCAGGAGCGACACAACGTGCTCCAGTTCGACTTCCGCGGGCATGGCGAGAGCGGCCGCGGCATGGTCACGCTGGGGTCGCACGAGCGTCGGGACGTGGCCGCCGCCGTCGCCTTTCTCGATTCGCGTGGCCTCGGGCCGATCGCCCTCTTCGGCGTCAGCATGGGGGCCGCCATCGCGATCCTGTCGGCGCCGGACCTGCCGGTGGCCGCCGTCGTGGCCGATGCGGCCTTCGCCGAGCTCCACCATCCGATCGGCAACCGCATGCGCGAGGTCGGCTATCCGTTCCCCGGCGTCGGCTCGCGCGCCATCGTGGCGGCCGCCGCGCTTCGTGCCCGATCACGCCTCGTCGATCCGGTGCGGGCGGTCGCGCGCATCGCGCCACGCGCGCTGCTGATCATCGCGCCGAAGGAGGATCGGCTCATCAGCTGGCGACAGAGCATCCGCCTCTTCGAGGCGGCCGGGGAGCCGAAGGAGCTGTTGGTGGTCGAAGGCGCCGGGCACGCGGAGGCGTATGCCGCCGATCCGGCGCGGTACCGGGAGCGGGTGCTCGACTTCCTCGAGCGGCACCTGTCGTGAACCGGGACCATCGGTGCATGGTGTCACCGGTGCGAGCGCGGATATAATCGGCCCGATTCCACCAACGTCCTCGGGGTCCTTGCATGGCTGCCACGAAGGTCCTGGTCGTCGATGACGACCTGAACATCCAGCGCGTCCTCGTCTTCACCCTCAAGCAGGAGGGGTACGAGGTGCACGTCGCATCGGACGGCCAGGCCGGCGTCGAGATGGCTTCCGGCATCGAGCCCGACCTGATCCTCATGGACGTGGCCATGCCCAAGCTCGACGGCTACGCGGCCACGCAGCAGATTCGGAAGGCGGAGAAGGGCGGCCATCGCGTCCCGATCATCATGCTCACCGCCGAGGCGGACGTGGAGCAGCGGGTCAAGGGACTGCGCGCCGGGGCCGATGACGACATCGTCAAGCCGTTTCACCCGCTCGAGCTGATCGCCCGCATCAAGGCGCTCCTGTCTCGCTCCGGCGGCGGACCGGCGCCGACGACCACCGGCGAACGGGCGACGCTGGGCCGGCTCATCAGCTTCTACGGCGCCAAGGGCGGCGTGGGCACGACCACCATCGCCATCAACACCGCGATCGCCCTCGCCTCCCGCCTCAAGCGCAAGACGGCGCTCATCGACGCCAATCTGCAGTTCGGCGACACGCGCGTCTTCCTGGATCTCGGGCTCGACTCGGCGTCGATGGTGAACGCCATCACCGAGGCCGATCTCGACGGTGACCTGCTGAAGAAGCTGATGGTCAGCCACCACAGCGGGATGGACCTGCTCCTGGCGCCGCCGAACCCGGAGTCGGCTGACATCGTGGTCGAGCGACAACGGACCGATCCGGGCTCGCTGAAGAACATCCTCGAGCTGCACCGCCGGGCCTATGACTACACGCTGGTCGACATGGCCAAGTCGATCGACGACTTCAACCTCCAGCTCTTCGACGAGTCGGACGTGATCTTCGTGGTCATGACCGCCGATCTGTCGTGCCTGAAGAACGTGCGGCTCGTGATCGAGACGATGGGCTCCCTGGGCTACGAGCG
>JBOGSW010000207.1:0-34378 GCA_050695815.1 Candidatus Limnocylindria bacterium | reverse complement strand
CGACGATCCGGGCCACCGGGATCGTGTCGATTCCCTCGACCACCGGGGTGCCGAGATGAAGCTGGCGGCTGATCCAGCCGAGCTCGAGCAGGGGACCGCACTCGCGCGTCGTCAATGGCAGCCTCATGCCCTCAACGATAGCCGCGGCGGCGTCAGTTCGCAGGTCTCCAACGGGCGAACTCGGCCGACTCGGCGCCCGCAGGTGATCGGTCAGCCGTCGAGCTGGCGATACGCCGACAGGGTGAGGAACTCGGCGAATTCGTCGGAGAGGACCAGCTCGTCCAGGAGGGCGGCGGCATCGGTCCAGGGGTAGTCGGGCAGCGATGTGCGCAGGGTCGCCAGTTCCTCATCGCGGATCGTGGCGTAGCGCTCGGCGCTCATCGGCGAGCCATCCTCGAGCGGGACCGACTCGGTTCGCCACTGCCACAGCTGCGAGCGGCTGATCTCGGCGGTGGCCGCGTCCTCCATGAGGTTGTTGATTGCGGCCGCGCCGTTGCCGGCCAGCCACGAGGCGATGTACGAGAGGCCGACCGAGATGTTGGCGCGCACGCCGACCTCGGTGACGGCGGCGCCGTCAATCCGGACGTCGACCAGGTCCGAGGCGCCCACCGAGACCTCTTCACGCAATCGGTCCTTCTGGTTCGGTCGCGCGCCGAGCACGGCGTCGAAAACGTCACCGGCCACGGGCACCAGGTCGGGATGCGCGACCCAGGTGCCGTCGAAGCCGGCGGAGGACTCGCGCTCCTTGTCGAGGCGCACCTGCTCGAGGGCGTTGGCCGTGACGTCGGGCTCGCGACGGTTCGGGATGAAGGCACTCATGCCGCCCATGGCGTGCGCCCCGCGCCTGTGGCAGGTTCGGACCAGCAGCTCGGTGTAGGCGCGCATGAACGGCACGGCCATCGTCACCTGGGCGCGGTCGGGAAGCACCATGTCGGGACGCGTCCGGAACTTCTTGATCATGCTGAAGATGTAGTCCCAGCGACCGGCGTTCAGGCCGGCGGAATGGTCGCGCAGCTGGAACAGGATCTCGTCCATCTGGAAGGCGGCCAGGATCGTCTCGATCAGGACCGTGGCGCGGATCGAGCCGCGCGGGATGGCGAGGCGCTCCTGGGCCGCCACGAACACGTCGTTCCAGAGACGCGCCTCGACGTGGGACTCGAGCTTGGGCAGGTAGAAGTACGGCCCCGAGCCGCGATCGAGCTGCTCGCGTGCGTTGTGGAAGAAGGTGAGTCCGAAGTCGAAGAGCGATGCGCTGATCGGGTCGCCGTCGATCAGCACGTGCGCCTCTTCCAGGTGCCAGCCGCGCGGTCGGATGACGAGCGTCGCGATCGAATCGTCGAGGGCGTATGCCTTTGCATCGGTCTGGAAGCTCAGGCGTCGGCGAACCGCCTCGGACACCGCCCATTGCCCCGTGACCACGTTGGGCCAGGTGGGGGAGAGAGCGTCCTCGAAGTCGCACATGAAGACCTTCGCGCCGCTGTTGAGCGCGTTGATCATCATCTTCGGCTCGGCCGGACCGGTGATCTCGACCCGGCGGTCGTCCAGGTCCGCCGGCGCGGGCGCCACCCGCCAGGACTCATCCTCCCGAACCGATGCGGTCTCGGGCAGGAAGTTCGGTAGCTCCCCGGCATCCCAGGCCGCCTGGCGCTCCGCGCGCGCCGCCAGCAGCTCCAGCCTGCGTGGGTTGAAGGACCGATGCAGATCCGCCACGAAGGCGAGCGCCTCCGGGGTCAGGACCTCGTCGGCGTGATCGGTGTCGCGGGTGATCTCGACTCCGGCCGATGCTTCCGTCATGGCGCCATTCTGGCAGGGCGCGACGAACCGTGGCCGGTTTCCGCCGGGTACGAGTGGGATTCGTGATAACCACACGTGCGCCCAGCGGTCCCGACCGGGCTGAGCGTGGGTGAACGCCGGGCGTCATCTCCTACGAATCCCATTCGTATGCGGTGAGAACCCACCGTCCTGGCCGCAATATCACGATTGGGATTCATATGCGGGAACTTGGCCCGTTCGGTCGGGCGCCCACGCTGCCCGGGAGGAGGCGCGCCGGGGGGTTGACGGTCAGGCCACGTGGTGTCGACCATGGGATCGGTCCGTGACGCAGAGGAACGATCATGACCGCAGAAGCCAACAGCCAGCTGGTGCGAGAGCTCCTGCAGCGCATCTTCGGCCAGCACGACGCCGCGGCCATCGACGAGTATTTCGTGGCGAACCTCGCGCCGAGCGTCCGCACCCACTACGACGAGCTCGTGCGGGGATTCCCGGACCTCGCCGTGAGCGTGAACGAGATCATCGCCGAGGGTGACTATGTCGCCGCCCGACTCACGCTACGGGGAACGCACCGCGGTCCGTTCGCCGGCGTGCCGGCCACCGAGCGCGCAATGGTCTGGGGCTCGATGCGCTTCTATCGCATCGAGGACGGCATGGTGGCGGAGACGTGGGCGATCCAGGATCGGCTCAGCCTCTTCCAGCAGTTGGGCCTGGTGCAGTCCGAGATCGGCGGCGTCAGCTGGGCCGCAGCACCCCCTCCAAGGGAGTAGTACATTTCGTGATCCACCGGTCCCGGCGTCGCTGTTCCGCCGATGGACCGATACCGATCTCGGCGCCCGAGCGCCGAGTGATCCCTTTGGAGGGAATTGCATGCGTCGAGCAGTCCTTGCTCTCATCGCGGCGGCCCTGATGGCCATCAGCGCCGTCATGCCGGCCGCCGCCATCACGGGCAACTCCCAGGAGGACTTCGAGCACCCGTTCGTGGGCCTCGTGGCCTTCTACGACATCGTGGGGGTCGAAGACGATCCAACCAACCAGGGCGACGACCCGCTGGACACGTTCCTTGGGCGCTGCTCCGGCTCGTTGATCGATGATGGCAACACCGCGAATGGCTCGCGGGTCTTCCTGACTGCCGGTCACTGCCCGGACGTCGGAGACGGCGTGAACGTCGCGGACTACGCCTTCATCTGGTTCCGCCAGGATGCCGGCACGCGCTTCGACGGGGTGGCCAACCCCTTCGATCCGCTCACGGGCTATCCGGACCGATGCATCGATGATCCGGCCGTGGCGCTCGATGCGTGCGTCAAGGCGCACGTCATGTTCAACTACGGCTTCAACAACTTCGCCGGCTTCCCCGATACCCACGACACCGGCATCGTGATCCTCGACTCGGCGGTGAGCATGCCCGAGTACGGGGAGCTGCCGGACGTCGGTGCCCTCGACGTGCTCGTCGGCACCGGCCGTGGCAGCAAGGACACGACCTTCCTGGCCAGCGGCTATGGGCTGAGCTACTCGAGCCCCGTGGCGTTTGAGTCGTTCCGGGAGCGGCTCATGGGCTTCGGCAAGCTTGTGAACCTGGTGAGCGCCAACAACGGCGGCTTCAACATCCAGACGAACGGCAACGGACACGGCAAGGGTGGCACCTGTTCCGGCGACTCCGGTGGGCCGATCTTCTGGCCGGCCGATACGAACCAGATCGTGGCCGTCACCTCGTTCGGCCTGAACGCCTGGTGCCGGGGGACGGACTTCTCGTACCGCCTCGACACCGCAGCGGTGCAGGACTGGATCGCGGAGGTGAGCGCTCCCTACGCCGACTGAGCTTCCCGTGATCGTGCGAGGCCTCGGCTCGATGCCGGGGCCTCGGTGCGTCTACTGGATGATGAACTGGACCCAATCCACGTCGCGTGTCTCCTTACGGCGTCATGTGCGCCGGCAGCGTCCACTCCGCCGGAACCAGGCCGACCTCCACGAACGGTGCGCCGCCCATGTCGATGACGAAGCACCACGCTCGCTCCGGCTCGGGGTTCCCCATCGGGATGGGACCGGCGGTGATGTATGCCACGCCGAGCTCCGCGGCCGATGGGCTCTGCGGGTCGGTCAGCTCGAGCGCGCCAAGGCTTGCCTCGCCTGCGAACACGAGCCCGACATTGGCTGGAAACGGGCACGCCGGGTCCGCGCCGAAGAAGCGAGGAGGATCTACTGTGATCCCGCCGCTCCCGCTCCCGTTCCCACTGCCGGTCCCGCTTCCCCCACCGCTCCCGCCCGGAGGCGGCACGCTGTCGGGAGGGTCGAATCCGGCGTCCGAGGCGCTGGGCTCGGCCGAGACGGACGGGGTGGCGCTGGATTCGGTGGCCGACCTGGGACTCTGCGTGGGCTCGGCCGACTCCGCCGCGCGGGACGTCGGTGTAATCGAAGGGCTCGCTGGCTGGCTGCCGTTCGTCGTTCCGCACCCGGCCAGCAGCAGCGCGAGCGCGACGCCGAGCATTCCCCTCATCGGTCCATCCTACGCCAGGAACGGCTTCACGCGCCTTCCCGCGGCGGAGTCGGCGATCAGCGTTTCGAGCCTGCGCTGTCGCGTTACCGGGCGCTTCGCGGACATCACCCAGTGGCTGGCCGTGCGGCGATAGGAGGGCGTCTCCGATTGCCAGTGAGCCCAGGCGGCATCGTCGGACCTGAAGCGATCGACCCACGCGGGGATCAGCTCCTGCGCTGAACCTTCGTATGAATAGGATGCGTCCCTGCCACGGTCTCGCTCCTCGAAGGCGCGAATGCCGGCGGGGTGCATCCGTCCGGCGGCGCGAAGCTCGGCGACCTTGGCGATGTTGACGGCGCTCCAATTCGAGGTCCGGCGCCGAGGCGTGAACCGATTGGTCGTCACCTCGTCGTCGACGCGGAACGTGACACCGTCGATCCAGCCGAAGCAGAGCGCCTCCTCGACCGCCTGGGCGTACGTGACCGACGACTTCGGCACCCCCTTTCGGTAGTAGCCGATGAACGCCTCGGTGGCGCTGTCGTGGTTCGTCTCGAACCAGGCCCGCAGCTCGTCGTGCGTGGCGA
The DNA here is from genome assembly GCA_050695815.1 of Candidatus Limnocylindria bacterium. GTDB lineage: Bacteria > Chloroflexota > Limnocylindria > QHBO01 > QHBO01 > JACDBZ01. Next base: position 29,551 of record JBOGSW010000207.1, on the reverse strand, counting down.
AGACGAGCACCCGGTCGCGGGTCGGACGCTGGATCGGGCTCACCAGCCGCCCGCATCTCGGATGAGCCGATGCAGGACGCGGCCGGACACCAGCCGGCGATAGTCGGCGGTCGATCGCACGTCGTCGATGGGACTGAGCTCGGCGGTGAGCGCCGCCGTCGCGGCATCGGCCGTTTCGCGGGTGGGGCGTGCGCCCTCGAGCACCGCCTCGGTGGCGGCCGCCCGGACGGTCGTGGCGGCCATCGATCCGAGGGCCAGGCGCACATCGGTCCATGACTCATCGTCCGCCTCGTTCCAGGCGAGGGCCATGACCACCTTGCTGATCGCCTGGGCGCGACGCGTGCCGACCTTGCGGAAGCGGACCTGGCGGTCGGGGACGAGCGGGATGCGCACGCGCAGCAGCAGCTCGTCGTCGCGGCGGGCGGTCGTCCGGTACGACGGCCAGAACTCGTCCGCCGGCACCGTTCGTTCGCCGGTCGCGCACCCCAGCACCATCTCGGCTCCGACGGCCAGGAGGACCGGAAGCGTGTCGCCGGCGGGTGATGCATTGATGACGTTGCCGCCGATCGTGCCGCGGTTCTGGATCTGGGCCGCCCCGATCGTCGCGGCCGCCTCCTCCAGCGCCGGCAGGAACTCGGCCACGACGGGGGAGCGGCGAAGCTCGGTGTAGGTGGTGAGCGCCCCCAGCACGATCGCATCGCTCTCGAGCGCGATCCCGCGCAGCTCGTCCAGCCCCCAGATATCGAGGATCCGCTCCGGCGGCTCACCGATCTCTCCGGTGAGCTGGACCATGAGGTCGGTACCGCCGGCAAGCGGGCGCCACGGGGCGCCATCGGCATCGGCGAGGAAGGCGTAGGCAGCCTCCAGCCGGGTGGGGGATTCCGAGGGCGGCTCGACCGCGTTCGGCATCGGCTCCGATCTCAGCCGCGCAGGCGCTTGATGACGCGCGCGAGCACGAAGAGACCGATGACCAGCAGCAGGAGCTGGCCCGGGGTCAGCGCGAGGGTGACGTCGTGGTCCTCGACCGCCTTTTCGAGGTTCTCCGGTTGTTCGGTCATGTGCTGGCACCTCGTTCGGCGGCGAGCGCGATGGCATCGATGATCTTGGTATAGCCGGTGCAGCGGCACAGGTTGCCGGCGATCGCCTCGCGAATGTTCTCATCGGTGGGCGGCGCTCCGGAGGCCAGGAACGCGTGGCCGGCGATGAGCATGCCAGGCGTGCAGATGCCGCACTGCGCCCCACCGGTCTCCAGGAACGCCTGCTGAAGGACGTTCAGGCGCCCGTCGCGGGCCATGCCCTCCACCGTGGTGACCGATGCGTCCCGCGCCTGGCTCACGGGCACCAGGCAGGCGTCGACGACCTTGCCGTTGATGAGCACCGAGCATGCGCCGCACTCGCCCTCGCCGCAGCCCTCCTTCGTGCCGGTCAGGGCGAGGTCGTCGCGGAGGACGTCGAGCAGCCGGCGGCTGCCGGTGGCCTCGACCTCGACGCGCTCGCCGTTGACGCTGAAGGCGAAGCTCAACGCGGATCTCCGGGATCGGTGGGAGCGCGGAACGGCATCTCGTCGCCGCCGGCGGGGAGGTCCTCGATGGGCGGCTCCTTCGGCTCCGGCTCTTCGAGCGAGACTCCCGGCGCCGGGAGCTCGGCTGCGCCGCTGAGCGCGCCCAGGATGCGCTCGGGGGTGGCCGGCAGATCGTGGATCCAGGCGCCGGTGGCGTCGTGGATGGCGGCGACCACGGCAGGCGCGGCGACGTCCATCGGCAGCTCGCCGACCCCCTTGGCGCCGTGCGGCGCGCCGGAGAAGGGCTTCTCGACCAGGATCGAGCTGATCCGCGGAGCGTCGAGCGAGGTCGGGATGAGGTAGGTGGCCAGGCGGTCGTTGAGGTAGCGGCCATCAATCAGCTTCATCTCCTCGATGGTGGCGTAGCCGATCGCCTGGAGCGTGCCGCCCTCGACCTGGCCCTCCGCCAGGATCGGGTGGATGACGCGGCCGATGTCATCGGCGCTGACGCACTCGCGCACGGCGACCTCGCCGGTGTCGAGGTCGACCTCCACCCTGGCCACGGCGCATGCCCAGCCAAATGCGGGGTAGGCGTCACCGGTGTAGGTCTCGTCGTCGAATGGCTCGCCGGGGTAGGGCGTGAAGCTCTCGTCGACCCGCATCGGCTTCGCGTCGCGGTGGGACTCGGCGAACGATCGGCCGGTCTGCTCCTCCACGGCGGCGCGCATCCGTTCGGCGGCTCGGATGAGGAGCCCCCCGACGACCATGGCCGTGCGGCTCGCGACAGTGGGGCCCGAGTCGGGGACGATCGACGTGTCCTGCGGCGCGATCTCGACCGCGGCGGGCTCGACGCCCAGCGCATCGGCAACGAGCTGCGGGAAGATCGTCTTCGTGCCCTGGCCCATCTCGGTCGAGGCGGTCAGGATGCGGATGCGTCCGTCATCGGTCAGCTCCAGGCTGGCGACCGACGCGAGCTTGACCTCTCCGGAGCCGGTGAAGCCGGCGCCGTGCCATGCCAGCGCCAGGCCGATGCCGGTGGCCACTCGGGCGCCATCGGTCCTGCCCTCGCGCATGGCGCGCGTCCGGGCATGCGCTCGATCGAAGGCCGATGCCTCCGCGGCGGCCTCCAGCACCTCGATCCCGCCGACGCTCTCGCGCAGGACCTGGCCGGTGGGCGTCGTGTCGCCCTCGCGATAGACCCAGCGCCGGCGCAGGTCGAGCGGGGAGGCATCGAGCGCCTCGGCGATGCGGTTGATCTGCATCTCGGCAGCGAACTCGGTCTGTGGCGCGCCGAAGCCGCGGAAGGCGCCATTGGGCGGGGTGTTGGTGGCCATGGCACGACCGGTGATGCGCACGTTCGGACACCGATACGGACCGCCCGCGTGGAGCACACCGCGGCTGAGGACGACGGGCGTGAGCGTGGAGTACGCCCCGCCATCCATGATGACCTCGACCTCCTGCGCGATCAGCTCGCCGGTCTTGCTGACCCCGGAGCGATAGCGCACGACCGCCGGATGACGCTTCGTGGTGGCGCTGATGTCCTCGTGCCGGTCGTAGATCATGCGCACCGGCTTGTGGCACTTCAGCGCCAGGAGGGACGCGTGGAGCGCGATGACGCTCGGGTACTCCTCCTTGCCGCCGAATCCGCCGCCGGTCTCGGCCTGGACCACGACCGCCAGCTCGTCGCCCATGGCCAGCGCGCGCTTCATGGCCTTGTGAATGTAGTACGGACACTGCAGCGAGCCGTGGACGGTGACGCCGCCGTCGGGGCGGGGGACGGCGATCATCGCCTGGTTCTCGATGTACAGCTGCTCCTGGTGACCGACGCGATACGTGCCCTCGATCACCAGCTCGGCAGTCCGCATGGCCGCGGCGGCGTCGCCGGACGCCACGGTGTAGCTCGCGAACTCGGTGTCCGATTGCAGCGGGTCGAAGGTGGCCGGCAGGCGCTCCGTGCGCAGCGTGACGTGGCGCTTCGCCTCCCGCAGGGTGGCGCGGTCGGGAGCGGCGATGAGCGCGCACGGCTCGGCCTGGTGGCGGATCTCGCCGCCCACCGGCACGAGCACCGGCTGGTCGTCGTCGATGAGGCTGACGACGTTGTCGCCCGGGATGTCATCGGCGGTGACGACCACGACCCGCTTCCGGTCGAAGGCATCGTCGAGCTCGATGCCCAGCAGGGTCGCCCTCGGCTCGGTGGAGCGGATGGTGGCACCGAACCAGGCGCCTGGGAAGACGAGATCGTCAGCGTACTTCGCCTCGCCGGTCAGCTTGGCCGGTCCCTCGCGGCGCAGCGGAGCCGGCGGGCGAACACGGCCGGGCGCCGGAGCATCGGTCGGGATGACCAGCGGCGTCGCCTCGCGGGAGGTGGTGTCCGGTGGCCGGGTGCGGATGGTCAGGCTCGGGCGCTCCATCGGTGCATCCTAGCGCGCCGGTGGGGAGGCGGGCCTCAGGGCAGATCCACGCACGCCGTATAGACGTCCATCTCCTGGTTGGACCGATGCAGGTTCACGGCCTGGTTCCCGGCGAGGAGCTCGTCGAGCGACGCGGGCACCTCCGTGGTGGAGCTGCCGTCTAGCACGTTCTCGAGCGCGTACTTCGGCTGGGGAACGAGCTCCGCGCAGCTTCCGGGGTGGATGTGCGCAGGCATGCTCGAATGGCCGGCCGGGTCGACCTCGATCTCCACGAGGGTGCGGCCCTCGGGCAGCTGGGTGAGCGTGACCGAACCGCCGACACCGGACCCATTGAGCGGCCGCAGCGCGAAGTCCACCAACCGCTCGGCGTCGCCCGAGCTCGTGCATCCCGCCAGGAGCACCGCTCCCAGGAGGCAGAGTCGTCGCAGCTTGAGTCGCGACTTCATGGCGTGGATGCTGGAGATACCTCCCCAGGACCGCCATGGGACCATGGTTCGTGCTCGGGCCGGTAGTACCAAGGGCCGATGGCAGCTTCGGCGGGCCTGGCCCACCCTGCGGTGGTGGCGAACCCGTTCAGCCGCAGGATCCTGCGCGCGCGCGTGGCCGGCATCCGCGTTGCCCGGCCGGGCCTGCGCGCGGCCGTGCTCGTCGGAAGTGCGCTGGTGGTGGTGGGCCTGTCGGTGACAATCTCGGCGAGCGCATCGGATCAGCTGCGAGCCTCAGCCACCGAGTCGGCCCTGCACAACGCGCAGTCGATCATCCGGGGCTACGTGGATCCGATCCTGACCGAGGACGACCTCGACATCGACGCCCGCCGCGACCCCGAGGTGGCAGAGCAGCTCAGCCGTCTCGTCCTGTCGGGCGACATGCGCCGCATCAACATCTGGACGCGCGACGGGCGGGTCGTGTACTCGACCGACGAGGCGCTGCGCGGCGTTCGCCTGGGGATCGATCACGAGCTGGCCGAGGCGTTCGCCGGGTCGACGAGCACCGAGTTCGGGAGCCGCGATGAGACGCAGGTGACGGCCGCGGCGCTTCCGGAGCGCTACCTGGAGATCTACGCACCGATCCGCGGGGACTCGGACGGCAATCCGATCGGCGTGTTCGAGGTCTATGTCGATGCCGGCCCGATCGAGGCGCGCGTGGCCGAGACGCGCGATGACGTCTTCCTGACCGCGATGGCAGCCGGAGCGATCCTGCTCGGCCTCCTGTGGGCCGCGTTCGCCGGTGCATCTCGCCTGCTCTCGACGCAGAACCGTAGCCTGGTCGCCCTGAACGACCGGCTGCACGGGATGGCCGGCGATCTTCGGCAACGTGAGGCCCGGTTCCGCTCGCTCGTTCAGAATTCATCCGACGTGGTCGTCGTGGTTAGACCCGACGGTGTCATCACGTACGAATCCGACGCGGTCGAGCGCGTCCTGGGCCATGACGCGGCCGGGTGCATCGGCCGGCGCTTCGACGCCGAGATTCACCCCAACGACGCCCACCTCACGGACGCTCTGCTGGAGGGCCTGCTGGCGTCACCCGGGTCGCTGCAGTCCGCCGAGCTGCGCCTGCGGCATGCGGACGGAACCTGGCGCTGGGTCGAGATGGTCGGACAGAGCCTGATGGGGGAGCCGGCGATCGGCGGCCTCGTCCTGAACTATCGTGACGTCACCGATCGAAAGCGGCTGGAGGATCAGCTTCAGCACGAGGCCTTTCACGATCCGCTCACCGGCCTCGCGAACCGCGCGCTCTTCGCCGACCGTGTGGGCCATGCGCTGGCGCGCAGCCGCAGTCCCGGCGAGAAGGCGTCCGTCCTGTTCGCGGACCTCGACGACTTCAAGGTCGTCAACGACAGTCTGGGGCACGCAGCCGGCGACGAGCTGCTGACCGCCGTGGCCGAGCGCATTCGTGCCTGCCTCCGTCGCCAGGACACCGCCGCGCGCCTGGGCGGCGACGAGTTCGGCATCCTCCTCGAAGAGACCGGCGACGAGCGCGCCGGCGAGATCGCCGAGCGCATCCTGGACGCGCTCCGTCAGCCGTTCGCCATCGCGGGGCGGCAGCTGTTCATGCAGGCCAGCATCGGCATCGCCGTGGGTGCAGCCGGCGGGCTGGAGGTCGAGCGCGAGACGGCCGATGAGCTGCTCCGCAACGCGGACGCGGCCATGTACACCGCCAAGGCTCGCGGCAAGGGACGGCATGCGTTCTACCAGGCCGCGATGCACGCGTCGGCGCTTCGCAGGCTCGAGCTGCGCGAGCGCCTCGAGGCGGCCCTGGGGGCCGAGGAATTCGTGCTCCATTACCAGCCCGTCGTCGAGCTTGCAAGCCAGCGGGTCGTCGGTTTCGAGGCTCTCGTGCGCTGGCGTCAACACGACGGCCAGCTGGCCGGGCCGGCCGAATTCATTCCGACGGCCGAGGAGACGGGGCTCATCGTACCGCTCGGCCGATGGGTGCTCGAGGAAGCCTGCCACGAGGCTGCGGCGTGGGGCGTCTCCCGACGGCGACCGCTGGTCTCGATCGCCGTGAACGTCGCATCACGTCAGCTCCGGGATCCAGCCTTTCCGACAGAGGTCGCCTCCGTGCTGGCTGACTCGGGATTGGCGGCCGCCCAGCTCGTGGTCGAGGTCACCGAGAGCGCCCTCCTCGATGAGGGGCAGGCGACGACGGCGGTCATCGCCGACCTCAAGGCGCTCGGCGTGCGCATCGCGCTCGATGACTTCGGGACCGGGTATTCGTCCCTCAGCCATCTGCGGCGGTTTCCGATCGACATCCTCAAGATCGACAAATCGTTCGTCGACGGCATCGACGGCGAGGACCGTGATGAGCGCGCGCTCGTGCGCTCGATCGTGCGTCTCGCCCACTCCCTCAAGCTCGAAACGGTGGCGGAGGGTGTCGAGCGGCCGGAGCAGCTCGATGTGCTCCGCGCGCTGGGCGCCGGGATGGGGCAGGGCTACCATTTCGCAAGGCCTATGGACGCCACCTCGGTGAGGCGCCTCCTCCGGGCCAATGCCCGCATGGCAAGCTAGCGTCAAGGGTCAGCCCCGCAGGACGCGGCCGGGGCGTGCGCCGGTGTGCGCGCCACGCTCGACCACCACCTCGCCCCCGACGACGACCCACTCGATCCCCTCGGGGTAGAGGCACGGGTCGTCGTAGGTGCAGGTCGGGCGCACGCGCTCCGGATCGAAGGCGACGAGATCGGCCGCGTAGCCGTCGCGGATGAGGCCCCGGTCGGGCAGTCCCAGGCGGGCGGCCGGCGCCGAGGTCATCGATCGCACCGCCTCCTCCAGCGAGAGAAGCGCCTCCTCGCGCACGAACTGTCCAAGCACGCGCGGGAAGGAGCCGTAGCTGCGGGGCGACGGCTTGGTGCCGACGAACGTCGAATCGGTGCCGATCATGCCGACCGGATGGCGGATGAACTCGGGGAGCGACTCGCTCCACGGTCCGGGCGTGACCTGGTTCACGCGCAGGTCCTCGGCGATCAGCAGGTCGCACAGGACGTCGACGGGGTCCTCGCCGCGGTCGGCGATCACCTCGCCCAGCGTGAGCCCCTCCCAGCGGAGGAGGTCGCGCGACGCGAAGGCGCCCAACCTGACGTCGTCCCAGGCGCGGCGACCGGCGAAGAGCACCCCGCGCTCGGCCAGCTCGCGGCGAATGCGGTCGCGCACCACCGGATCCGCCAGGCGCTCGAGGGTCGGCATCGGTCCACCCGCCTGCGCCCATGGCGGAATCAGGATCAGCAGGAGAGTGCTGGCCCACTCGTAGGGGTAGGTGACGAAGGTGACGTCGAGGCCCTCGGCGCGTGCGTCGTCGACCAGCGCCAGCATCGGTCCCGGCCCGTCGGGAAAGGTCTGCCGATGGTAGAAGTGGGTGATATGCGCCGGCCCCTCGCCGCGCCGACCGATCTCGATCGCCTCTCGGAACGGATCCAGGTAGCGGTCACCGAGCGCGTAGCGTACGTGCGTGTGATAGAACCCGCCATGGCGTGTGGCCTCCGCGGTCAGCTGCGCGAGCTCATCGGTCGTGGCATAGGCGCCGGGCGGGTAGTCCAGCCCTGACGACAGACCGATGGCGCCCTGCTCCATCGCCTCGCGCAGCATGGCGCGCATGTTCGCGATCTGGGCCGCGCTCGGCTCCACCTCGTCCCAGCCCATGGCGCCGATGCGGAGCGCGGTGTTTCCGACGAGGTACGCCAGGTTGACCGATGCGTGGAGGGCGTCGAGGCGGTCGAGGTAGCCCTCGACGGTCGACCAGTCGTATGGGCGCGCCTGCGGCGGCGCGCCGTCGAGGCCGGCGTTCATGCGGACGAGCGCCTCGAGGTCGGTGGGGTCTGCGATGGGCGCGTAGCTGAGCCCGTCGACGCCGATCACCTCGGTCGTCACGCCCTGCCGCACCTTGGGCTCGTGCAGCGGGTCGGCGAAGATCATCAGCCCCGAGTGGCTGTGCAGATCGATGAATCCCGGCGCCACCACCAGGCCGGTCGCGTCGATCCTCCGGGTCGCGACGAGCGCATCGGTCTCGCCGTAGACGAGCCCAAGCCTCGTGCCGCGCACGCCGACGGCCGCCGCGAACGGCCGCTCCCCGCTGCCGTCCACCACGGTCCCGTTCTCGATGAGGAGGTCGAACGGTTGCACCGCAGCATGGTAAGCGGGTGGTAAGCCGCCGGTCATCGGCGATGCCGATCATGTGCCGGATGGACGACATCGCCGTCGGTCGGCTGATCATGCTCGCGCGCCAACGGAAGCAGTGGCGCCAGGTCGACCTTGCGATGGCGGCCGGCGTCAGCCAATCGATGGTGGCCCTTGCAGAGGCTGGCGCCATCGAGCGATTGACCGTGCGCAGCCTTCGCCGCATCGGCGCACCGCTGGAGATCCGGCTACCGCTGGCGCCGCTGTGGAACGGCGGTGAGGCGGATCGCCTGCGGGATCGGGATCACGCGAGCATCGTCGATGCCGTGAGCGCGATCTTGCGCGAGTATGGGTGGGAGATCATCGTCGAGTACACGTTCAGCCACTACGGCGAGCGAGGCTCGATTGACATCGTCGCCTGGCACGCTCCTTCGAGCACCCTGCTCGTCATCGAGGTGAAGACGCGGATCTATGACGTGCAGGCACTGGTCGCGGGCGTGGATCGGAAGGCTCGATTGGCCGGCCAACTGCTTCGTGCAGATCGTGGCTGGACGCCGGCGGCGGTCGCGCGCCTCGTCGTCGTCCCGGAGCTCGGCGCGAATCGGTCACTCGTTGCCCGACACAGGTCGCTGTTCGATGCCGCACTTCCGGCGCGGAGCCGGGAGATTCGGACTTGGCTGCGCCTGCCCTCGGGCGCGATCTCCGGTGTCTGGTTTCTCTCAATCACCAGCCGTATCGGTGGTATCCAGGTCGGAGTCGGCCGTCAGCGGGTCCGGGTGCCTCGGAAGCCTCGTATGGGGGTCGGGGACTCGCCTACCACCGACGTGGATGGTGGATGAGAAGAACCCAAGCAGGTGACCTGGATAGCACCGATCACATCGCTGAATGAAGGGAACGCGACCGATCCACCGCCGTCCCCATCAGAATGGACCGATGCAGGTAGCGGCAGTCATCCTTGCAGCCGGCGCCTCGACACGATTCGGGTCGCCGAAGCAGCTGGTCAGGCTCGGTGGCCGCACGATGCTCGAGGTGGTGGGCGGAACGGCAGGCGGCGCCGGCCTCGATCCGGTGATCGCGGTCGTGCCACCCGGCCTCGTGGTGCCACCGCAGGTGATCCCGGTGATCAACGACGACCCATCCGCAGGCCTGAGCCGGTCGCTGCGCATGGGCCTTGCCGCCGTGCCGGCGGAGGTGGACGGGGCCGTCATCCTGCTCGGTGACGAACCGATGCTGACCGCGGTGACCATCCGGGCCGTCGTGGCATCCGCCATCGAGGCCAACGCCGTCGTGGCCGCGCGGTCGGGCGACCGCATCGGTCCGCCGGTCTTCCTGTGGCGATCGAGCTTCGGGCTCGCGGAGCAGGCGGCGGGTGACGATGGATTGCGCGCGCTCCTGCGAGACAGGCGCGACCTCGCGACCGTAAACGTGCCGCCGTCGCCCGACGTGGACACGCCGGCCGACCTGGATGCGCTCGCCCCACGGTGCCCGGGGTGCGGCGCCCGGATTCCGAGCGAGCCCGAGGCGCCCACGCACGCGTACATCGGTGCCTCGCCGGGGTGCTGGGCGCGATGGTCGGAGCTGCTCGCCACCACGGGGATCGGCGGCATCGGGCGCCATGCGAACGACGCCTACGTCGCGCAGCATCCCGGCGTAGACGGTCGGCGCGAGCGGCAGTCGGTGGCGATCCACCTGATCGCACTCGAGCAATGGCTGGAGCAGGGGATCACCGATCCAAGGCTCACCCAGCTGACGAGGGCCGCCCTGGAGGGAAAGCCGGACTGGCCGTGGCTCGCGCCACCCGCCGCATACGCACTGACCGTGCACGACCTCCCGATGCCGGCGTCGGCGGCGGATGGGCGCCGCTGGGTGGAGGCCGTGTGGGAGGCGTGGGCGCCGCACCACGACACCGTTCGCGGATGGTCGGCCGACGTTCTGGCCGGCCGGTCGCACCGCTAGAATCGTTCACATGTTCGATTCGACCGCGGACCGCGACGCATGACGATCGAGCGCATCACCGGCGCCGACGTGGGGGAGGAGGAGCTTGCCCTCGAGTCGACCGTGCGGCCGCGCCGCCTGGACGAGTTCGCCGGCCAGGATCGGGTCAAGGAGAACCTGGCGATCCTGATCGATGCGGCGCAGCAGCGCTCGGAGCCGGTCGACCACGTCCTGCTGTACGGCCCGCCGGGGCTGGGCAAGACGACGCTCGCGAACATCGTGGCAGCCGAGATGGGCGCGCAGATCCGCACCACCTCCGGACCCGCCATCGAACGGGCCGGCGACCTGGCCGCCGTCCTCACCAGCCTCGGCAAGGGAGACGTGCTGTTCATCGACGAAGTGCATCGGCTCAGCCATGCTGTCGAGGAGATCCTGTACCCGGCCATGGAGGACTTCGCGCTCGACGTGGTCCTCGGCAAGGGGCCCGGCGCACGGACCGTGCGGCTCCAGATTGAGCACGTGACGGTGATCGGCGCGACCACGCGCGTTGGCTCCATCACGGGGCCGCTGCGGGATCGGTTCGGGGTGACCTATCGGCTGGACTACTACTCGGAGCCCGAGCTCGAGCGAATTCTGCGTCGCTCGGCGGAGATCCTCGACGTCTCCCTGACCGATGACGCCGCCCGGCTCGTGGCCGGCCGATCGCGCGGCACCCCGCGCATCGCGAACCGGCTGCTCAAGCGGGTGCGCGACTACGCGCAGGTCCGCGGCGGCGGCGACGGGGGAGTGACCCAGGCGCTCGCCGGCGATGCCCTCGGGCTGCTCGAGATCGACGAGCGCGGCCTCGATGCCATGGACCGCCAGCTCCTGCGCGCCATGGCCGAGCACCACGCCGGAGGGCCGGTTGGGCTGGCCACCATGGCTGCCACCGTGTCGGAGCCGATCGAGACGATCGAGGACGTCGTCGAGCCCTACCTCATGCAGATCGGGATGCTCGCTCGCACCCCACGTGGCCGCCAGCTCACGTCCGGCGGCTGGGAGCATCTTGGCCTGACGCCGCCCGCCGGTTCGGCGGCAGCATCGGTCCAGCCCGGCCTCTTCGACGGGTAAGCCGGACCGCTCCGCCGCACGTCCGCCCTCGCATTTGCATCGGGTGGTGGCAAGCGTCGGCGGAGATGCCTCGACCCGGGCGTTTCGGCTCGGTTCCTTGCAGCCGATGCAACGAACCGGGTGCAATCGCTCCGATTGGGCCCGCAGCTCGTCCCATTGCCGACAGCAGATGCAATCCTGGCCGCCGGCCGGCCCATGCCGAAAACGGCAGCCGCACGGATCGGAGCCGGAGTACGCTGCGCGACGGCACCGGTGGCCCAACATGGTGTCGGGCGCGGTTGCTCATGGATCGGAGGGTGACCCGAGTGGAGGCAGAGGCAACCGAGGTACCGCGGAGCGAGCCGACCGGTGGAGGCGGGCTCGACTCCTTCTTCAAGCTCACCGAGCGGGGGACAAGCGTCGGGACCGAGGTGAAGGCGGGGATCACCACGTTCCTGGTGATGGCCTACATCATCGTGGTGAACCCGCAGATCCTGTCGAACATGTTCGCAGCCGACTCTGCGGAACAGGCGGCGTTCATCCCGGCTGCAGCAGCCGCCACCGCGCTCCTGGCCGGCGTGCTCACCATCGCCATGGGGCTCGTCTCGAACTATCCGATCGCGCTGGCGGCCGGCCTGGGCATCAACGCCATCGTGGCCTTCGGGCTCGTCCTGGGGGCCGGCCTCAGCCCGGCCGGAGCCATGGGCGTGATCGTCCTCGAGGGCCTCGTCGTGCTGGTCCTCGTGCTGGTTGGCCTGCGCGAGGCGATCATGACCGCGGTACCGCTCGCCCTGAAGCGGTCGATCGGCGTGGGGATCGGGCTCTTCATCCTGTTCATCGGCTTCTTCGATGGCGGACTCATTGCCGCCGGAGCCGGCACGCCCGTGCAGTTCGTCTTCCCGAACAGCCCGACCGCATGGCTGACGATTCTCGGCCTGGGCCTCACGATCGTCCTGTTCGTGCTGAAGGTGCCGGCCGCGCTGCTCATCAGCATCCTGGTGATGTCGGTGATCGCGCTCATCACCGGCGTGACGAGCGTCCCCTCGGACCTGAGCCTCGTGCCGGACTTCGCGACGCTGGGCCAGTTCGACCTGACGAACGTCTGGTCCCTGGGCGCGCTGGCGGCGATCCTCACGATCTTCGCCATCATGCTCACCGACTTCTTCGACACGATGGGCACGGCCACCGCGATCACGGAGCAGGCCGGCCTCACCACGGAGGATGGCCAGGTCCCGGGAATCGGGCGCGTGCTGCTCGTCGACTCGGTCGCGGCCGCGGCGGGGGGCGCTGCGGGCATCAGCTCGAACACGAGCTACATCGAGAGCGCGGCCGGTGTTGCCGAGGGCGGTCGAACCGGCCTCACCGCGGTGGTGACCGGCGTGCTCTTCCTGGTGGCGGTGCTGCTCACCCCGTTGGCCGGCATGGTGCCCTTCTCGGCGACCGCGCCGGTCCTCATCGTGGTCGGCTACCTCATGGCGACCCTCATCAAGGACATCGACTTCGTCGACGTCGAGGAGGGCTTCCCGGCGCTGCTGGGCATCATCCTCATGCCGATCACGTTCAGCATCACGGTCGGCATCGGTGCCGCGTTCGTGACTTGGGTGCTGATCAAGGCGGTGCGCGGCAAGTTCGGCGAGATTCATCCGCTCATGTGGGTGGTGGCCATCGCCTTCCTGGTGTACTTCGCGCAAGACTGGCTCAACGCCATCATCTAGCGCTTCAGACCGATGGCGCCCGGCCGGTCGACCCGGCCGGGCGCTACGCTTTCGGCGATGAATGGCGCGCGACTGAGGGTCGACGACTTCGACTACGCTGTGCCCCGGGAGGCGATCGCCCAGACTCCTGCCGAGCCGCGGGATGCCTCGCGGCTCCTGATGCTGGACCGATCCAACGGCCATGTACAGCACGCCGTCTTCCGCGACATCGGTGACCGGCTGCGACCGGAAGACCTCCTGGTCGTCAACGACTCGCGCGTCATCCCCGCGCGCCTGAGCGCCGTGCGGACCACCGGTGGGACGGCCGAGATCCTCGTCCTCCGCTCCCTGGCCGATGAGCCCGACTGGTGGGAGGCGCTGGTGCGCCCGTCTCGGCGGCTGGCGGTCGGGGCGATCGTCACGCTCCGCACCGGCGACCGCGTGGAGGTGGGGGAGCGGTTGGGCGACGGCACTCGCGCGATCCGCTTCGACGGCGATCCGCACGCGGTCATGGCGGCCGCCGGGGAGATGCCGTTGCCGCCGTACATCCACGACCGATCCGCGCCGCGGGAGCGCTACCAGACGGTCTACGCGGAGCCGCCGGGATCCGCCGCGGCGCCGACCGCGGGACTGCACTTCACCCCGGAGCTCCTAGACCGGCTGGAGGCGGATGGCATCCGGCGCGCGTCGGTCACGCTCCACGTGGGCCTGGACACCTTCCGCCCGCTCGAGGGCGACTTCATCGACCAGCACCACATCCATCGCGAGTGGTACGAGATCACGGCCGCGACGCGCGAGGCCATCGCGCGAGCGGGACGCGTCATTGCCGTCGGCACCACGGCGGTGAGGGTCCTCGAGACCGCCACCAGAACCGATGCGTCCTCCGGCTGGACCGACCTCTACGTCACGCCACCCTATCGGTTCGGTGCCGTCGACGGGCTCATCACGAACTTTCACCTGCCGCGCAGCTCGCTGTTGCTGCTGGTCACTGCGTTCGTGCAGGCCGGCATGACCGATGCGACCGCGTTCGAGGCTCGCGATGCGCTCCTCGCCGCCTACCGCGCCGCGCTGGACGCGGGGTATCGGTTCTACAGCTTCGGCGACGCGATGCTCATCGTCTAGCCCTGATCGTCGGAGCGGGCCGGGATCGCCTCGCGCTCCTCGTCCGGGAGCTCGATGACCTCTTCGCCCTCGCCGATCGGCACGGGCGTCGGGGTGGACCCGTCTCCGCCCTTGCCCTCGGCCTCGACCTCTGCGTCGGCTCCTGCCTCGCCGGCTGCCTCCTCATCGGCTGCCGCGTTGGCCGGTGTTTCGTGCTCCTCGTCCTGGTCATTGGGGCCCTCATCCGAGGGCGGCAGGGGGCGAGGACCACCGGGGATGACGCCCGGAACATCGCTCGAGACGCGGCCGGCGGGAACGCCGAAGGGCTCGGCCATGACGGCGCAGACGCGGGCCAGGTCGCAGAGCGCCTGTCCCAGGTCGGCCGACTCGGTGGCGGCCTCGAAATGCGGATGATGGAGCCGGAACGACCAGCGGGTGCGGTGCTCGCGTGCCCAGAGGCGGAACGTATCGGCTCGCAGCTCGACGCCGCGCAGGACCTGCCACGGGTACATCAGCATCGCCAGCCGGTAGCGGGCGGACGAGCCGAACGGCGCGTACCGATGATCGAGCAGCCCGACTTCGGTGGCGACCATCACGCGGCGCTCGTCCCCCTCAGTCCCGGCCTCGAGGGCATACACGGCCAGGTCCTCGACGCCGAGGCTCTGCAGCTCCAGCGCGATCCATTCCTTGACCTCGTCGTTCAGGAACGGCATGCGCGGCCATTCGGTCAATCGCACCCGACGGTCACCTCTCCGTAGTGCATGTAGCCTATCCTCTCCGGCGGTGTCAACGCCCGCTCTGCTTACGTATCGTAGCGAGCCCAACCGCATGGGCCGTGCCCGCATCGGGCGGCTGGAGACGGCTCACGGTGGGATCGACACGCCGCAGTTCATGCCGGTCGGCACGCAGGCCACGGTCAAGGCGCTCACGCCGGGCGACCTGCACGCCGCGGGCGCCCAGATGATCCTCGGCAACACGTACCACCTCAACCTCAGACCGACCGCGGAGCGGATCGCCCGCCTGGGCGGGCTGCATCGGTTCATGGCCTGGGATGGACCGATCCTGACCGATTCGGGCGGCTTCCAGGTCTTCAGCCTCGCACATCTGCGCCGGGTGGATGACGATGGCGTCACCTTCACCTCGCACCTCGATGGCTCGACCCATCGACTCACTCCCGAACGCGCGATGGAGATCCAGGCGCTGCTGGGCTCGGACGTGGCGATGGCCTTGGATCAGCTGGTCGACCCGGGCCGACCCGCAGCCGACGTGCGCGACGCGATGGAGCGGACGCATCGCTGGGCGGAGCGCTCGCTGGCCGCGCGCGGTCGTCCCGACCAGGCCGTGTTCGGGATCATCCAGGGCGGCGTCGACGCCGGCCTGCGTCGTGAGTCGACCGCTGCCATCGGCGCATTGGCGTTCGACGGCATCGCCATCGGGGGGCTGTCGGTGGGGGAGTCGAAGGACCAGATGGCCGCGACCCTCGAAGTGGTGGTGGAGGCGCTCGGCGACGACCCGCGGCCGCGCTACCTGATGGGCGTCGGCTCACCGGTCGACTTCTTCACGGCGGTCGAGCGTGGCATCGACCTCTTCGACTGCGTGCTCCCCACGCGCGTTGCGCGCACCGGCCAGGTCTGGACCGATGGCGGCCGTCTCAACCTGCGCAACACCGCCTTCATGGACGATCCAGGCCCGATCGACGCGTCCTGTGCCTGCGAAGCCTGCCGCAACCACTCTCGGGCGTACCTGGCCCACCTGTTCCGATCGCGCGAGCTGCTGGCCTATCGCCTGGCATCGGTCCACAACGTGACCTGGACGCTCGAGCTCATGCGGCGCCTGCGCGCCTCGCTGCTGGATGGTTCGTTCGGGACGTTGCGGGACCGGGTGCAGCGTGCGTTCGGGAGGCACGCGGACGACGGGCAGTAGCGGCGCCCCACGTATCGTTGTCAGCTCGCGTCGATGACGGCCGCGTCCGAGATGTCACCTGCCTACGGGTGCGGTGTGCGCCGGGGCGCATGCAATAGAGAAGAACGTGGCCGTCGGGACCGATTCACGACCACCCTGTGCGCTCCGTCGCAGGATCTGATCGGATCCACGGGCCTGTTCGTAGTTAGGTGCGCTCCAGCGCAAGCCCGACCCGTAGCCCGCGAAGCGCGTATGACGGCGTATGACGTGGGTGTAGAATGAGGGCTGCGCTGCGGCGAATGCGACGTACAAGCTGTCACGAGGCGAAGCGTAGAATCGACCCGTATCGGCGCCTGGTAAGCGTCGGGTAAGCAGCGGGTAAGGAGCGGTGGCGCATCATCGGCGCTCGCTCGACCAGCTCACACAATCGGAGGTTCGAGCGATGGCAAAGGGCCGAGATCGACCAAAGAAGCAGGCAAAGCGCAAGGCGAAGGAGAAGGCTCCGAAGAATCCGGCCGGAGCGACCGGGCCGGTCGTGCAGAGCTATCAGCCTCCGATGCGCCAGGTCGAGGTCATCAAGCCGAAGCGCAAGGAACGCGATTCAGAGCCCCAGGACGAGGAGTGAGCTGACGCCCCGTTCCTCGTGACTGCGCCAACGACTGGGGCGCAAAGACTGGTCCGCAAGACCGGTCCGCATGACTGGGGCGCTAGCATCGAACGAGGAGCGAGAGCCAACATGGAAGCACCGGTGGCAGTGAGCCAGAGTCCGGCGGCGAAGAACGGGGACGGCGAGCGAAGCCGAGCCGTCGACGCGGCCATCCTTCAGATCGAAAAGCAGTTCGGGCGCGGCTCGATCATGCGTCTCGGTGACCGTGGGGCGCAGAACATCGAGGCCATCTCGACTGGCTCGGTGGCGCTCGACCTCGCGCTGGGCGTGGGTGGCGTGCCGCGCGGCCGGATCACCGAGATCTACGGCCCGGAGTCGAGCGGCAAGACCACCCTGTGCTACCACGTGGCCGGGAATGCGCAACGAGCCGGCGGAATCGTGGCCTTCATCGACGCCGAGCACGCCCTCGACCCGAACTACGCGCGCAACGTCGGCGTGAACGTGGACGAGCTGCTGGTGAGCCAGCCCGACACCGGCGAGCAGGCGCTCGAGATCGCCGAGACGCTCATTCGCTCGAACGGGGTCGACGTCGTCATCGTGGACTCGGTCGCCGCGCTCGTGCCGCGCGCCGAGATCGAGGGTGACATGGGCGATGCCCACGTCGGCCTCCAGGCGCGCCTCATGAGCCAGGCACTGCGCAAGCTGACCGGTGCCATCAACCGCAGCAAGACGGCGCTCATCTTCACCAACCAGCTACGCGAGAAGATCGGCGTCATGTTCGGCAACCCCGAGACCACGCCCGGCGGTCGCGCGCTCAAGTTCTACGCCAGCGTCCGAATGGACATCCGGCGCATCGAGACGCTGAAGACCGGGACCGATGCGGTCGGCTCTCGCACGCGCGTCAAGGTGGTGAAGAACAAGGTCGCCAGCCCGTTCCGCATCGCTGAGTTCGACATCATGTACAACGAGGGCATCAGCGTCGAGGGCGGCCTGCTCGACGTCGGGATCGCCGCGGGCGTGCTGTCCAAGACCGGCGCCTGGTTCAACTACGGTGACACGCGGCTCGGGCAGGGCCGGGAGAACGCCCGGGACTTCCTCAAGCAGAACCCGGAGATTGCCACGAAGATCGACGACGAGATCCGCGGCAAGGTCGCGGAGATCGAGGTGGGCATCGAAGGGATCGGCGAGGCCGAGTAGCGGATGCCCGAGGCCGGCGGTCGACGGGCAGGCCGTGGCCGGCGTCCACCTCCCGAGCCACCCGATCCGACCGCGGCGATGGAGATCGCCCTCCGCTTCCTGGGCACCCGCCCGCGGACGAGATGGGAGATCGAGCGCCGCCTGCGGCGCGGTGGCGCGGAGGAGCCGGTCATCGAGACAACCCTCGGCCGCCTCGCCGAGCTCGGCTACGTGGACGACGCGGCATTCGCGCGTTGGTGGGGAGAGCAGCGAGACCGCCACGCTCCGCGCGGACGCCGCCTGATCGAGGCCGAGCTGCGGCGCCAAGGCGTGCCGCGCGACGTGGTCGAGGCGTACCGCGACGAGCACGACACGCCCGAGCGCGCCCCCGAGGACGCGGGTCTGCCCGGCACCGAGGCGGATCGGGCGCGCGAGGCGCTCGAGCGGCACCTGCGCGGCCGGCCGTTGCCGGACGACGCGAAGGCCGCGCAGCGCATCGGCATGTACCTCATGCGCCGCGGCTTCGATCCCGAGATCGTGCGCGCGACGATCCGCGCCGCCGGCGCTGATCGGTGGAACCGATAACCCCCAGAGAGGCCAGACATGGTGACGAGCACCGCATCCACGCCGGACGAGTACGTTGCCGCGCTGCCGGAGGATCGCCGCGCGGCGGTCTCGGCCGTCCGGGACGTGGTCAACGCCAACCTGCCGGAGGGCTATCGGGAGGGGATGCAATTCGGGATGATCGCGTGGTACGTGCCGCTCGAGCGCTTTTCCGACACGTACAACAAGCAGCCGCTCGGGCTGGCGGCCCTGGCCAGCCAGAAGCATCACATGAGCCTCTACCTCAACAATGTCTACGGCGATCGACGGACGGAGGCCTGGTTCAGGCAGCGTTGGGCGGAGACCGGCAAGACGCTCGACATGGGCAAGAGCTGCGTCCGCTTCAAGCGCGCCGACGATCTGCCGCTCGAGGTGATCGGGGAGACGATCGCCCGCGCCGACCTCACCGGCTTCCTTCGCTTCTACACCGACGCGAGGGGATCGTCGCGCAAGACCCGCGGGGGCACATCGGTCTAGGCTTGCGGGCATGCGATACGCCCTCATGACCGAGCCCCAGCAGGGGCTCACCTACGACGAGATCCTGGCCATCACCCGCACCGCTGAAGGGGCCGGCCTCGAAGCGTTCTTCCGCTCCGACCATTACGCCAGCTTTCCCGGCGAGTCCGGCCTGCCGACGACCGATGCGTGGGCCACCCTGGCGGGGTTGGCGCGCGAGACGACCACCATTCGCCTCGGCGTGCTCGTGTCGCCGGTCACGTTCCGCATTCCCGGCAGCCTCGCGAAGGTGATCCAGACCGTCGACGAGATGAGCGACGGTCGGATCGAGGCCGGCTTCGGCGCCGGCTGGAACGAGGACGAGCATGCGCAGCTCGGCATCCCGTTTCCGTCGCTCGGCGAGCGGTTCGACATGCTCGAGGAGCAGATGGCCATCATCCACGGCCTGTGGACCGAGGACGATGGCTGGTCCTACGACGGGACGCACTGGCAGGTGCGGGGCGCGAAGCGGCACGGGCCCATCGCGCGGGGCGGGCGCCGGCATCCGCACGTCATCCTCGGCGGCCGGGGCGGTCCGCGCCTCGCGGAGCTGGTGGCACGCCACGCTGATGAGTTCAACCTCCTCTCTGCCGCACCGGACGAGGCGCCGGCGGCCTACGATCGCGTCCGCGCCGCCTGCGGCGAGGTCGGGCGCGACGCCGACGAGATCGTGTACTCGGCCATGACCGGCGTCCTCGTCGCGGAGACCGATGCGGATCTGCGGGCACGGGTGGCCGACCTGCTGGCGGCACTGGGGCGCAGCGACGCGGATGGCGAGGCGTGGCTGGCCGAGCGCCGCGAGCGCTGGATCATGGGCACCCCGGACGAGGCCCACGAGCGGATCCGCGCCCTCGAGGCTGTCGGCACGCAGCGGGTCATGCTGCAGGACTTCGTGCCGCGCGACCTCGACCATGTTCGGCTCATGGGTCGCATCTTCGGGGGCTGAGCCCGCCCGGGAGGCCGCGGTGCCTTTGGAGTACACTCGGGCGTCTCCGGGTCGTACGGCCCGCACGACTGATCTGACCGATGCGCCCGCCCGAGTGGGCGCGAGCTCGCCCATTCGGGCTCCAAGAGCGGGGAGCCGACATATGCCAGAACTCATCGTCGCCGTCGTGGCGGCGGTCGCCGTCGTCGTCGGCATCGTCATCGGCTTCATGGCGCGCCGACTGATTGCCGCGAGCGCCGTGAAGCATGCCGACGCCTATGCCGAGCGCCTCGTGGCCGATGCCCGCGCCAAGCAGAAGGAGATCGTCCTCGAGGGAAAGGACGAGGCGCTGCACCTCCGCCGCGCCGCCGAAGAGGAGGTGCGCGAAGGACGTGCCACCCTCCAGCGCAGCGAGCGCCGACTCCTGGACCGGGAGGAGGCGCTCGATCGTAAGGTCGCCGCCTTTGAGCAGCGCGAGGAGGCGCTCGCGACGCAGCGTGCGGCGCTGGAGACGGAACGCCAGCACCTCGTCGAGCTCCAGCAGCGCGCCCGCCACGAGCTCGAGCGCGTATCGGGCCTGACCGCCGCCGAGGCGCGCGAGGGGCTCATGGGCCAGATCGTGGACGAGGCGCGCGCCGAAGCGCAGCACCGCGTGCGCGAGATCGAGCGCCACGCCACCGAGGAGGGCGAGGAACGCGCCCGGCGCATCCTCACCACGGTCATGCAGCGGATCGCGGCAGACCACACCTCCGAGGCGACGGTGACCGTGGTCAGCCTTCCGAACGAGGAGATGAAGGGCCGCATCATCGGCCGCGAGGGTCGCAACATCCGCGCGCTCGAGCAGGCGACCGGCGTGGATCTCATCATCGACGACACGCCCGAGGCAGTGGTCCTGTCCGGCTTCGATCCGGTGCGCCGCGAGGTGGCGCGCATGGCGCTCACCAAGCTCATGAGCGACGGTCGCATCCATCCCGGTCGGATCGAGGAGACGGTGGTCAAGTGTCGTTCCGAGATCGAGATCGTGATGCGCCAGGCTGGCGAACAGGCCGCCTACGATGCCGCCGTCCCGGGCCTGCACCCCGAGCTGATCAAGCTCCTGGGGCGGCTGAAGTATCGGACCAGCTACGGGCAGAACGTGCTCGATCACAGCATCGAGACGGCCCGCCTGGCCGCCCTGCTGGCCGCGGAGATCGGCGCCAACGTGGCCGAATCGAAGAAGGGCGGCCTGCTGCACGACATCGGCAAGGCGGTCGACCACGAGGTGGAAGGGCCGCACGCCGCCATCGGTGCCGACATCGCCAGCCGCATGGGCGTGAACGCCACCGTCTGCAACGCGATCGCCGCCCACCACCAGGAGGTTGAGCAGGAGAGCGTGGAGGCGACCGTCGTGCAGATCGCGGACGCCATCAGCGCCTCGCGGCCGGGGGCGCGCGGCGAGAGCCTCGACAACTACGTGAAGCGGCTCGACGACCTGCAGCAGATCGCACTGGCCTTCCCCGGCGTCGAGCGCTGCTTCGCCATCCAGGCCGGACGCGAGATCCGGATCCTGGTTCGACCCGAGGACATCGACGACATCGCCTCCAGCCGTCTGGCGCGCGATGTGGTCCGCAAGATCGAGGAGCAGCTCCAGTACCCCGGGCAGATCAAGGTGACCGTCATCCGCGAGACGCGCGCGGTCGACTACGCCCGGTGACCGCCCGGTGAGCGCCCCGGGCAGCACGCGCATCGCCGTCATCGGCGACATCATCGGCAAGCCGGGTCGACTGGCGGTCATGCATGCCCTGCCCGATCTTCGCCGCGAGCTGGAGCTGGACCTGGTGATCGCCAATGGAGAGAACACGGCGGCCGGCCTCGGCCTCACGCCCAGGCTGGCCGAGGAGCTTCTCGGCGGGGGAGTGGACGTCATCACGAGCGGCAACCACATCTGGGACAAGCGCGAGATCTACGACTACCTCGACACCGATCGGCCCGTGCTGCGGCCGATCAACTATCCCGACGAGGTTCCCGGACGCGGTTGGCTGGTCCATCACGCCGATGACGGCAGCGAGGTGGCCGTCATCAACGCCATGGGCCGCGTCTTCATGAACCAGCTCGACTCGCCGTTCATCAAGCTCGACGAGCTGCTCGATGGGGCCGCCGAGCCCCTGCCGCCGATCCGGATCCTCGACTTCCACTGCGAGATCACGTCCGAGAAGAACGCCATGGGCTGGTACCTCGACGGGCGGGTCTCGGCCGTGGTCGGGACGCACACCCACGTGCCGACCGCCGATGCGCGCGTCCTGCCCGGCGGGACCGCCTACATCAGCGACGTCGGCATGACCGGGCCGCGCGACTCGATCATCGGGTTCAGCCTGGACACGGTGCTGCCTCGGTTCACGCGGCACCTGCCGACCCGCTTCCAGGTGGCCGATGGACCCGTCTCCTTCAACGCGGTCGTCATCACGGCCGATCCAGCCACCGGGCGCGCAAGCGCCATCGAGCAGGTCCAGCGCCTCATCGAGGTGTAGGCGGGTGGCGGGTCGGGGCGTAGCTACGGTATATACGATCGGGCTCAGATGAGTGGTCGGGCCTCGGTCCCGCTCCTTGGCATCGTCGGCCCGACCGCGTCGGGCAAGACCGACCTGGCGCTTGCGCTCGCGCGCCGGCTGCCGGTCGAGATCCTGGTCGCCGACTCCCGGCAGGTCTACCGCGGCATGGATATCGGCACGGCCAAGCCGAATGCCGCGGCGCGGGCATCGGTGCAGCACCATCTGCTCGACGTGGTGAGCCCGGACGAGCCGTTCACGGTGGCGCAGTGGGTCGAACGCGCCCGAGCGGCGATCCCGCAGATCGCGGCGCACGGGCGGCTCCCGATGGTCGTGGGCGGGACCGGCCTCTACGTTTCGGCCCTGGTCGACGGCCACGATTACGCGTCGCAGGCGTGGACGCCCGAGGTCCGCGAGCGCCTAGACGCCGAGCTCGACGCCGACGGGCTCGAGCCGCTGGCGGCGCGGCTCATGGAGCGCGACCCCGAAGCCGCCACCGCGATCGACCTGCGCAATCCGCGGCGCGTGCTGCGCGCCCTCGAACGGTCCGAGGCCGGAGGTGGGGGAGTGGCGCCACGCAGCGAGCCGTACGGCGGGCGGGTGGCGCTCGTCGGCGTCGCCCGGCCGCGCGAGGCGCTGAACCGTCGCATCGACGAACGCGCCGCATGGCTCTTCGCCAACGGGCTGCTCGAGGAGGTGCAGCGCCTGCGCGACGCCGGCTTCGGCCCTGAGCTGCGGCCGATGACCGGCCACGGCTACGCCGAGGCGATGCGCCACCTGGCGGGGGAGTGGCCGCTGGCCGACGCCATCGAGGCCACGGCGCGACGCACGCGCCAGTACGCGAAGCGACAGCTCACCTGGTTCGGGCGCGATGCGCGGATCATGTGGCTGAGCGCTGGCGCCAGACCCGCGGACGACCCCGCGCTGGTCGAGCGTGCGGAACGGCTGCTGCGCGCGGCGCTCAGCTGACCGATGGCAGGCCGATCGATTGGCGCCAGGCGGCCATGCCGATCGCCGGCGGCTCCACGATCTTCACCGCCTCGCCAAGCGCCCCCGGACGGCCGAGATGGTAGCCCTGCCCGGCGCCGATGCCGAGCGCCACGAGCTGGGCCACCTGCGAGGCGTGCTCGACCCCCTCGGCGATGACGAGCGCGCCGGTGCGCGTCGCGAGCTCGACGACCGACCCGAGCACGGCGCTCGACGGCCCGCTGCCGGCGCTGCGCTGGACGAGGGTCAAGTCCACCTTCAGCACGTCGAACGGAATCTCGGCCAGCAGGCGCAGGCCCGCGTTTCCGGCACCGATGTCATCGGCGGCGAACCGGATCCCGGCATGGCGGCAGGCGTCGAGCTTGGCGCGAACGCGGCCCGGATCGCCGATGCCCTGGCGCTCGGTGAGCTCGACCACGAGGCGCTCCGGCGAGAACCCGTAGCGGGCCAGGATCCCGAGCAGCGCGGCCGAGCTGAACTCGGGCGCTTCGACCGTCGGCGGCGACAGGTTGAGGCTCAGGAACTGGTCGGGCGGCAGCAGGGCGGCCCCGGCCACGATCGTCTCCACGCAGGCGAGGTCGAGCGCCGTGAGACGGCCGCTCGACTCGGCGGCGGCGAAGAGGGCGGCAGGATCGGCGAACGGTGCCGGGGGCACGGGACGGATGAGCCCCTCGACGCCGATCACGCGTCCGCTGGCGAGGGCCACGATGGGCTGGTAGACGGGGCGCAGCTGTCCGCGCGCGATCACGTCGGCCATGGCGGCCGACGACCCGCCCTCGAAGGCCGGCTCGGTCGCCACCTGGGGATCGAACACGACCACATCGGTCCGTCCGCCGCGCTTGGCCGCGTACAGCGCCGCGTCGGCCTGTGCGTAGAGCTGCGCCCGGTTGTCGGACTGGCCGGGGAGCGACGAGATCCCGGCCGAGAAGCTGATCGGCTCGAGGTCCTCATCGCGCACCGCGGGCTGCAGCGCCTGGGCCAGGATCCGGCGAGCGACGACGCGCGCGCCCTCCGCGTCGGTATGCGGCAGGAGGACGGCGAACTCGTCGCCGCCGATGCGATACGGCCGGTCCGCGCGGCGCACGGTGGTGGCCAGGAGGGCGCCGAAGCCGCGCAGGACGCGGTCGCCACCGGCGTGACCCCGCCCGTCGTTCACCGATTTGAACTCGTCGAGGTCGAGCAGGATCAGCGCCAGGGGCACCTCGTAGCGGCGGGCGGCCTCCACCTGTCGGTCGAGCTCCTCGTGGAAGGCGCGGTGGTTGCCGAGTCCAGAGAGCGGGTCGCGCAGCGCATCGGCCAGGGCTTCCTCGTAGCGCACCTGGAGGTCCGCCTGGCTGGCCACCAGCGGCGCGACCGCGCGACCGAGCAGGAGCGCGGCGACGCCCGTCGCGGCCAGTGCCGCGACGATCAGCGCCGTGAGGTCGTCGATGCCCATCGTGGCCGCCACGCGGTAGGCGCCCGCGAAGGCAACCACGCCGAGCACGAAGCCGCCCAGGATGCGGCGCGTGACGCTGCCGATGCTGTGGTTCGGTCTGGTGCGAGTTGGGTGGCTGCCCTCCACGCGGGCCCTCCTGGCTGCGTCCCCCGGTCGGTGCGGTGCAGTTTCAGCCGGTCGCCGCGCGCGTGCAGTAGGCCGTTCGTACCACGGGCCGCCACGTCGGTCGATCGAGGCGGATCGGGTAGCATGGTTCGAACACATGTCCGAACGCGCACGCATGATCGACCTCACCACCCCGGTCGAGCGCGCCTTCCTCATCGGCCTCGACGATCCTCGCGATGGCCGCTGGCCGGTGCACCGCTCGCTGGAGGAGCTCGCCGCACTGGCCGAGACGGCCGGGGCGACGGTGGTCGGCAACGCCTTTCAACGCCGCGGGGAGCCCGACCCCGTGTGGTACTTCGGCAAGGGCCGCGCGGCCGAGCTGCTCGATGAGAAGGCGGTCACCGACTTCAACGTGCTGATCGTCGACGACGAGCTCGAGCCGAACCAGCAGCGCAGCCTCGAGAAGCTGCTCGACTGCAAGATCATCGACCGCTCGGCGCTGATCATCGACATCTTCGCGCGGCACGCGAAGACGAAGGAGGGGCGGCTCCAGGTTGAGCTCGCCGCGCTCGAGTACCACCTGCCGCGCCTGACCCGGCTGTGGACGCACCTGTCGCGCACCGGCGGCGGGATCGGGACCCGCGGACCCGGCGAGAGCCAGCTCGAGACCGATCGGCGCATCGTTCGCGAGAAGATCAAGAGGGTGAAGGGCGAGCTGGACGACGTGAAGCGGCACCGCGCCACGGCGGCTCGCCAGCGCGACCGCAACGAGGTGGTGGGCGTGGCCCTGGTGGGCTACACCAACGCCGGCAAGAGCACCCTTCTCAACAGCCTCGCCGATGCGGACGTGTACGCCGCCGACATGCTCTTCGCCACGCTCGACCCCACCAGCCGCCAGGTCGAGCTGCCCGGCGGCCAGCGGGTGGTGGCGACCGATACGGTCGGCTTCATCAACAAGCTGCCGCACGACCTCGTCGACGCCTTCCGCGCCACGCTCGAGGAGGTGGTGCGCGCCGACCTGCTGCTCGAGGTGGTGGATGCATCGGATCAGAACTTCCTCGGCCAGCAGGCAGCCGTGCAGGCGGTCCTCGACGAGCTCGGAGCCGGCACCAAGCCGCGCATCACCGTCTTCAACAAGATCGACCTGCTCGGAGCCGATTCGGACGCCGCGCCATCGAGCGAGCACGCGGCCTTCGTCTCGGCCACGACCGGGGCCGGCCTCGACGAGCTGCGCGCACGCATCGCCGATGCGATGCGCGGACAGATGGTGAGCGTCGACGCGGTCGTGCCGTACGAGCGGGCCGAGCTCGTCGCGCGGGCCCGCACCTCGGGCGAGGTCGAGGAGCGCTACGAGGAGGGCGGCGTGCGCGTCAGCGGCCACCTGCCCGAGTCGATGGCCGCGGAGGTCACCGCCGCCGGGCGCAACGGGCGCCGGCGCAGCGCCGCCCCCGGCTGAGCGTCACGATGCCGAGGCAGCCCGAGCTCCGCGACGAGCTCCTGGCCATGACCGCTCGCGAGCTCGCCGCGGCGGACGCGTTCTTCGAGGCTGTCGCCGCGGAACCCACCCTCGACGCCGAGCTTGAGCGACGCCTGGGCGGGCCGGCCACGCCGCTCATCACCGCCCTGGTCGACTGGGACGAACGACCGGCCGAGGGGGACGCCCTGCTCGAGGTGAACGCCGTCAACGCCGAACGCCTGGGACAGCTCATCGTCGAGCACGGCTGGCCGGGACTGCGCGAGGTCGGCGCCGATGGGGTCGATGCGGCCTGGATGCTGGCCCAGCATGCCGACCGCGTCAACGTCGAGCGCCGGGCCTGGCTGCCGCTCCTGCGCACGGCGGTGGAGACCGGCGAGGCGGATCCACGCCACCTCGCCACGCTCACCGATCGGGTCGCGGCTGTCGCCGGCGAGCCGCAGGAGTACGGCACGATCGTCATGCTGGCTGCCGATGGTGAGCCCGAGCTTCCGCTCGCGGTGCGCGACGCCGGCCACCTGGAGGCGCGTCGCGCCGGGCTGGGCCTGCCCACCCTCGCGGCCGAGGCACCCTACCTGGCGGAGGGCGGCCTCATCCCGTACGGACCGGACCGCGGCTCGAACCCGGTCAACCAGTGGCCGATGGTCGTCGAGGGCCACGTCTCGGTCGAGGCGGCGCTGGAGGGCGGCGTTCGGCCCGTCCATCGCATCTGGGCCACGCGTCCCGGGGATCGGCGATTCGGCCGCCTGCGCGCCCTGGCCCGCGAGCGAGACGTGCTGATCGACCAGGTCGAGCCAGACGCGATCGACGGGCTGGCGGCGGGGCGCACGCATGGGGGCGTCATCGCTCTCGTCGGCGCAGGACGTACGCTTTCCGTCCATACGTTGCTGGCCGGGGTGGGGGAGAGACCCCTGATCGTCATGCTCGACGGCATCGAGGACCCGTTCAACTTCGGGCAGGCGGTGCGGGCCCTCTATGCCGCCGGCGTCGACGGCCTCGTGGTGCGGCGCTCGTGGGAGACGGCCATCGGGACCGTGACGCGCTCATCGGCTGGCGCCACCGAGCTGCTGCCGACGGCTGCGGCCGCCTCGGCCGAGGACGCCGCGGACGCCTGTCGCCTGGCGGGCTTGCGCGTCGCCTGTGCCGTCGCCGACCCTGCCGCCACCCCGCTGCACCGCGCGGACCTCGGGGGCGGCCTGTTCATCCTCGTCGGCGGTGAGCGGCGCGGCGTCACTCGCTCGTTCGTCGATCGGGCAGATCTGCGCGTGCGCATCGGTTACGGACGCGAGCGGGCGCCGGAGCTCGGGGCGGCCACGTCGGCCGCCATCATCGGCTTCGAGGCGCTGCGTCAGCGTCGGATGACGCCGACCACCTCAGAAGACGCGGCGTCCGGCGAGCCGGCCGGCACGGGCAGCGTCGCCGGCCGTTGACGACTGCCGGCGCCAGACGCGCTCGCGGATCGCCAGACCGGCGACCAGGTAGAGCGCGGCGAGTGCCACGAGCAGGCCGTATCCGACCGCCAGCGGGCCCAGGGCGCCGCCGAGAGCGGTGCCGCCGACCATGGCCAGGCTGCCGAAGCCGAGGCCGGCAACCGCGAGTGACCACAGAGACTGTCGCATGCCTGCAGCCTATGCCTGCTCGAGGCGCCACCAGATAGGACCATCGGTCCAGTCGCGCAGGACCTTCTCCGGTTGCTCAGGGCGGGTTCTCGCCACCTATGAAGCCCATTCGTGATCATCGAGAGACGGCTGCCGCTTCTCACCGGATACGAATCCGCTTCGTGATACGACCGCTGACGACAAGCGCTCACGCTCAGGATCGGTCCTGTGCGGCTGCTCGGTCAGATGGTATGCCGCGTACCACGAACCACATTCGTACGCGGCAAGAAGTCCGGACGGAGCCCGGCTACTCAGTCAAACGCGATCTCGACGACTTCCGCAAATAGATGTTATGTGATGTTAGGCCGTGGCATGCTAGAGATCAGCGGCGGTGATCATCTCCACAATTCCCCCAGCTCCCCGAGCCAGCCTGGCGTCCGCAGTGAGAAGTGGACAGCCGAGACGCTGGGCAAGCACGACGTATTCCGCGTCATACGTCTTGGCCCAGCCGATGCGCGCCGCGAGGGCGTAGGCGTCGGGATACAGTTCCTCATCGATCACCCTCTTGATCGCCGCCTGGCGCAACGTGGCAAGCGTGTGGTTGGCCAGGCGCGCACTCAAATCCTTACGATAGACGCGTTGACGGAGGGAGGCGGCGATCTCCGACCACAGCAGAGGTGGCGCTTGGACGTCATGACGGGCGAGGCGTCGGGTGCCTTCCGGACCGGCCAACGCGAAGAGCGCGGCGCTCGCGTCGATGACGAATCGCGTCAATGGTCGGCGCGGTCCTGTCGCAGCACGGAAACCCAGTTTGGCATCGGGTCGCCGGTCCAGGTTTCGAGCCAGGCGGACGGAACGCCGATCACCTCTTCTGCGTGGAGCAGGTCGTCCAGAGCGTCTTCCTCGATCACGTGCTGCGTTCCGACCTTGCGGGCTGGCAGGCGGCCACTGCGAATCCAGCGACGGATGGTCTCCGGATCTTTCGCCGCTCGGCGTGCTGCTTCGGGTACCGTGATCACGTGGCGTAGTATACGGCTACATATCTGGTTTCGGATCGGCTTGGCCGATGGTGGCGAGGTGGAGCTCGAGTTGGATGGTGCCGGCCTGCGCATCGAACCGGTGCCGACCGGTGGACTTGTCGAGGAAGACGGGCTTCTCGTCATCCCCAAGACGGGCAAGCCGATGACCAGTGGAATGATTCGCGGCCTGATCGATGCCGATCGAAATCGACGCTGACGCGGCACGTCCGGAGTAGGGATCCGCCTGAACATGGGGACGGGAGTCGGAGGACTGGATTCCGCGGCCTTGCCGACTTCTCCGAGCGGTTCGAGCAACGGACGCGAAGAAGCTCTACCGATCTGACATCGCCACGGACTACTGA
>JBOGSW010000206.1:0-25013 GCA_050695815.1 Candidatus Limnocylindria bacterium | reverse complement strand
AGCGGCGGCGGCTCGACAGGCTCGACCCGCTCGACAGGCTCGACCGGCTCGCCGAGGAGCGAGGCATCGAGCTGGAGCGCGACGCCGCGATCGGCGCGCTGACCACGCTGCGCGTCGGTGGGCCCGCCGACCGGATGACGACGGTCGAGTCGACCGAGGAGCTGGTGGCGGCGCTCGAGCTCGGCCGCGACGCGGCGATCCCGGCGGGCGTGCTGGGCAAGGGAAGCGACATCGTGGTGGCCGACGCGGGTGTCCGCGGGCTGGTGATCCGCAACCGGGCGTCCAGCATCGATCTCGACGGAAGGACGGTCGAGGCAGGCTCCGGGGCGGCCATGGCCGCGCTGGTGAAGCGCTGCACGGCCGCCGGCCTGGCCGGGATCGAGTTCGGCATCAGCATTCCTGGGAGCGTGGGCGGCGCCGTGTGGGCCAACGCCGGGGCTCATGGCGGCGAGATGCGCGACATCGTGCAATCGGTGTCGGCCTGGTCGAACGGCGGCGTCGTGTCGCTCTCGAACGACGAGTGCGCGTTCGCGTATCGCGAGTCACGATTCAAGCGGAGCGGCGAGGTCGTGCTGGCCGCCACGCTGGGGCTCGCCGAGGGCGATCCGGCCGTGATCGAACGGCGCGTCGCGGCCGACCAGGCCCAGCGCCGGGCGACCCAGCCCCTCGGGGACCAGAACGCCGGGAGCATCTTTCGCAATCCGTCCGGTGATCACGCCGGACGCCTCGTGGACGTGGCCGGGCTCAAGGGCTTCCGCATCGGCTCGGCCTCGGTGAGCACGGTGCACGCGAACTTCATCGTGGTCGACCGTGGGGGGAGCGCAGCCGATGTGCGCGCCGTGGGTGAGCACGCTCGCGCGGTGGTCGCCGACCGGTTCGGGGTGGAGCTCCAGTACGAGGTCGAGTTTGTGGGCGAGTGGCCCGCCAGCCTCGATCCGGCGGCCTCCAGCCTGGCGGGCGTCCGGTGACGCGGCTGCGGGTGGGCGTCTTCGCGGGTGGCCGATCGGCCGAGCACGAGGTGAGCATCGCCTCGGCCGAGGCGGTGCTGGGTGCCATTGATCGGGATCGGTTCGAGCCCTACCTCGTCTACATCGACCGCGACGGCCACTGGCTGTTGCCGGCCGGACCGGCGCCCGAGCTGGGCGACGGCGCGTCGCTCGCCGGGATGCTCGGCGCGATGACACCCGACGAGGAAGTTGCGCTGCTGCGCGAGCAGCAGGCACACCTGCCGGTGACCGGCGACGACCGGAGCGTGGCCGCCCGCTCCGCAGTGCGCTCGCTGGCCGAGGCGATCGACGTTGCGTTCCTCGCGCTCCACGGCCCGTTCGGCGAGGACGGCACGCTGCAGGGCTTCCTGGAGCTGGCCGCCATCCCGTACACCGGCGCCGGCGTGCTGGCCAGCGCGGTCGCCATGGACAAGGTCGTCTTCAAGGATCTGATGCGCGGCCACGGGCTGCCGGTGGTGGAGTCGACCTGGTTCCGGCGTCGCGCCTGGCAGGACGAGCCGGAGCACGTGGTGCGCGAGGTGGCCGAGACGATCGGCGCGACGAGCGTCGTGAAGCCCGCCCGGCTCGGCAGCAGCGTGGGGATGAGCATCGTTCACGACCTCGATGAGCTGCCCGCGGCCATGGACGAGGCGTTCCGCTACGACAGCAAGGTCATCGTCGAGCGCTACGTCGCCGGGGCGCGAGAGCTCGAGTGCGGCGTCCTCGGCAACGACGACCCGGTCGTCTTCGAGCCGGGCGAGGTGCGCAGCAGCCACGAGTTCTACGACTACGAGTCCAAGTACGTGGACGGCCTGGCGGTAGTCGAGCCGCGAGCATCGGTCGACGCCGACCTCGCCCAGCGGTTGAAGGAGCTGTCGCAGGCGGCATATCGAGCCGTGGACGCCGCCGGCCTGGCGCGGATCGACTTCCTGGTCACCGGCGAGGACGTCTACATCAGCGAGATGAACACGCTCCCGGGGTTCACCGCCACGAGCATGTACCCCAAGCAGGCGAAGCTCGCCGGCCTGCCCTTCGATGAGCTCATCGCCCGCCTGATCGAGCTGGCGCTGGAGCAGGACCGATGAAGCTGAAGCCCCAGCCGCGCCCGACGCGACGCGCCACACGCCGCTCGGGACCCCGCGCCGGTCGTCCCTCGGCACGCTCGCGCGGCCGCGGGGCGCGACGTCCGGGCATTCCGTTCCGGCGGCGGCTCGCCGGTCGGCTGCCGTCGCTGCGCCGCACGCTGGCCGCGCTCGGCGCGATTGCCGCCGGCGCTGGCCTGGTGTGGCTCCTCGACGGGCCGTGGCTGCGCGTCACCGAGGTCGCTTGGACCGGGGATCGGTACACGGCCGCGCAGGACCTCGAGCACGTGCTCGAGCCGCAGCGCGGCGGCAGCGTGCTGGCGGTCGACACCCGCGCGCTGACGGCCCGCATCGAGCGCATGCCGGCGGTGGCATCGGCCACGGTGGCCGCGCGCCTGCCGGGACGGATCGAGGCGACCATCGTCGAGCGCGAGGCCGCATTCGTGTGGCAGACCTCGTCCGGTCGCCTCATCGGCTCCGCCGACGGCGTGATCTTCGCGGCGATGCCCGGCGACGAGGCGCTGCCCGACGCGCTCGGCTCGCTGCCCGTCGTCACCGACGAGCGCGCCATGGCCCGCCTGCTGCGCCCGGGTGACCGGATCTCGGACATCGTGCTGCGCACGGCGTTGCGCCTGGCCGATCTCGATCCGGCGGCGCTCGGATCGGCCGCGACGCAGGTCGGCGTCCGGCTCGACGACGAATACGGGTTCGGGATCGTGTCAAGCCAGCCGGCGTGGGAGATCGCCTTCGGCGTCGTCGGATCCGACCCGCGCGAGAGCGCCGCGGACGCGGCGGCGAAGATCGAGAGGCAGGTGGCGGCGGTGCGCACCCTGTTTGCCTCGCAGCCCGAGTCGGAGGTCGGCTGGGTCGATGCCCGCAACCCGGGAAAGGTATATTTCCGTGACAAGGGGTGACGCGCATACCGGGACGCGGAGCCTCGCTGGTCGAGACGCTCGCTTCGGTACCAACCCACATGTGGCTTCCCCTCGTCGGCCTTGCGCTCGGAATCGCGCTCGGGCTCGTTCTCAACGTGAACGTGAGCCCGGACTTGGCGCGCTACTCGGCGGTGGCCATCCTGGCGGGGCTCGACTCGGTGCTCGGCGCGATCCGAGCCGAGCTGGACGCGCACTACGACAACCGGATCTTCCTGTCGGGCTTCGTCACGAACGCGCTGGTGGCGGTGGCGCTCACATTTGTCGGCGACCGCCTGGGGATCGATCTGTACCTGGTCGCACTCTTCGCCTTCGGCCTGCGCATCTTCCAGAACGTGGCCCTCATCCGGCGTCACTTCCTGTAGGCTCGAATGGCACCGATGGCGCGCTCACAGAGCGCGCCCTGAGCAGGAGGTAGCTTGGAACGCGAAGCGGTCCTGGTCGGCATCGATGCCGGGACGACGAAGGTCACGACCCTCATCGGCGAGGTCGGGCGCAGCGGTGACGTGAACGTCATCGGCTACGGCATCTCGCCCGCCGTCGGCATGAAGAAGGGCATGGTCGCGAACATCGACCAGACCGTGAACTCGATCGCCTCGAGCGTCGAGAAGGCCGAGCGGCTCAGTGGCTACAAGATCAGCTCGGCCTTCGTCGCGGTCGGCGGCTCTCACATCAGCTCGCAGAACTCCCGTGGCGTGGTGGCCGTGTCCGGGCACAAGCGCGAGGTGAGCCGCGAGGACGTGGCGCGCGCCACCGAAGCGGCGAAGGCGGTGCAGGTCCCATCGAACCGCGAGGTGCTGCATGTCGTGCCGCGCGGCTACATCGTCGACGGCCAGGAGGGGATCAAGGATCCGCTCGGCATGAGCGCCGTGAGGCTCGAGGTCGAGACGCACATCGTGGCCGGCGCCGCGACATCGGTCCAGAACCTGAGCAAGTGCGTGGTCACCTCGGGCGTGCAGATCGACGAGATGGTGATCAGCTCGCTGGCCGCGTCCGATGCCACCCTGACCGATACCGAGAAGGAGCTCGGCGTGCTGGTCGCCGACATCGGCGGCGGGACGACCGATATCGCCATCTTCGTCGACGGTGCCGTCTACCACACCGCCGTCCTGCCGGTCGGCGGGATCAACGTCACCAACGACGTGGCCATCGGCCTGCGCACCTCGCTGAACCTGGCCGAGGAGATCAAGATCAAGCACGGAACCGCATCGATCGCCGAGGTCGAGCCCGAGGAGCTGCTCAACATCGCCGTGCTGGGCGAGGCCGGCGGACAGACGATCCAGCGACGCAAGTTGTCGGAGATCATCGAGGCGCGCATGGGCGAGATCTACAGCCTCATCCGCGAGGAGGTGAAGCGCTCCGGGCACGCCGGGATGCTCCCCGCCGGCGCCGTGCTCACCGGTGGCGGGGCTCGCCTTGGCGGGGCGGAGGTGCTCGCCCGCGACATCCTCGAGATGCCGGTCCGGGTCGGCTCGCCACAGGGGGTCGGAGGGCTCATGGACCAGATCGGCAATCCGGCCTTCAGCACCTCGATCGGGCTGCTGCTGTGGGGCGCGAACCATCTCGGCGAGGAGCCGATCGGCTACGGCGCCGACAATGGCGTCAACCCGCTATCGCGCGTCGGCGAGTGGATCAGGAACCTGTTCCCGGGCTGAGCTGATTGACGATGGTCGGTTGAGCTATTCGTAACCGAGGCAGCTACGAATAGCGTGCCGGCTATCCCCATTCACATGGCCATCGTGGACAGCGGAGGCCGTCGTCCACCGTCACGTCGCGGGCTGTGGATAAGTCGGAGCGAGGATGTGGAAAAAGTGCCGACGGGCGACTGGCCGCCTCGCTAGAATCGGTCAAACCCGTCGAAGCCCTCGGGTTGACAATCCAGCCACACTGCCGTGCAGAGGATCACCCGACATGCCGCTCCGATCCGACTCCGAGAACTTCGCCCTCATCAAGGTCATCGGCGTCGGTGGCGGTGGCAGCAATGCCGTCAACCGGATGATTCGCGCCGAGATGATGGGCGTCGAGTTCATCGCCGTGAACACCGATGCGCAGGCGCTCCTCCAGAGTGACGCACCGCACAAGATCCGCATCGGCGACAAGATGACGCGCGGGCTCGGCGCTGGCGCCGATCCGTCCGTCGGCCAGCGAGCTGCCGAGGAGGACTCGGAGAAGATCTACGAGGCGCTGAAGGACGCGGACATGATCTTCATCACCGCCGGCATGGGCGGTGGCACCGGATCGGGCGCCGCGCCCGTGATCGCGGAGATCGCCAAGGACCTCGGGTCGCTCACCGTCGGCGTGGTGACGAAGCCGTTCAGCTTCGAGGGCATGCGTCGCAAGCTGGTGGCGGAGCAGTACACCGAGCTGCTCAAGGAGAAGGTCGACACGCTCATCACCATCCCGAACGACCGCCTGCGCGAGGTCGTCGATAAGAAGACCTCGATCGTCGACGCGTTCCGCGTGGTCGACGACGTCCTGCGCCAGGGCGTCCAGGGCATCAGCGACCTGATCACCGTGCCGGGCCTCATCAACCTCGACTTCGCCGACGTGAAGACGATCATGCGCGACGCCGGCTCCTCGATGATGGGCATCGGCACCGGCACCGGCGAGAACCGGGCCGTCGAGGCGGCCAAGGCGGCGGTCATGAGCCCATTGCTCGAGGTGAACATCACCGGCGCGCGCGGAATCCTGTTCAATGTCACCGGTGGCTCCGACCTTGGCCTGTTCGAGGTTAACGAGGCGGCCGAGGTGATCAAGGAGGCGGCCGACGCCGAGGCGAACATCATCTTCGGCACGGTGATCGACGACCGCATGCGCGACGAGGTGAAGGTCACCGTCATCGCCACCGGCTTTGACGGCACCCAGCGCACCCGGCAGCCGGGACGCCTCGGCGCGGATGCCGCGGGCGGCGTGGAGCAGTCGCTCGACGACCGCAGCCGCGAGATCCTGGCCGAGATCGAGCGCGATCGCACGGAGCGCTCCCGCCTCGAGGACCAGATGGGCACCGAATCGCCCTTCGCCCGCCACAGCGAGCGCCAAAGCGAGCGCCCGTCGGAGGAGGCCGAGGCACGTCCGACCGAGCGGCAGGCGGTCCCCGTCCAGCCGTCGCTCGACCGCCGGCCGAGCTACAGCGAGACCGATCTGGACATCCCGAGCTTCCTGCGCCGCAAGAACGACTGATCTCGCGACCGCGCGTGCACCAGCGGAACGATGGAGTTAGTTGGTGCCGCGGCACCGAGCAGCGACCACATCCGCGAGCGGCATGATCGGTTGCTGGCGCGGCTTCGAGCCGTCGCCGGGGCGAGCGGCCACGATCCCACCGGCCTCCGCATCATGGCGGTCACGAAGGCCTGGCCCGTCGATGTTGCGCGTGCCGCGCTGAGCGCCGGCCTGACGCTCCTCGGGGAGAGCCGCATCCAGGAGGCGGAACCGAAGGTGGCGGCACTGCCCGAGGCCGAATGGCACTTCATCGGCCGTCTCCAGTCGAACAAGGCGCGCCGGGCCGTCCGAGCGTTCGCCGCCATTCACTCGGTGGATTCGATCGACCTGCTGCACCGGCTGGCGGGGCTTGCGACCGAAGAGGGCAGGAGCCCTCGCCTCCTCCTGCAGGTCAACGTCAGCGGCGAGGCGGCCAGGGCGGGCATCGGCCCCGAGGCGCTTCTCGCTCAGCCGTCAGTGGCCGCCGTTCGGATGACGCCGGTGGTGGGGCTCATGACGATCGCGCCGATGGGTGCCGGCGAGGCGGAGGCACGCGGCGTGTTCCATCGGCTGGGCGAGCTGCGGGCTCGGCTCGAGCAGGCAAGCGGAACGGCACTGCCCGAGCTGTCGATGGGGATGAGCGCCGACGCCGAGGCGGCGGCGGCCGAGGGAGCCACGCTCGTGCGGATCGGCACCGCCCTCTTCGGGTCGCGTGCCGCCTGACTGCTATCCTCGCCGCATGAGCTCGGTCCTCGTCAACTTCCTCCAGCTGCTTGCGTTCGTGCTCTGGTTCCTGCTCATCGCGCGGGTCGTGCTGAGCTGGACGAACCCGATGGGCGGCGGCGGTCTGACCGCCTTCATCTACCAGGTGACCGAGCCGATCCTGGCGCCGATCCGACGCCTCCTGCCGCCGACGAGCGGCATCGACTGGTCTCCCCTCATCGCCATGCTGGTCCTCGGGCTCGTGCTGCGTCTCGTCGCCCGGATCTGAGGCGCTCAGATGTCTGATCTCGAGCTGGCCGTCACCCCGCGCGGGCCGCAGATCGCGTTCGGTGCCGATTGATGGTGAGACCGGGCCGCGGCTATACTTCGAGCCCGTCGATGGGCGATTGGCTCAGTCGGTTAGAGCGCACGGTTCACATCCGTGAGGTCACTGGTTCGAATCCAGTATCGCCCACCATGCTTCCTCCCCCTTGACCGGGCCCGATTTGACTGGGCCGATTTGACCGGGCCGATGCGGATCGTCCTCGCCACCGAGTCGTACCTGCCGTACGTCTCCGGCGTCACGATCTCGGTCGACGCCCTCGCACGCGGTCTCGGTCTGCTCGGTCACGAGGTCCTGGTGCTCGCCCCGCGCCCGGCACACGGTTCGCGAGTCGTGGCCGTCGGATCGCCCGGACCGGAGCCGCGTTACGCCTGGCTCTCCTCGTACGAGCTGCCCGTCGTCGTCCCGGGCGGCTACCGCATGCCGTGGCCGAACCCAGCCGCGCACGCGCTCGAGCTGGCCCGCACGTTCGGTCCCGATCTCGTCCATGCCCACTCGCCGTTCGTGACCGGCGTTCTGGCCCGCAGGCTGGCGCGGGCGGCGAGCGTGCCCCTCGTCTTCACCCACCACACCCGCTTCGGAGACTACGGGCACTACCTGGGGCCGATGGCGGCGCCCGGCGCGCGCCTGGCCGATGCCTACCTGCGTCGCTTCTGGCTCGCCTGCGCCGCGATCATCGCCCCGTCGGGCGACCTGGCCGGCGAGATCCGCGACCGCCTCCCCGAGCTGGCCCGTAGCCGGGTGCACGTCATCCCGACGGGCATCGACGTCGAGGCGATCCGTGCCATCGAGCCGGCGCGAGGTGCGGGATGGCCGGCCGATGCGGTCGTGGTCGCCACGCTCGGGCGGCTGGCTCCGGAGAAGAGCCCGGCGGAGCTCATCGACGCCTTCGCCCTCGCCGGCGAGCGAATGGCGCGGCTGCGCTTCGTGGTGATCGGCGGCGGACCGTCGGAGGCCGCGCTGCGGCGGAGGGCGGCCGACCTCGGCGACCGGATCGCCTTCACCGGCGCGCTCCCGCGACCAGAGGCGCTCGCCCGGCTCGCCGCGGCGGATCTGTTCGCCTTCGCGTCGCGCACCGAGACACAGGGGCTGGTCCTGGCCGAGGCGCTCGCCACGGGACTGCCGGCCGTCGCGGTCGCCGGCCCGGGCGTGGGGGACTCGGTTCGTGACGGCGTCGACGGGATCGTCGTGGACGCCGGGGAGGGGCGCGTCGAACGGCTGGCAGGGGCACTCGTCGAGCTGGCGGCAGACGACGAGCTGCGTGGCCGGATGGCGGCGCGCGCGGGAGGAGACGCCGATCGATTCGCCGTGGGACGCAGGACCGCCGAGGTCGAGGCGCTCTACCGGCGGTTGGTCACGGGTCGTGACGTCGGTACCGCTTGCCACGCCATCGGCTCGGCGTACAATGCCGATCATGCGAGTGAGTCTGGTGGCCCGCCTCGTCTCCCACCCAACCATTGACTTCCGCGCTGGCCGTCGTTCCAGCCACCGTCCGCGCCTCGGGCTCGACAGGCTGAGGACGGTCTACCACCGGCCGCGTCGCACGGTGCCCCGCACCCTGACGGTCGACGCGTTGCGCTCGCAG
This sequence comes from Candidatus Limnocylindria bacterium, assembly GCA_050695815.1. Classification (GTDB taxonomy): domain Bacteria; phylum Chloroflexota; class Limnocylindria; order QHBO01; family QHBO01; genus JACDBZ01. Next base: position 16,185 of record JBOGSW010000206.1, on the reverse strand, counting down.
ACGAGCCGCTTCCGCTTCCCGGCCGTCGGTCGTGCCACCCGTCTTCCCGCCCGACGACCCGCGCTCCCGTTCGGGGTTCCGCGCGCCCGCCGCGGATAGCCGCGGCCGTGGCCGTCCTGCGCACCGCGCGCGCCACGTCGGCCGGCGGCCTCGTTCACCGCACCGTCGACGGCCGCACCGAGATCGTCCTCGTACATCGGCGCAGCCCGGTGCTGTGGGCGCTGCCCAAGGGCACGCCCGACTCGGGCGAGACGCACGAGGAGACGGCCCTGCGCGAGACGCGCGAGGAGACCGGCCTCGAGGTCGAGATCGAGGCGCCGATCAGCTCCATCCGCTACTTCTTCGTGCGCGGCTCGACCCGGTTCCACAAGACCGTCCACTTCTTCCTGATGCGACCGATGGGTGGAGCGCTCGACCTGCACGACGCCGAGTTCGACGAGGTGCGCTGGGTCCCGATCTCGGAGGCATTGGCCCTGCTCAATCACGCCACCGAGCGCTCGGTCGTCGAGCGGGCACGGTCGATGATCGAGGGCGAGGCGGAGGCCACCGCGTGAGCGACGCGGTCGACGGCGAGGAGTTGCGCCGCACGCCGCTCCACGGCCTCCATCGCGAGCTCGGCGCGCGACTGGTCCCGTTCGCCGGCTACGAGATGCCGGTGCAGTACACCTCGATCATCGAGGAGCACCGCGCCGTGCGCAACGCGGTCGGCCTCTTCGACCTGTCGCACATGGGCGAGCTCGAGGTGCGCGGCACAGGTGCCTCCGACTTCCTGCGCCACGCCGTGGTGAGCGATCCGGGCGCGCTGAGCGTGGGTCGGGCGCAGTACTCGATGGTCGTGGACGTCGGCGGCGGGATCATCGACGACCTCATCATCTACCGCCTCGATGACGACCGCTTCTGGATCGTCTGCAACGCCGCCAACCGGGACGCCGTGGTGGCGCAGCTCGACGACATCCTCGGGCGCATCGACTTCGCAGCCTCGCTCGACGATCGCAGCGACGAGATCGCGCTCGTGGCGGCGCAGGGACCGAACGCGGCCGCGCTGGTGGCCGAGCTCACCGACCTCGATCTGGCGTCGCTCGGCAACTATCGGTCCGCGGACGGCATCGTCGCCGGGATCAACTGCCTCGTGGCCCGCACCGGCTACACCGGGGAGGACGGCTTCGAGCTGTTCTGCGACGCAGGGTCCGCGGTGCGGGTGTGGAGGGCGCTCAGCGGGGCGGGGGAGCGCCATGGGGCGCGGCCCTGCGGGCTCGGAGCACGCGACACGCTGCGCCTGGAGGCGGGGATGCCCCTCTATGGCAACGAGCTCGATCGAGACACGAACCCGTACGAGGTGAACCTTGGACGCGTGGTGAAGCTCGAGAAGGGCGACTTCGTCGGGCGCGAGGCCCTGCAGGCGATCGAGCGGTCCGGGCCGGCCCGGAGGCTCATCGGTCTCCGGATGGTCGAGAACGCGATCCCGCGCACGGGCTACGAGGTTCGCCACGACGGGCGCGCGGTGGGACGCGTGACGAGCGGCACAGCCTCGCCGACGCTCGGCGTGAAGATCGGGATGGCGCTCGTCGCGGCCGGGCAGGCCGCCATCGGTCAGGAGCTGGAGGTCGTCGTCCGCGAGCGCCCGTACCGGGCCGAGCAGGTACAGTTGCCCTTCTATCGGCGCCAACGCGAGGAGCGTGCCGGCGCCGTCACCGCCTGAGGAGGACCACGTCGCCGATGTCCTATCCCGATGACCTGCGCTACTCAAAGGAGCACGAGTGGGTGCGCGTGGACGGCTCCCGCGCCACGATCGGGATCACCAGCTTCGCCGCCGATGAGCTGGGCGACATCGTCTTCGTCGAGCTGCCGGAGACGGGCGCCGCGCTGAGCCAATTCGCGACCTTCGGCGTCGTCGAGAGCGTCAAGGCGGTGAGCGACCTCTTCTCGCCGATCTCCGGAGAGGTCGTGGAGGTGAACCAGGCGCTGGTAGATGCCCCCGAACTCCTCAACTCCGACCCATTCGGCGAGGGCTGGATCGCCAGGGTCGAGCTGGCCGACACGGGCGAGCTCGATTCGCTCATGGATGCCGCCGCCTACGCCGACGAGACCGCCTGAGCGCGCTTCGATGGCCTACTCGCCGCACACGCCCGCCGATCGATCCCGCATGCTCGAGGCAGTGGGCGTCCGATCGGTGGACGACCTGTTCGCCGACGTCCCGGCGGCCGTCCGTCCGAGCCCACTCGAGATCCCGCCGCCGCTGGCCGAGCAGGAGGTGCGAGCCGAGCTGAGCCGCCTGGCCGCGCGAAACCGGATCCCGCAGATCAGCTTCCTCGGAGCCGGCGTCTACCGCCATCTCGTTCCCTCGGTCGTGAGCGAGGTGATCGGGCGCCCGGAGTTCTCCACCTCCTACACCCCGTACCAGCCCGAGGTGTCGCAGGGCACGCTGCAGAGCATCTACGAGTTCCAGTCGCTCATCTCCGAGCTGACCGGCATGGAGGTCGCCACCGCCTCCCACTACGACGGCGCGACCGCCACCGCCGAAGCGGCCCTCATGGCCTGCCGCCTCACGCGCCGCGATCGGGTCGCTGTCTCGGCGGGCGTGAACCCTGACTACCGTCGCGTCCTCGAGACCTACTGCTCGGGTCCCGGGATCGAGGTCGTCACGGTGCCGATCGACCTTGCCGAGGGAGGCACCGGGGCGACCGACCCCGCCGCCGTCGCGGAGCTTCTCGGCGACGACTTGGCCTGCCTGATCGCCGCGCAGCCGAACTTCTACGGGCAGATCGAGCCGATGCCAGAGCTGGCGGAGGCGGCGCACGCGGCGGCCGCCCAGTTCGTTGCCGTGGTCGAGCCAACCTCGCTGGCCCTGCTCGAGGCGCCCGGCGCGTACGGGGCCGACATCGTCACGGCCGAGGGCCAGCCCCTCGGCATCCCGCTCAGCTTCGGCGGCCCGTACGTGGGGCTCATGGCTGCCCGGATGGCGTCGGTTCGGCAGATGCCCGGCAGGCTGGTCGGCGCCACGCGCGACGTCGAAGGACGCAGGGCGTACGTGCTCACCCTCCAGGCGCGCGAGCAGCACATCCGCCGCGAGAAGGCGGCGAGCAACATCTGCACGAACCAGGCGCTCATGGCGCTGGCCGCGACGGCCTACCTGGTGGGCGTCGGACCCGGAGGGCTGCGCGAGGTCGCCGAGCTGTCGACGACGCAGGCGCGCCACCTCGCCGCGGCGCTCGAGGATGCCGGGCTCGCCGAGCGCCGCTTCAGCGGCTCCTACTTCGCCGAGGTGACGATGCGGCTGCCCGATGCGGCGCGCCGCCACGCGACGCTCGCCGAGCGGGGGATCGTCGCCGGGCACCTGCCGGAGACCGACGAGCCGGAGCTGCGGGACACCCTCCTGCTGGCGACGACCGAGCTGACCACCGACGACGCGATCGAGCGCCTTGTGGCCGCGCTGAGCGAGGTCGGATGAGCGTGACGCAGGCTCCCGACCGCGACGGTTCAGGACGCGGTGCCGCCTTTTCCGGGGCCACGGCCGGTGGCGAGCTGACGGTCGTCGAGCCGCTCATCTTCTCCTCGTCGCGCGAGGGCCGGCGCGCGGTGCGGTTCCCGACGCCGTCGAGCGCCGCCGCGCAGGCCGCGTCCGGTCAGCCGGCGCTGCCCGCATCGGTCATGCGTGGGCGTGCTCCGCGCCTGCCCGAGGTGAGTGAGCTCGACATGCTGCGGCACTTCAACCGCCTCGCGCACCTCAACCACGCGATCGACCTGGGGTTCTACCCGCTCGGCTCGTGCACGATGAAGTACAACCCCAAGGTCAATGAGTGGGCCGCGCGGCTGCCCGGCCTGGCCGAGTCGCACCCGCTCGATCCGGAAGGGCTGAGCCAGGGGAGCCTGGAGCTCATGTGGCTGCTGGCCGAGCTGCTCAAGGAGATCAGCGGCTTCCCGGCCCTCAGCCTGCAACCGGCCGCCGGCGCCCATGGCGAGCTGACCGGCATGCTAATGGCCCGTGCCTTTCATCGGGCCAACGGGGAGGGGGAGCAGCGCACCAAGGTGCTCGTGCCGGACAGCTCGCACGGGACGAACCCGGCGACCGCCACGATGGTCGGCTACCAGGCGGTGACGATCCGGTCCAACGAGCGGGGAGGGATCGACCTCGGCGCCCTTCGGGAGGCGCTCGGCCCGGATACGGCCGCGCTCATGATCACCAACCCGTCCACGCTCGGCATCTTCGAGGATCAGATCGACCAGGTGGTCGCGGCGGTCAAGGAGGCCGGGGCGATCGCCTACATGGACGGCGCGAACCTCAACGCCATCCTCGGCCGGTTCCGCCCGGGGGAGGCCGGATTCGACGTGATGCATTTCAACCTGCACAAGACCTTCTCCACGCCGCATGGCGGTGGCGGGCCCGGTGCCGGCCCTGTCGGTGTCAGCGATCGGCTCGCGCCCTACCTGCCGGCGCCGATCCCGAGTCTCGTGGATGGCGATCCCGACGAGGTGCGGGCCAACGCCTGGGCCGGCCGCTCGACGCCCGGCGCGCGCTTCGCCCTGGACGGGGATCGGCCGCGCAGCATCGGCAAGGTGCGCAGCTGCCACGGCAACTTCGGGATGTTCGTGCGGGCCTATACCTACATCCGCTCGAACGGGAATGCCGGATTGCAGACGATCAGCGAGGACGCGGTGCTCGCCGCCAACTACCTGCGGGTCAGGCTGCATGACGTCTACGACCTGCCCTACGATCGCCTCTCCAAGCATGAGGTCGTGTTCTCCGGCCGCCGCCAGAAGCGCGAGCACGGCGTGACGACGCTCGACATCGCCAAGGCCATCCTCGACTACGGCATCCACCCGCCCACGATCTACTTCCCGCTCATCGTCGAGGAGGCGCTGATGGTCGAGCCGACCGAGACCGAGAGCCTCGAGACGCTCGACCGATTCGTCGAGGTGATGCGCGAGATCGCCCAGCGCGCCGCGGACGATCCGGATGCCATCAGGCGCGCACCGACCACCACGCCCGTCGGCCGCCTGGACGAGGCCGCCGCCGCCCGCCGCCCCGATCTGCGCTACGCCTTCCCCGGCGAGACCGATGCGCTCGGCTCGCAGTCGTGACGATCCGATGCGCGACGATCCGATGCGCGACGATCCGATGACATATGCGCTCCAGTGCGCCCCTTACGGTGGCGATCGATTCAAATCCAACCATCGGGCGTGACATATGAGCGCGGTGGTGGCACACAAGTCACCGTCGGGGCCGGATTCGCAACCGTAGGGGGTCGGCCGGGGCCCATATGTCAACTGAGCGGCCTGGCGGGCAGGCCCGACCTGAGCCGCCACGCATCGCGCAACCGAGGCCGTATCTGCTTCATCGGTCTGAACTTATCTGGACGCAGCGAGGTACTATGACAAACCCTCACGGCGGCCAAGCGGCACAGGTGCCAGTGGAAGCGAGACAGCCGGACGACCTCGTCGAACGCATGCAGAGCGGAGATCTCGACGCGTTCGAGGAGTTCTTCAACACCTTCAAGCGTCCCGTCTACGCGACCGCGCTCGCGATCACGCGCGACCCGTTCCTGGCGGAGGAGGTCCTGCAGGACTGCTTCGTGAAGGCCTACCGGGTCCGCGAGCGGCTCGATCCCGCGCGCTCGCCGCTGCCGTGGCTCCAGCGCGTGTCGATCAACCTGTGCTACAGCCGCATCGCGCGCCGCAAGACGCTGGCGGAGCCGATCACGAGCCTGATCACGAACCTCGTCGTCGACCTTTCTCAACGACCCGACCAGGTCGTGGAGTCGCGCGAGGTGCTCGACGTCCTCCAGCGCGGGATCGACGCGCTGCCGCCGAAGCAGCAGACCGCGATCATCCTGTACTACCTCCACGGCTACTCGCTGGCCGAGTCGGCCGAGATTGCCGACTGCAACGTCGGGACCATGAAGTCACGCCTCCACTACGCGCTCAAGGCGCTGCGGGCGCGGCTGCCGGTCGAGCGTCGAATCCCCGTCGGCACGCCGGCGACCGTGCGAGTGCCGCGATGAAGTGCCGTCGCATCTGCCGCGAGCTGCTCTGGCTGGCGCGCTTCGGAGAGCTCGGACCCAGCTCGGCGCCGCATCTCGACCATCTCGAGACGTGCAGCGGCTGTCGCGAGGAGGTCGGCTTCGACCGGGCGCTCGTTCGGCAGCTGCGTCTCGCCCTCGCGGCCCGCATCGAGCGCGAAACTCCGTCGCCGGGAGCGTGGGACGCGATCCTCCTCCGAGCGCAGGCCCCGGAGACCGGCGTCGGCGGCTTCCTGCGCACGAATGCCACTGCGCTGGCGGCCAGGCTGCGCACCGCGAGCGCGGTATCGGCCATGGCCCTGGCTGCGCTCATCGCGACCTCGACCAACGTCGGCATCACGCACCCCGCCGCCGGATCGGCCGAGACAGAGGTCCGCACCAATACGGCCGGCGAGCGCTTCGAGCGTCAGCCCCTCGTTCCGCGGCCGCGCGCCGGCTTCATCAACATTCCGACCGCACCTGCGCCGGTCACCTACGTGCCGCCGCGATCGCCGACGGATCCCGAGGCGGCCTTCCTGGTGACGGCGCTGTCGGTGTCGCCGGTGACGGCCGCAGATCCCGCCGAAGGAGGGGGCGAGGAGACCACCATCGAAGACGTAACGTCGGTCGCGCCCGCCGAGCCGGTCGAGGTAAGCGTGGACGGACGGCCCTTCTAACGGACGGACTTTCTAAGCGGGGCGCGATTGTGCAAGACTATCGCACCCCTGACCCGCGGCGGGTGATCCGCCAGAGGAATCAGCCCGTGGATGCGCGGTGGCGGTGACCGCCTCACGGAACCGAGATGCACCGTGACTGCAATTGTTCTCATGTGGAGGAGAATGGATGCGCAACTGGAGATGGTTCTCCGTCTTCGCCATCCTCGCGCTTGTGCTGGCGGCCTGCGGGACGCCCGGCGCAAGCCCGACGGAAGGCGCGGAATCGGAGCCCCCGGCGACGGAGTCCGAGGGACCAGAGCCCACCGAGGGTGGAGAGTTCACCGGGATGTCTTATCCCGAGGACGGCCCGGCCGAGTGCGGCGCCGACAACAATCCGACCAACATCAGCGAGATTCGCGCCGAGGACGAGCGGACGGTCGTCTTCAGCCTGTGCGCACCTGACGTCGCGTTCCTGGCCAAGGTCGCCTTCAGCGCATTCGGGATCGACGACAGCGACTACCTCGAGGCGCACGGGGCCGACGGCTCCATCGTGGACGAGCCGAACGGTACCGGCCCGTACCGGCTGGACGCCTGGAACCGCGGCTCGGACATCACGATGAGCGCGTTCGAGGACTACTGGGACGAGGCTCCGCTGTCACCGACCGTGATCTTCCGCTGGAGCGCGGAGGCGGCACAGCGGCTCGTGGAGCTCCAGTCGGGCACGGTCGACGGCATCGACAACCCGGCGCCCGACGACTTCGAGGCCATCGAAGCCGATGCCAACCTCGAGATCTTCCCGCGCGAGGGCCTGAACACCTTCTACATCGGATTCAACAACACGTACGAGCCGTTCGACCAGGTCGAGGTGCGCCAGGCGATCGCCATGGGCATCGACCGGCAGCGGATCGTGGACAACTTCTACCCGCCAGGGTCGGAGGTTGCCAGCCACTTCGTGCCATGCGCCATCGCCTTCGGCTGCGAGGGCGAGGAGTGGTACGAGTTCGATGCCCAGGCCGCCCGCGACCTGCTGGCCGACGCCGGCTTCCCTGACGGCTTCGAGACCCAGATCCACCTGCGTGATGTCGTGCGCAGCTACCTGCCGCTGCCGACCGCGGTCGCGGCCGACATCCAGGCCCAGCTCCAGGAGAACCTGGGCATCACGGCCACGATCGACGTGCAGGAATCGACCACCTTCATCGACAACTCGGACGCCGGCAACCTGCCCGGCATCCATCTGCTCGGCTGGGGTGCCGACTACCCCGATCCGACGAACTTCCTCGACTACCACTTCGGCAGCGGCGCCTCGGCGCAGTTCGGCGAAGGGTGGGAGGACATCCACGAGGCACTGGCCACCGGCGCGTCGACCGTCGAGGAGGCCGAGCGGGCAGCCGCCTACGAGACGGCCAACAACCTGCTGAAGGAGCACGTACCGATGCTCCCGGTTGCGCACGGCGGCTCGGCAACGGTCTTCCAGGCCGGGCTCGAGGGCGCCCACTCGTCGCCGCTCGGCAACGAGTCGATGGCCGTCATCGCCCCCGGTGACGACGACCAGCTGGTGTGGATGCAGAACGGTGAGCCCGGTGGCCTCTACTGCGCCGACGAGTCGGACGGTGAGGCGCTCCGCGTGTGCGAGCAGCTCAAGGAGGCGCTGTACGCGTACGAGGTCGGTGGCACTGAGGCCATTCCGGCCCTGGCAGAGGAGTGCGCGCCGAACGACGACCTGACCGAGTGGACCTGCACCCTCCGCGAGGGCGTCACGTTCCACGACGGGTCGACGCTGGACGCCAACGACGTGGTCCTGTCCTACGCCGTGCAGTGGGATGCCGAGCATCCGCTCCACATCGGGCGTGATGGCAGCTTCACGTACTTCGGCGCCCTGTGGGGCGGCTTCCTGAACCCGCCGCCGGCCGAATAGGCCGAGGCTCAACGACCGATCCCGAAGGGGGCGCCGCGGTTCGCGGCGCCCCCTTCGACACCTTCCACATCGCTACCATGGGGCGCTGAATGCTCCAGTTCATCCTGCGTCGGCTGCTGCTCAGCATCCCGGTGCTCTTCGGCATCATCTTCCTCGTCTTCGCGCTCGCCAGGCTCCTGCCGGGCGACCCATGCCGGGCCGCACTCGGCGAGCGCGCGACAGACGCCATCTGCAGTGCCTTCAACGCACGCTTCGGGCTGAACGAGCCGATCCCGGTCCAGTTCCTGGAGTACCTCGGGCAGCTGGCGCGTGGCGACCTGGGCGATTCGATCCGCCAGGGCCGGCCAGTCGCGGAGATCCTCCTGGAGCGCCTGCCGGTGACCCTCGAGCTGACGCTCTTCGCCCTGATCTTCGCGGTGATCGTCGGCGTGACCCTCGGTCGCCTCTCCGCCATGCGGCGCAACTCGCCGGTCGACGTCGCCACCATGTTCGTTGCCAACCTGGGGGTTTCGATCCCGGTGTTCGTGCTCGGCCTGCTGCTGGCGTACATCTTCGCGGTCGCCCTGCGCGGAACCCCGTTCGCGCTTCCGCCGTCCGGCCAGCTCAGCTCCGGCATCCCGCACCTCTCGCTGGCCGAGGCGTGGGGGCTCGGGGAGGTGGGGGGATTCGTCGGCGCGGTGCTCACGTTCGTGTCGAACATGATCATCGTCTCATCGTTGATCAGCGGCCAGTGGGAAGCCCTGTTCGACGCCCTCAAGCACATGATCCTGCCCATGGTCGCGCTCGGTACGATCCCCATGGCGATCATCGCGCGCATGACGCGCTCCAGCATGCTCGACGTGCTGGGGCTCGACTACGTCCGGACGGCCCGGGCCAAGGGCGCGCCGGAACGGATCGTGATCGGACGCCACGCGTTCCGCAACGCCCTGCTGCCGGTGGTCACCATCGTCGGCCTCTCGCTCGGAGCGCTGTTGTCCGGGGCCGTCCTGACCGAGACGATCTTCCTGCTGCCGGGGGTCGGTCGCACGCTCTTCGAGGCGATCACCGGGCGCGACTACATCGTGGTCCAGGCGCTCACGCTGGTGGTCGCCTTCTCGTACGTGGTGATCAACCTGCTGGTCGACGTTTCGTACGCCTACCTCGATCCACGCATCCGCCTGCGTTGAGCCGCCGACGATGACCGCCCACACCGAGCACCTCGATCGCGTTGATGCGTCCCGCCGACCGAGCAGCCTGCTGCGCGACACGCTTGGCCACATCCTGCGCCAGCGCTCGGCCATCTTCGGCCTCGTCCTGCTCGGCATCATCCTGGCCGCGGCCCTCCTGGCAGACGTGCTCACGCCGTACCGGCCGGAGCAGACTCTCTTCGATATCCCTGGCGCGCAGCGCCTGTCCGGACCGTGCATCCATCTGCTCGGCTGCCCGGAGTCCCAGCCGCAGTTCGTCATGGGCCTCGACCAGAACAACCGCGACGTGTTCAGCCGCGTGCTGCACGGCGCTCGGGCGTCGCTGCAGGTCGGCATCGTCACGGTCGGGATCGCGATCCTGGCGGGGACCTCCATCGGCGCGGTCGCGGGCTACGCGCGCGGTTGGGTCGACAACGTCCTGATGCGCATCATGGACGTGCTGCTCGCCTTCCCGGCGCTCGTCCTGGCCATCTTCCTGGTCACGGCCTTTGAGACGCTCGAGCTGCCATTCCTGAGCAACAAGCTCTTCAACGCCATGCTCGCCATCGGCATCGTGGCCATCCCGGTATACGCGCGCGTCATGCGCGCATCGGTCCTGTCCATTCGTGAGCGAGACTTCGTGACCGCCTCGCGCGCCCTCGGCGACTCCGGCCGCGGGATCCTCACACGGCGCATCCTGCCGAACGCGCTCACGCCGATCGTGGTGCAGGGCACCCTCGGCATCGCCACCGCGATCCTCGAGGTCGCGGCACTCTCCTTCCTCGGCATCGGCGCCCAGGAGCCGACCGCCGAATGGGGCTCGATGATCGGCGCCGTCCGCAACCAGATCTTCTCGGCGCCACATCTCATCCTCTTCCCCGGAGCCGCGCTAGCGCTCAGCGTTCTCGCCTTCAACCTCCTCGGCGACGGGATCCGCGATGCGCTCGACCCGAGGCTCAACCGATGACGGTCAGGGAGATGGCGCCACCACGCAGGCGTGTCGGGGAGGCCGGCGAGCGGCTGCTCGATGTGCGCGGGCTGCAGACCAGCTTCCACACCAGCGATGGGGTGGTGCGCGCGGTCACCGGGGTCGACTTCCACGTGAATCGCGGCGAGGTGATGGGCCTGGTCGGGGAATCCGGCTGCGGCAAGAGCGTGACGAGCCTGTCGATCATGCGCCTGGTCGTGCCGCCCGGCCGGATCGAGGCCGGCGAGGTCATCTTCGACGGCCGCAATCTTCTCGAGCTGCGCGACCGGGACATGCGCGCGCTGCGTGGCGACCGGATCAGCATGATCTTCCAGCAGCCGACGAGCAGCCTGAACCCGGTCTATGACGTCGGCATGCAGCTGGGGGAGGTGCTCGAGCTGCACCGGGCAATGAAACGCAAGGACGCTCGCGCCAGGGCCGAGGAGCTGCTCGCCATGGTCGGCATCCCGGACCCGAAGCGCCGGATCGACGCGTTCCCGCACGAGCTGTCGGGCGGGATGGCGCAGCGCGTGATGATTGCCATGGCCCTCGCCTGCGAGCCGGAGCTCCTCATCGCCGACGAGCCGACCACCGCCCTGGACGTGACGATCCAGGCCCAGATCCTGGACCTCATGCGCGTCCTCCAGCGCGAGATGAACACGGCGCTCATCCTGATCACCCACGACCTGGGAGTGGTGGCCGAGATGTGCGACCGCGTAGCAGTGATGTACGCCGGCGAGATCGTCGAGCAGACGGACGTTGCCAGCCTGTTCGAGGAGCCGAAGCACCCGTACACGCAGGGCCTCATCGGCTCGGTGCCGGTGCTCGGCCAGGAGCGCGATGAGCTCGCCACCATCCCCGGCAGCGTCCCGAACCTGATCGACCTCCCACCGCACTGTCGCTTTGCCCTGCGCTGTGGCGCCAGGGTCGAATACGACGTCGAGCTCGCCACCGAGCGCCATCCCGACCTCCTCCCGGTCGACGAGGGCCACAGCGTTCGCTGCTGGATGTACCACGAGGCCGATGGCAGCCTGCGGCAGCCGGCCCTGAACGACCGACCGACGGCTCCACACGACCGATGACCATGTCGGACGGCGCCAACCTCGTCGAGGTTCGCGGACTCAGGGAATACTTCGCCCTGTTGGGCGGGGTCCTCCACCGCAAGGTGGCCGAGGTGAAGGCGGTCGACGACGTGAGCTTCACGATTCGCCGTGGCGAGACGCTGGGCCTGGTGGGAGAGTCGGGCTGCGGCAAGACGACGGTCGGCCGCGTCCTTCTTCGCCTGCTCGAGCCGACCAGCGGCGAGATCATCTTCGACGGCCAGGACATCACCGACCTGAAGGGGCGCGAGCTCAAGGCCATCCGGCGCCGGATGCAGATCATCTTCCAGGACCCCTTCGCCAGCCTCGACCCGCGCGCGCAAATCGGGGCCAGCATCGGCGAGGGGCTGCGCATCCACGGCCTCGGCGATGCGACCGAGCGACGCGATCGTGTGCTCAGGATCATGGAGCTGGTCGGCCTGCACCCACACCACGCCCGTCGCTACCCGCACGAGTTCTCGGGTGGCCAGCGGCAGCGCATCGGCATCGCGCGGGCGCTCATCCTCCAACCCGATCTGCTCGTGTGCGACGAGCCGGTCAGCGCGCTCGACGTCAGCATCCAGGCCCAGGTGCTCAACCTGCTTCGCTCCCTGCAGAAGGAGCTCGGACTGACCTACCTGTTCATCGCGCACAACATGGGCGTGGTCGAGCACATCAGCGACCGGGTGGCGGTGATGTACCTCGGCAGGGTCGTGGAGCTGGCCGCGTCGCGCGAGATCTACCAGGCGCCACTGCACCCGTATACCGTCGCGCTGCTGTCGGCAGTGCCGGCGGTGTCGCCGCGCAACCGGGAGCAGCGCCGTCGCATCATCCTGCTGGGCGACGTCCCGTCGCCGGTGAATCCGCCCTCCGGCTGCCCGTTCCATACCCGATGCTGGCTGCGCCGCGAGCTCGACAACCCCGTGCGCTGCGAGACGGAGCGGCCGCCGCTGCGTGCCGTGGCCGGCGAGCAGCAGGTCGCCTGCCATTTCGCCGAGGAGCTGCTGCCGGGCGCACGGCGCGAGACGCTCATCGCCGACGCGGCGCGCAGCAGCTCGCCGTTCGACACGACCGACGAGGAGGCCTTCGCGCCGTCCGGGCCGCCGGCCACGGATACCGGTGGCGTGTTCGATACGGGCTCCGGCGACAGCGAGGGCGAGGCGCAGGGCCGGCTCTGACCCGGTCACTCGCTGGGGTACCCTTCGGGCGTGGAGTACCGCATCGCGCTGGCGCAGGTGGCGCCGCGGCTCGGCGACCTGGACGCGAACCGCGAGCTCCTCGCCGGTCGGATCCGTGCCGCGGCGACCGACGGCGCTCAGCTCGTCGTCTTCCCCGAGCTGGCCCTCACCGGCTACCTGCTCCAGGACCTCGTCCCCGACGTGGCCATGCGCGCCGACGACGATCGCCTGCTGGCGCTCGGCAGGGAGGCGTCCGGCATGCTCGTGGTGGTCGGCTTCGTGGAGGAGACCGACGACCATCGCTACTGCAACAGCGCCGCCCTGCTGCGCGACGGCGAGCTCATCGGCCTTCATCGCAAGGTCTACCTGCCGACCTACGGGCTCTTCGACGAGGGGCGCTTCACGCGGCCGGGCGACCGGATCCGGACGCATGACGCAGGGCCGCCGGTGGGACGCATCGGCCTGTCGGTGTGCGAGGACTTCTGGCACGCCAGCCTGCCGATGATCCAGGCGCTGGACGGGGCCGACCTGCTCGTGAACATCGCCGCGGGGCCGTCGCGGGCGCCCGGTGGCGCCGCCGGCCTGGCCGCCATCGAGGGCTGGCACAAGATGCAGGACACCTATGCGCTCCTCGGCAGCGTGCCGCTCGCCTTCTGCAACCGCGTCGGCAACGAGGAGGGCCTCACCTTCTGGGGCGGCTCGCGCGTCCTGGCCGCCGACGGCTCGACGGTGGTGCAGGCGCCGTTGTGGGAGGAGGCACTGGTGGTCGGCGTCATCGAGACCGATGACGTGCGCATGCAGCGCTACGGCCTGCCGCTGCTGGCCGACGAGCGTCTCGAGCTCGTCCGACGCGAACTCGACCGAATCATCGACGGGCGCGCCGGCCTGGAGCTTCCGGCCGATACCCAGGATCCGGCTGATCGCGGATCCGCGGCGCGCCAACCCGCTCGCGACGACATCGGCCGATAGATCGTCGCCGCGACACGCCTCGCCGCCGCCCGCCCCATCCCCGACGCGATCTATCGACCCTTTCTGTCATGAGGGCCGATCTGGGCGGCCTGACGCCGATGTATCGCTTCTCTGCTGTCGTGACGCCGCCTGCGAGGCACCTTCACGCCAGCCAGCCGCGGATAGATCGCGGATCCGCGGCACACCAAGCCGCTCGCGACGACGTCCGTCGATAGATCATCGACCCGGCGCGACCCGGCGACTCGGACGGCCAGGCGCCCCATCCCTGACCCGATCTACCGACCGATTTTGTCATAAGGCCGATCTGGGCGGCCTGTGGCGATGTATCGCACCCTGGCTGTCTTGACGCCGCCTGCGAGGCACCTTCACGCCCAGCCAGCCGCGGATAGATCGCGGATCCGCGACGGCCAAGCCTGGTGGGGCCGGGCTGGCCTGAGAGGTCTTCCCGGGGAGGTTTGAGCGTCCTCGGCCGATGGAGCCTCAACGACCCGACCGCTCCGTTCAGAAGGAGTGAGGTAGTGTCACCCGGTGCAGACCGACCAGGAATCAGGCTCCGACCGGCGACACGCAACGCAACACGCGGATGCGCCGCTCCCGGCGATCGAGCCAGCGCAGGCGTGTGAGGTCATCATCGGCTTCATCCGCTCGCAGATGGAGCAGACCGGCTTCGAGCGGATCGTGCTCGGCCTGTCCGGTGGGGTGGACTCGGCAACCGTCGCCTTCCTGTGCGAGCGGGCCGTCGGAGCGGACAACCTGCTCGGCATCCGCATGCCGTACCGCACCTCGTCGGAGGCTTCCGAGACCGATGCGCTGCGCGTGGTCGAGGCGCTCGGCTGCCGGACCGAGCGGGTCGACATCACGCCGATGGTCGATCCGATGCTCGAGCTCATCGGTCCCGGGGACGATCCCGCCCTGCTCGTGCGGCGCGGGAACGTCATGGCTCGCCAGCGGATGATCGTGGTCTACGACCGATCCGCCGCGTGGGATGCGCTGGTCGCCGGGACGAGCAACAAGACCGAGGCGCTGCTCGGCTACGGGACGCTATTTGGCGACATGGCCTCCGCCTTCGCACCGATCGGCGACCTCTACAAGACCCAGCTGCGTGGCGTGGCGCGCCACCTCGGTGTGCCCGAGGAGGTGATGGTCAAGCCACCGTCGGCCGACCTCTGGCCGGGGCAGACCGATGAGCAGGAGCTCGGCCGCTCGTACGACTCGCTGGACCGGGTCCTGTTCGCGCTCGTCGACCGGCGCTGGACGGTCGACCGATGCGTCTCGGCCGGGCTGCCGCGCGACCTCGTCGAGTGGGTTGCGCGTCGGGTGGCGCGGATGGAGTTCAAGCGCCAGCTGCCCCCGGTCGCCAAGCTCTCGCTGCGCACCCCCGGCTTCGATCATCTCTACCCGCGCCGGCGCCCCGGATCGGCCCGGTAAGCCGCGGCTAAGCGGCTGGTAATCGGCTCCTCGCTAGGCTTCGTTGCTCTCAGCGGCCGTGCTCGCCCCCGGTGCGCTGCGCTGATGGAAGGAGCCATCGCAATGAACAAGGTGATGCTCGTCGGACGGTTGACCCGCGACCCGGAGCTGCGGTCGCTGCCGTCGGGCAAGCACGTCGCGACCTTCACGGTCGCGACCAACGAGTACCGCGGCGGCAACGGCGAGCGGACGGAGTACCACCCGTGCGTGGCCTGGGACCGCCTCGCCGAGATCTGCGGCCAGTTCCTGTCGAAGGGCCAGCTCGTGGACGTCGAGGGCCGCCTCCAGACCCGCCAATGGGATGACGACGCCGGCAAGCGACACTGGAAGACGGAGGTGGTCGTCGCCTCGCTCGAGATGCTCTCGGGCCGCTCGAAGAAGGAGTACGCCAAGGAGGCCGAGGCCGTGGCGTCCGGTGAGCCCGGCACCACCACAGTGCCCGCGACGGGTCCCACCGCGTCCAACGGGACGGCGGAGGAGCCGCTCGAGGCGGTCGTCGCCATGTGACCCATCGGGCGGCGGGGCTTCTCCCCCCGGCCCCGTCGCCCGAGCCGCAGCCGCTTGATCGCCCGATCCCGGGGTACCCGCCCCCGCCTATACTTGCCGCCCGCGGCAGGCGTCAGCCCGCCGCGCCGTGCACGGCGAGGAAGGATGTCAGAGGAATATCCCTACAACGGACGCCTCAGCCGCTGGGAAGAGGTGGCTCCCGGCCTCGCCATCGTCGGCGTCGAGGCGCTGGAGACACGGTTCGCTTTCGAGCCGGGCCAGTACGCGACGCTCGGGCTGATGGGC
>JBOGSW010000205.1:0-18780 GCA_050695815.1 Candidatus Limnocylindria bacterium | reverse complement strand
TTCACCGTGGCCGCCGGTGAGCGGCGCGGATGATGAACGGAAGCCGGTCCGGCAACGCTGGCAATCATTGCCGGGCCGTTGTTCGCGCATATCGCCGCTCAGCGGTGATTCCCGCTGTTGGAACGGTCACACCGGGGAGCCAGTGCCCCGCCGCCGCTGAGCGGCGCTATCCGTGAACGAGGCTGCTCGGATCGGTCAATTCCGGCGCTTCTTCACCGTCGCCGCCGGCGAGCGGCGCGGATCACGAATGGAACCCGACCTCGAGGCGTCAGAACGGACCTGCATCCGCTGCTCTTCGTCCTTGTCGCCGCTCAGCGGCGCCCTGCGGCGTCGACGGCCTCGCCGGCCTCGACGGCTATCGCCCCGACGATTCTGTCGGCGGCATCGGCTCGCCAGAACACGATGGCGTTGCCTCCGGGATCGCGGCATTCGCGGATGGCGGCGAGCGCGGCCCGCGATCCGATCGGAAAGTGATCAGCCAACACATCACGGGCCTCGGCCACGGCCCGCCGATTCTCGGCCGTGTCTCGCAGAACGAGGATCAGGCTGCCGACGCCCGCGTCGCGCTGCTTGAGGAGCAGCGGCCGGACCTGGGCCTGGGCATCCCGCAGTCTCGAGACGAACTCGTGAGCGACCCGCGCGCTCCCTGCTCGCAGCATGAGGTCGAACGCACGCAGGTCCCCGGTGATGGGCACCGGTTCCTCGATCCGGCAGCTCCACCCACATCGGCTTGCGAACGATCGGTACGAGGTGATCGTTCTCAGCTGCGTGGCGTCTCGCAGCCGGGTGGTGCCAACAAAGAGTCGGCCGCTGTAGCTGAGCCCGACGACCGATGCGAAGCAGGCCAACTCCTGGTGAGTGACCGATGCGCGCTGGCCTCGCTCGATGCGACGAACCTTCGACCCCGACCATCCGATGGCGCGGGCGACCTCGGCCTGGGTCGCGCCGCACTTCCGCCGCGCATTCGCGAGCTCCTCGCCGAGCTCGATGACGTCGCGCCGCGAACGTCTGACCGCCTCGTCGAGTGACCGGATCCGATATGGCATGCGCCGAAGTATCCCGACGCACGCTTACCACTCCCTTAGGAGCGGCTTATCACCGCTCAGCGGCGCTACCGTCGAACGAACGAGATCCGCTCGCCGGCCGCCGCCCTTCCTTCGCCAACCGCGCCGCTCATCGGCGCAACGGCCGCACCAACGCGTCATGGATCCGGGCGCCTGGACCGTCCTTCACCGATAGCGCCGCTCACCGGCGGCGCACCGCTCAAGGTCCCGTGGCGCACCGCTCACCGTCCGGCGGCGCACCGCGGCGCACCGCTCACCGTCCGGCGGCGCACGGCGACCTCGTGCCGTACCATTCGAGCGCCATGTCACGAAGCCTGATCCTGACCGACGAGCTGATCGCCTACGTCCACGCGCACGTCGATGAGCACCCGGCCCTTGCGAAGCTCCGCGAGCGAACCGCACCGATGCCCGAGGCGGGCATGCAGATCGGTCCCGAGCAGGGCGCCTTCATGGGACTCCTGGTGAAGCTGATGGGGGCGACGAGCCTCCTGGAGATCGGCACGTTCACCGGGTACTCCTCGACCGCCATGGCCCTGGCGCTGCCCGACGGCGGCAGGATCACCTGCCTGGACGTGAACCACGAATGGACCGATATCGCACGCCAGGCCTGGACCGATGCCGGCGTCGTCGACAGGGTCGACCTGCGGCTGGGTCCGGCCGCCGAGACACTGACCACCCTCGAGGCCGATGCCTTCGACCTGGCCTTCATCGATGCCGACAAGCCCGGCTACGACACCTACTACACCGAGTGCCTGCGCGTCGTGCGCCCCGGCGGCCTGATCCTGATCGACAACGTACTGTGGAGCGGCGAGGTCGCCGACCCGTCGAACGAAGGAGAGACGGTCCGGATCATGCGCGCCATCAACGACAGGGTGGCAGCCGACGAGCGGGTCGACCACGTGATCCTGCCGCTGGCCGATGGCCTGACCCTGGCCCGCGTCCGCTAGGACTCGATGTCGCTCGAGACGCCGACGCCCGGCGAGCCGTCGCCGTCGGAGCGGTCCGTGATGGCAGCGCGCCGCCCGTCGCTGTGGCGCCACCGAGACTTCCTCAAGCTGTGGTCGGCGCAGACGGTCAGCCAGTTCGGCGACGAGGTCACCCAGCTGGCGATCCCCTTCGTCGCCGTCCTGACCCTGGACGTGACGCCCTTCCAGCTCGGCCTGCTCGGCGCCTTCCAGTTCCTGCCGTTCATCCTCCTCACCCTCCCGGCGGGCGTGTGGGTCGACCGGATGCGACGCCGCCCGATCCTCATCGGCGCCGACATCGGCCGTGCCATCCTGCTGGCCTCGATCCCGGTCGCCTTCGTGGCCGATGTCCTGACCATCTGGCAGCTCTTCGTCGTGGCCTTTGCCATCGGCTGTCTCGAGGTCTTCTTCGACGTGGCCTACCAGTCGTACCTGCCGAGCGTCGTGGAGCGCGATCGGCTGGTGGAGGGCAACGCGAAGCTGGAGCTGTCGGCCTCGGCGAGCAGGGTCATCGGGCCGGGGATCGCCGGCTTCCTGGTCGAGCTGTTGCGGGCGCCGTTTGCGATCCTCTTCGACGTTGCCAGCTACGCCGGCAGCGTCCTCATCCTGCTCGTCATCCGCCGGCCCGAGCTCCCGCCTGAGCCGCACGACCTTGCCACGGGGCCGCGCCCGACGATGCGGCAGGAGGCGGCACAGGGCCTGCGCTATGTGCTCGGCCACCAGTACCTGCGCAACATCGCCGCGTGTACCGGCACGCTCAACCTGTTCGGCAACATCGGGACTGCGATCCTGCTCCTCTACGCGGTCGACGAGCTGGGCCTGACCGCCGGAACCATCGGCATCATCTTCGTGATCTCCAATCTCGGCGTCCTGCTCGGCGCGCTCACGGCGGAGCGCTTCGGTCGCTGGATCGGCGTCGGGCCGACGATCGTGTGGTCCGCCTTCCTCTCATCGTTCACGCTCGTGGCGGTTGCCATCGCCCCGCGGGAGGCGCCGGTGCCCTGGATCATCGGCGGCTTCTTCATCGGCGGGTTTACGCAGGTTGTGTACAACGTCAACCAGGTGAGCCTGCGCCAGGCCATCACTCCCGAGCGAATGCTCGGTCGCATGAACGCCACCATGCGCTTCATCGTGTGGGGCACGATCCCGATCGGCGCCGTCGCCGGCGGCGTGCTGGGCAGCGTCATCGGTCTGCACAACACGATCTGGGTCGGCGCGATCGGCGGGTTCATCGGCTTTCTGCCGGTGCTCTTCAGCCAGGTCCGGTCCCTCAAGAGCATCCCCGAGTCGCCGGCGTGACGCTCCAGACGCCGATGCCCTGCTCGGCGTTGGCAGTGCAGCTGGATGAGCCGATGATCGGTTCGGTCGACCAGCGCATCCGCTGGCTCCTCGTGGAGGATCGATCCGCCTGGGGCGAGAAGGCGGTGCGAGACGTGCTCGGTGCCGCGTTCGAGGCCGATGCCAAGGAACGGAAGATCCGGCCGCTCCTCGTTCGGCGTCGGGAGGGCGATCCCGGCGCGGATGCGGTGCGACGCGTGACGCTGGTGGACACCGCCACGCGCGAGATGGCCGTGCGTCCCGTCACGGATCCCTCGGATCTCTCCGAGCTCTCGCTCGACGCAGTGGCCAACGCGCCGGTCGCCGAGTTCGGCGCCGCGGTGAGCGGGCCGATCTTCCTGGTCTGCACCAACGGCAAGCGCGATGCGTGCTGCGCCCTCCGCGGACGGGCGCTGATTGCGGAGCTGGCCGTGGCGCACGGTGCGCGGGCATGGGAGTCCACGCATCTCGGCGGCCATCGCTTCGCCGGCAATCTCGTCTGCCTGCCGGACGGCATCATCTACGGGCGGGTCACCGCCGGTCATGGGCCGCGCCTTGCCTCCGCCTATCTCGAGGGCCGCCTGGACCCGTCCCTCCTGCGCGGTCGGTCCGCATGGCCCGCGCCGGCGCAGGTCGCCGAGCAGGCGCTGCGTCTGCGCCTCGGCCTCGACGGTCTGTCCGACGTCTCCCTGGCCTCCATCGAAGCCGATGCGGATCGCGCGACGGTGACGCTGGAGTCCTCCGGCGGCTCAGTTCATCGGTTCGAGCTGGTCGCCGAGCGCGCGTCACCGCCGCGACCGATCAGCTGCCGCGCCGATGAGCTCGAGCAGCCACTCCACTGGCGCGTCATCCAGGGTGGCGCCTGAGTGATCTTCCCGCGGAGGTATGCGACGCCGCCGACGAGTCACGTACCAGTCAGACCGGCATGTGACCATCCGACCCGGCTCGGCACTGCCAACTACCAATCACCGTCGGCTTAGGTTGGCTCAGGCATAGCGGGGACCCTCTCGAGCGACTGGATCACGCTCGATCACGCTCAATCGGGGAGCGGGAGGCCGCCTGACATCCCCTCGGCGCTGCCTAAGCCGACGGTGAGTGGTAAGTGACAACAGCGCCGATATTCGGTCGAGGAGTCTCAAGCCTCCTGGGATCACTGAGGCCGACAGATTGGGCACCCCCATGCACGACCTGCCGTGGTGCACCGCAGTGACCCTTACATCGGCTCGAGCTCCTGGAAGAGCGTGATCTGGAGGCCGGCTGGGGCGGCGAGACGCGCGTTCAGCGATCGCCACGGGGTCTCGACAGGTGGCGCGATGAGCTCGGCGCCGGCACCCACCAGCCGTTGTGTGGCGGAAGCGCTGTCGGAGACCTCGAACGCGACGCGCATTCGAGGCGCGACGCCAGCACGGCCGACCTCGACCTCGTCGATCATCCGCTTCTGCGCCGGGTTGGCAATCTCGAGCGTGGCGCGACCGGCGTCGAGGATGGCGACGCGAGCGCCGTCGTTGCCCTCGAATGCCTCCTCCTCCCGCAAACCGAGGACGTCACGGTAGAAACGGACGGCCTCGTCGTAGTCGTCGGCCTCGACCACGAGGCGCATCTGCAGGACGGGCGTGTTCGATGTGCTCATCGGAGGACGATAGCGCCGAGGTTGAGAACCCGATACACGATCGCGGTCGTCCAGCCGTAGACGAGGTGCGCCGCGCCGCTCGCGATCAGCTCCTGGCGGTTAGCCGGTGCAGGCACCAGGCCGAGGCGCGGCATGACCCTGGTCGCGACGAGCGTCATGAGGCCCGCGACGAGGGTCCCGTGTAGGAGGGGCGACGGCCGGAACGTCGACTGGATCACGGCGAAATACGAGCCCCACGCCACGCCGTACGCCCAATGCACTTCATGGCCGGCGGCGTTGCGCTGCATCAACGCGCTCATCGCGGCCGTGCCGGCGGCCCCGGCTAGGGCACCCTTGACGATCACCGCCAGCATGGTCAATCGTCGACCGGGGTGAATCCGTGTCCGCCCATGATCCGCCAGCGCAGGCCGTCATGGGTGAGCCGATAGATCGCGGGAGTCGGCATGGCCATATGGAACGCGAAGTCGACGCCCGGCTCGAGCGCCTGCAGCACGAGGCTGATGAGGTTCCCGTGGCTGCCGAGCACGAGCCGGCCGCCATCGGGGTGGCGCGAGCGGAGCAGGTCGAGCGCGGCCATGGCGCGTCGCTGGGCGTCGCGGCCGGACTCGCAGCCGGGGAGCGCGAAGTCGGGATCGGTCCATGACCGCTCGAGCGTGCTCCGCCACTCGTCGTGCGGCTCGGTCGAGAGGCGACGCTCGCGGAGATCGGTGAGCAATTGAATCTCGAGACCGCGGCGTTGCGCGAGCGGCTCGATCGTCGCGAGCGATCGCGGGTAGGGCGAGGAGTAGATGCGGGTGAGCTCGTACCCGTCGAGCTCCTGCGCCAGCTCGACGGCCGCGGCGCGGCCGGCATCGGTCAATGGCCGGTCGTCGTCGGCATAGCCCGGCGTGCCGAATGGCACGGATTCGGCGTGGCGCACGAGGAGAACGTCGAGCGGCGCGAGGGACGAGGTCACGGGCCCGAGTCTAGCGTCGGGCTACGGGAAGAGGCCCTCGAAGGCGCGGTGCAGGAAGGCCGCCATCTGCCCGCGCGTGACCGATGCGGTCGGGCAGAACCGGTTCGGCCCGCAGCCGGCGGTGACCCCCGCCTGCGCGAGGCGGTTGATGGCGCCCTCGTGCTGCGAATCGTCGTCGTCGCCGAACGCGTCCGGCGCGGAGCCGCCGAGCTCGAGCGCGCGCGCCAGGAACGATGCCATCTGCTCGCGCGTCACCCTCGCACTGGGACAGAACCTCGTCGCGGTGCAGCCTGCTGTGATGCCGGCAGTCGCCAGCCGGTTGATGTCGCCGCGATGCCCGGACCCGGCGATGTCGGTGAACCGATCCGGCGTCGCACCGGCCGTGAGCCCCAGGGCGCGGACGAGGAACGAGGCCATCTGCTCGCGCGTGACGGTCGCGTCCGGGCAGTAGCGCGTCGGCGCGCAGCCTGCGGTGATGCCGTGCTCCACGAGCCAGGCGATGTCGCCGCGGAACGGGGAGCCGGCGATATCGGTGAAGCTGACACTCCCACCCACGTCATCGCCGGCGAACGTGGCTAGATAGGTGCCCGAGGTGGCCGCGGTGACGAGGTGCGTCGCCGCTCCTCCGTCCGACCACGACTGCCACGTGTACTCGACGCCGCCGTTCGACTGCGGATCGGGTGCGCGGAGCTGGATCGTGGAGCCGGCGATCGCAGTCAGGGTGAACGGCGCCTGGTCCGTCACCCAACCGGCGGTGAGCGTCATCCCCGCCGGCTCGGACTCGATACGCAGGTTCACCGTGCGCGGCTGGATCGTCACGCTGTCGGTATCGGTCACGCCGAACTGGTCCTCGACGGTCAGCGTCAGCTCGAGGTGAGACGGGTACTCGTGGTCCGGCGCCGGGAAGGAGCCGTTCTTCGTGTCGGGGAAGGTTCCGACGGGATGCGCGTGGCAGACGCCGAGGGGACAGTGATGTTGGATGAGCTGCCAGGTGAAGGCATCTGCGTCCAGGGAGCCCTCGTCGGGGTCGATGCCCGTGCCCGAGAACGAGATCATCTGGTTGACCGACCATTGCAGGCTCGAGGCGGGTTGCGTGATGTCGGCGACCGGGCCTTCGTTGTCGACGTTGACCGTGACCTCGTCGATATCCTCTCCGCCATTGTCGTCCCGCACGCGGACCCTGGCGTCGTACGAGCCTGGGCTGGCGTAGACGTGGCTCGGCGAGATGCCGGCGGCGTCGTTGAACAGGCCGTCGCCGTCGTCGTCGAAGTCCCAGGCGTAGGTGAGTGGATCGCCCTCCGGATCCGTCGAGCCCGATGCGTCGAACTCCACCTCGAGTGGGGCGGCTCCCGAGGTCGGATCGGCGTTGGCATCCGCGACCGGCGGGTCGTTGACGTCGAAGCTGATGCGCCGGACCGATCCGCTGTTGGGGACGGCGAAGTCGCCGATGTCGACGTAGAACAGGTCGCCGCTCGGGCCGGTGGTCAGCTGGACCGGGTCGGCCAGGTCGGCGAAGTGTGCGCGAGAGCCGACGTCGGGGATGCCGTCCTGGTTCGTGTCCGGGATCACCCACAGGCACTTCCGCGAGTAGTCGGTGAAGAAGAGCGCGTTGTCGTAGGTATCCGGATAGTCACCGCCCTCGTAGAAGGCCATGCCCGAGAGGGAACCGCCGCCCCCGCAGCCGTCGCCGCTCACGACCTCGGACCCGTGCGAGTACGCGAAATGCGGACCCGTCCACGTGGTCATGCTCTCGCACAGGTCGACGCTGCCGTAGCCGCCTGGCTCGAAGCTCGCGCCCTCGCGGCATGGCCAGCCGAAGTTGCGCACTGCCCCGTCCGGATCAGTATGTCGGTCGATCTCCTCCCAGGCCGACCATCCGACGTCGCCGATCCAGAGCTCGCCGGTCACCGGATGCATCGCCATGCGGAACGGGTTGCGCAGCCCGTAGGCCACGATCCGCTTCTCGTTGTCATCCGCTGCGCCGCTGGCCGGGTTGTCCGGCATGGGTTCGCCGGTGAAGCGATTTACCCGGACCACCGTGCCGCTGAGCCCCACCGGATCGCCGGTTCCGCGCAGATCCTGGCTGCGCAGCGCGCCACCCTCGTTCGGCGGGTCGCCGCAGGGGTTCACGGGCGTCGGGGTCTCCGGGAGAGACCCTCCCCACTGTCCGGTGTCGGTTGCGTTGAAGTTCGCCCCATCCCCGCCGTTCACGTAGAGCGCCCCCGCGTCGTCGAACACGATGTCGCTCATCGAGTGGCTGGGGAACTGCTGGCACCAGTCCTCCACGAGGACCTCCTCCGGTTCGCCCTGCTCGAGCGCGGACAGCCGGCCACCGATCACGCACCCATCAGTGGTCCCACCGGGAGGGGAGGGGCAGTTGCCGTCGGGCCATGGCGGCGACGCCGAGTTGTACGCGTACGAGACGTAGACCCGCTCCGTGGTCGGGAAGTTCGGATCGAGCGTCATGCCGAGCAGGCCGCGGTCCCAGTAGTCGTGAACGTTCGTGCTGACGTTCGCCCAGATCGAGGGCGCCGGATCGGTCAGGCTGTCGAACACCTTGATGACGCCGCTCTTCTCCGCCACGAAGACGCGACCGTCAGGCGAGAACTCGACCACGATCGGCTGGCTGAGGCCGCTGAAGACGATCGTCTCCTGAAAGCCAGGTATCGAGAACTCTGCTGCAGCCGTGATCCCGGCACTCGATTCCGAGCTTGGCCGGTCGAGGCGCGGCCGATCCACGACCTCGGGAGGCGTGAATTCATCCGCGGACGGGGTCGGATCGGTGGCCGTGGCGGGCGCCGGCGCAGAGCCGATGACGAGCGTGAGCGCCGCGAGCAGGGCAGCCAGGCGACGGGGCTGGAGACGGGTCAGGGCAACGGACCTCAGCTGGTGACGGCTCGGTCTCGCCACTGGCTACGCGCGACCCAGGCGACCGGGTTGGGGTCGCGCATCGTCGCCCCCGTCTTCGGGTCCGATGCTGGCGCATCGGTGCCGTCCGCGTCAACCGTTCCTAACCGACCCGCAACGGACCCTTCGTGCGGCGTGCTAGGGTCACGCGGATGTCCCGGCGATCGAGCGCACTGCTGATCATCTGCCTGCTTCAGTCCGCCTGCACCGGTGCTGGCGTGGCGAGCCGGCCAGCGGCCAGCGCAACGCCGACGGATCGGCCGAGCCCGTCAGCCTCCGAGACGCCGGCGCCGACGCAGACCGCCACGCAGGCGCCCACCCCGGTCGCCACCGCCTCGCCCACGCCAGGCCCGACGGCGGCCGACGGCATCGCGGTGCTCGAGCTGGACGCCTTCGGCTGCCCGGGAGGCGTCGCGCTCGCATGGTCGCCCACCGACGATCCGCGCTTCCACCACTACACCGCGCTTCGCAGCCCCAGCGCCGAGATCGAGACCCCCTGGCCGCCGATCGCGCCCGCGGTCGACTGGGGCGATGCGTACGCGACCGATCCGTTCGTCACCTCGGCGGTCGACGCCAGCATCATCCCGTCGGAAACGCGCTGGAACTACCGCGTCATGGCCTATGACGTCGCCAACAAGGTCCTTGCCGCCTCGCCGGTCCGCGCGGCCGCCCTCGGACCGGTCGACGAGCTCGGAGCGCTGTCGGTCGCGGCCGAGACGGGCGGCGTCACCACGCTCGACTGGCGCAGCTTCGGCGGCCGGCGCGACTGCTTCAGCTCGTATCGGGTCCTGTTCGCCATCGGTGGCGGAACGCCGAACACGGTCCTGAGCGTGGTCTCCGATCAGTCCGGCTCCGAGCTTCAGACCGATGCGCTCCACCCCGGCACCACCTATGCCCTGCGCGTGCAGGCCATGCGCACCACGACCCTCGGCTCGTTCCTGGTGGCCGAGACGTCGGTGGCGACCTACGTGGTGCCCGGTCCCTAGCCCCTGGCCCTAGCCCCAGCCCAAGTGTCGGAGTTGCATGGGGCGACACTAATGTCGAAGCACACCGAGCTCGCTCGTCCCGGGTTGCACCTGGCGACACCAACGTCGAAGGAATCCGAGCTCCACCGCCGTAGGTTGCACCCGATGAGACGGATGACGTGTGAGCTGTCGCTCGTTCGGCTTTAGTGTCGCCCGGTGCAACCGCAGGTCAGGCGCCACGCGACAGGCGTTACGCGACCTCGCGACGCAGCGTCAGGGCCGCCGCAACCACGGCCGCCACGCAGAAGCCGAGGAGCACGGCGAGATCCAGCTGCACGGACGTCGAGGCCAGGTCCGCCCCCCGCAGCATCACCTCGCGCAGCGCATCCACGGCGTATGTCAGGGGAAGCACGTTCGAGACGACCTGCAGCCAGTCGGGCTCCGACGAGACCGGCACGAGCAGGCCCGACAGCAGGATCTGCGGCACCAGCACCAGCGGGATGAACTGCACCGCCTGGAACTCGTTGCGCGCGAAGGTCGACAGGAAGATGCCCAGGTTGACCGCGGTCAGCGCCAGGAGCACCACCATCCCGAAGAGCAGCCATACAGATCCGGCGTTGTGGAGCCCGAGCACGAGCAGGCCAAATCCCAGCACCAGCACGGCCTGGACGAGCGCGACGGCCATGAAGCCGAGCATGTAGCCGACGACGATCTCCGCGCGGCGCAGCGGCGTGGCCATCAGCCGCTCGAGCGTGCCCTCCGACCGCTCGCGCAGGAACGAGATGCTGGTGACGATGTACACGAGGAAGAAGACCAACAGACCGATGAAGGGGCCGCCGAACAGGTCGAGCGTGTCGAGATCGTCGCCGCCGAAGAGGGAGCGCACCTCGACCTCGAGCTGTGGCAGCGCTGGCGCCGGGGCGCCCGACGGGATCGCAGCGACCGCGCCCAGCACCGCCTGCTGGAGCGCCGCCGGCACGATGCCGGCCACCTGCGGATCGGTCCCTTCCAGCACGACCTCCGGTCGCAGCACGCCTCCTCCATCGGGCGCGCCCGGGATGACGATGTAGGCGTCCAGCTCCCCGTCGCGTAGGCGCGCCTCGGCGTCATCGGCGGAGTCCACCGAGGTGGCGGCGACCGTATCGGTCTCTTCGAGGGCGTCCGCGATAGCTTCGCCGAAGGCACCCTCTCCTGAGACGATCACGCCGACGTCAGGGACGGGAGCATCGGTCCGGAAGAGGAGCGCGAACAGGCCGAGCACGATGAGAGGGGTGACGAACAGGATGCCCAGCGTACGGCGGTCGTGGCGGAACTGGGTCAGCAGGCGGGCCGTGATGGCGAGCGTGCGCCTGAGGCTCATCGGTCCGCTCCCGAAAGGGTCAGGAAGGCATCCTCCAGGCGGTCGACGCCGGCCAGGGCCAGGAGCTCGTCCACCGTGCCCTCCGCCAGCAGCCGGCCGTCGCGGATGAGGCCCAGGCGATCGGCCCGCTCCGCCTCGTCCATGACATGGCTGGAGACGAGGATCGTGGCGCCGTCGGCGGCCATCTGGCGCAGGCCGTCCCAGAGCTGGGCGCGCAGCTGCGGATCGACGCCCACCGTCGGCTCGTCGAGCAGCAGCAGCGAGGGCCGATGCACCAGCGTGACCGCCAGCGACAGCCGGGTGCGCATGCCGCCCGACAGCGTGGCGGTGATCGAGCCCCGACGCTCCCAGAGGTCGACGAAGCGCAGCGCCCACTCGACGTCGCCGCCGCCCTGCACGCGGGCGAAGAAGCGGACGTTCTCCTCCGCCGTCAGGTCGCCGTACAGCGCCGGCGCCTGGGTCATGTAGCCGATGCTGGCCAGCACCTTCCGCTGCGGCATCCGCGCGCCGAGCACGTGCAGCTCACCGCCGTCCGGCTTCACGAGCCCGACGAGCGAGCGGATGAGCGTCGTCTTGCCCGCGCCGTTCGGTCCCAGCAGCGCGTAGACCATGCCCGCCGGCACGCTCAGGTCGACGCCGTTGAGCGCCTGCACGTTGCCGAAGCGCTTGCGGATGTCGCGCGCCTCGATCGCCATCGGTGTCATGGACGGAGGCCTCCGAGAATGGAGGCGGTCAGCTGGTCGATCGCCTCGTCCGCCGGCAGGTCGAAGCCCAGGATGCGCTCGGCGATCGGCCTGGTGAGCAGGTGCAGGAAGATCGGCCCGAAGGCGGCCTGCACCGCCACGATCGGATGCATGCGCCGGATCTTCCCGGTCTCCATGTGATGCGCCATGTAGCCCGCCAGCGCCCCGATCGCCTCCGGCATGAATGGCTGCACGCCTGTGACGGCATCGGGCGAGACCGATGACGCCTCGAGCAGCACCCCGCGCATGATCCCGAGCCGCGGTCCCGCCACCGTTGCGAAGGTTCGGACGATGAGCGGGACGACCTCGTCCGGCGGGCGGTCGTGGTTGGCCGTCACGACCCCGAGCACCGCCTCGAACGGCGAGAAGTGGCGCACGATCTCCCCGAAGAGCGCGGCCTTGGTCGGGAAGAGGCGGTAGACCGTGGCGCGGGACACCCCGGCAGCAATCGCCAGCTCCTCCATGCTGAAGCTGTGCAGTCCGCCATGACCGATGAGGTCCGCCGCCGCCTCCAGGACCCGCTCCCTGGCCGGGATCGGCGGCTCCATCTCGATCGCGGCGAGCAGCGTGTCGCGCGAGCCGAAATGCCGGTAGAAGGTCGCGCGCGAGACGCCGGCCTCGTCCGCGATGCGGCTGACCGGGGCGGTCGGGTTCGTGCTCAGGAGCTCGCGGGCGGCCGCCACCACCTGGCGATGGATCGTCGGGTCCGGGCTGATTGCCATGCTTGCGAGACTGCACAACACGCAGTGTCCCGTCAAGTCTCACCGTGTCGCGAGTTGGGGCACTCCAGTTGCACCCCGCGACACTAAAGTCGAAGGAGCCGCCGCTCGCCCGTCGCCTGTTCCACCCGGTGCAACCCAGGACGTGTGAGCTCGCGGTCGCTCGGCTTTGGTGTCGCCCGGTGCAACCGGAGTGGGTCGACCGTGCCCTTCCGCCGCGGTTGCACCCCGCGACACTAAAGTCGAAGGAGCCGCCGCTCGCCCGTCGCCTGTTCCACCCGGCGCAACCGGCGTGGGTAAGCCATCGGTAAGGCGTTGGTAATCGGGCCAGGTGCATGCTCACGGCATGCCGCCGCGCACTCACACCCTGTCTGATGCCGATCGGTTCGCTTCCTGGCTTCGGACCGATGTCGGCAGGGAGCTGCGGCTTGCGCGCCACAACGCAGGCGCGACGATGCAGCAGGTCGCCGATCGGCTCGGCTGGTCGAAGAGCAAGATCAGCCGCATCGAGCGCGGCCTCAGCCGACGCGTGACCCTGCCTGACATCACGTCGTTCGCCGCTGTCGTGGGACTCCGCCCCTACGTGAAGCTCTATCCGGTCGGTCCACCGCTGCGCGATGTGGGCCAGGTGGAGCTGCTCGCCGCCCTGAACGCGCGGATGCACGCTCGGTGGCAGACGGCTCACGAGGTACCGGTGCGGAAACGAGGCGACCTCCGCGCGGCGGACCAGGTGTCGAGGATCCCGGGCTGTGACGTGATGGTCGAGGCGTACCGTCGGTTCAGCGACTACCAGGCGCAGTCGCGCTCCGCCCGTGCCAAGCAGAGCGACCTTGGCGCGGACCGATTGATTCTGCTGCTCGAGGACACCCGGACGAATCGTCGAGCCCTGGCGGCCGCTGGAAGCGAGCCCAAGCGCTCATTCCCCGTTCCGCAGCGCGCCATGTTGGCCGCGCTCCGGGCTGGCCGAGACCCAGGAGGCGATGGGATCGTGTTCCTGCGGAGGCTCCGTGGGGCAGGTGGGGCCGGCACCGCCGCCGCCGCCGGCTCCGGCCCCGGCTCCGGCTCCGGCGCCTCCGCTGTTGCACCCCGCGACACTAAAGTCGAAGGAGCCGCCGCTCGCCCGTCGCCTGTTCCACCCGGTGCAACCCAGGACGTGTGAGCTCGCTGTCGTACGACTTTGGTGTCGCCCGGTGCAACCAGCGGGGGCGTTGAGCCGCGCCCCCCACATCAGGCCACTGGCGCTCTCGAAAGGCCGGGAATCTCGTCGAGCGACACGCTGCGGCGCTCGATCGCGGACCGTGTTGCGGCCACGGCGACGCGCATCGCCTCCAGGCCGTCGCGGGCGGTGCTCGCCGGTGGGCCGGCGGTGCGGCAGCAGGCCAGGAAGTCGCGGAGCTCGGCGCGGTAGGCATCCGCGAACCGGTCGTGGTAGCCCTGCCATGGATCGGCGGGATCGCTCCCCTCGACCGCGCGCACCGGGCTGCGCGGCGAGAGCCCGGCGCTCACGGCCGCTCCCTCCGCCACGAGCTCGACGCGGATGTCGTAGCCCGATGGGTGGAGCCAGCTGGCGTCGAGCACGGCCAGCGTGCCATCCGACAGGCGCATGCTGACGACCGCGCTCTCGATCTCGCGCGGATCGCGTGGCATCGAGCCATCGCGAGAAACCGCTTCGGCGTGCACCTCTGTCACCTCCTGGCCGCAGAGCCAGCGCACGAGATCGAAGTCATGGACCGACGAGTCGCGGAAGATCGGCGCCGCCTCGGGCGCCGGACCCGAGAGGGACGGCGCGGGGAAGAGCGGATCGTGGGCGGTGAGCTTGACGAGATGCAGCCGGCCGCGGATGGCCTCGCGTGCCGCAACGAAGGCTGCGTCGTGGCGTCGCTGGAAGCCGATCTCGACGTGGGCGCCCTCGGCCTCGACGCGTCGGGTCAGCTCGATGGTCGATGCCAGCGCCTCGGTCAATGGCTTCTCGCACAGGACGTGCCGGCCACCTTCGATCGCGGCGGACACCGCCCCGTAATGGAACTCCGGTGGCGTTGCCACCACCACAGCGTCAGCAACCCGAACCGCCTCCTCGAACGCCGCCGCAACGCCGCCGCAATGGCGGGCCACCTCGCCCGCTCGAGCGGCATCGGCGTCGACCACGAACAGATCGTCGACCTCGTCCATAGCAGCGAGGAGGTCGGCATGCATGCCGCCCATGCCGCCGGCACCGATGACGGCGACCTTCATCGGTCCAGCTCGCGCAGCGCGTAGCGAAGGACGCGGTTGCCGATCGCCGCTGCCTCGGACGGCGGCAGCCACGACGAGTCCTGCTCCACCATCAACCAGCCTCCGAAGCCGATGCGATCGAGGGCCGCGAGCACGCCCGCCAGGTCGAGCGCGCCGTTGCCGAGCTCGGTGAAGATCCGCTCGCGAACGGCCGCCTCGAAGCCGTCGAGCTCGCCGTCGCGCAGGCTGGCGAGCACCTCGGGATCCACGTCCTTGAGATGCACGTGGCTGATGAGCTCGCCGTGGCGCCCGATGGCCTCGACCGGGTCGCCGCCGCCGACGAGGTAGTGGCCGACGTCCAGGCACAGGCCCGCGCCGGTGCCGGCCAGCCGATCGGCGAGCGCGTCGACCTCGTCGGGCGCCTCGACCCAGGTGGCCGTGTGCGGGTGGAAGGCAACCTTCACCCCGTCGGGCGCTGCGGTAGCCAGCTTGCCGAGCAGCGACGCGAGCCCGTCGAACGCGGCGTCCGGCCAGCGTGGTGCGCCCTCCGCCACGCGGCCGCTCCACTCGTCGCGCTCGCCGCCGCCATCGATGGCCACCACCAGCACCTCGCCGCCTGCGGCCACCATGCGCGCCAGGTCGCGGTGGGCGGTGTTCGCCGCATCGGCGGCAAGGCCATCCGGTCCGGCCGCCAGCGCGGAGTACAGCTCGGCGTAGCGCAGCTCTCGCCTGGCGAGCGCATCGCGCAGTTCGTCACCGGTGGGGAAGCCCCGGCCTAGCTGCGTGCCGGCGTAGCCGATCCGCGCGATCTCGTCGAGCACGCGGTCGGCGTCGGTCTCGGGCGCCAGGTCGCGGAGGTCGACGTTGTTCCACACGATCGGCACGTAGCCGATCGGCGCGTCGCGCAGGCTCACCGGTGCTGCTCCTCCGCGCGCCCGCGGGCCTGGTCGTCGCGCGCCGGGCGTCCCTCTGGCACCGGCACGTCCCACCAGCCGGTCTTGTCGGGCCCGGCCACCGCCAGGTCGCGGTCGACGCGGACGTGCACCAGGGACGGCCCGCCAGATGCCAGCGCGCGCTCCACCACGGGGCGCACGTCGTCGGGCGCATCGGCGAATTCGGTGTGGACGTCGAAGGCGCGACCGATGGCGGCGAAGTCCGGCGAGTACGGCTGCCCGTCGCGGAGGAAATCGGTCGCGGCGGTGCGCCCGAAGTGCGCGTCCTGGCCGCCCTTGATGCTGATCCAGCCCGAGTTGTCGAGCACCACCGTGCAGACCGGCACCCCGAGCATCGCCGCCGATGCGAGCTCCTGCATCGTCTGCAGGAAGTCCCCGTCGCCGCACACGGCCACCACCTGCGACTCCGGTCGCGCCAGCTGGGCACCGATGGCCGCCGGCAGCGTGAATCCCATGGTGCTGAAGCCTCCGCTGGTGATGTGGGTGCGTGGCCGGCGCGTTACCCAGCGCTGCTTCACCATGCCCTGCGGCAGGCCGGCGCCGGTCACCACGATCGCGTCGTCGCGCGTGGCGGCCTGCACCTCGCGCACGGCGCGGGCCATCGTCATCGGCGTCGCGTCGGAGCCGGACTTCACCTCGATCTGCTCCTGCCAGGCGGCTCGCAGGCGCGCGACCTCGTCGCCGTAGGCCGTGGACGGCTCCCCGGCACCCAGCGCGTCGAGCAGGTCGCGCAGGCCGGCGCGCGCATCGGCGACCAGCGGAACCTCGACCGGGTAGTTCTTGCCGATCTCGCGCTCGTCGATCTCGAGCTGGATCAGCTTCGAGGGCGGGATGGCGAAGGTCACGCCCTTCCGCCACGACGATGCCGACCAGTCGACGAAGCGGCAGCCCACGCTCAGGATCACGTCGGCCGAGGATGCCAGCGCGTTGCCGATGGTCGAGCCCGTGTCGCCGATCGTCTGGCCGGCCAACGGATGCATTTCGTCGATGGCGCCCTTGCCGTTCCAGGTGGTCACTACCGGCGCGCCGAGCCGCTCGGCCATGGCGCGGAGCTCGGCCGTCGCCTCGGCCGAGATGACGCCTCCACCGGCCACGATCACCGGCCGTTTCGCACCCGCCAGGAGGGCGGCGGCGTGTTCCACGAGCGTCGCGTCCGGTCGCGGCCGGCCCGTGGCCAGCCGGTCGTCCGGCATGGTCACCTCGGTGGCCTCGGCCTGGACGTCCATCGGTACATCGAGGAGCACCGGCCCGGGCCGCCCGGTGGTCATCGCGTTCCAGGCGCGGTGCAGGACGAAGGCCAGCTCGTCGACGCGCGACGGCTGCCACCACTCCTTGACCACCGGCTCGAAGATGCGCGGGTTGTCGGCCACGTGGCGCCGCTCGAGCTCCTGGAGCAGCCCGTGGCCCCGCATGGAGGTGTGCGCCGAGCCGGTGAAGAGGGCCACCGCCGTCGAGTCCACGTATGCCGTCGCCATGCCGATCACCGTGTTCGTGGCACCCGGCCCGATCGAGGTGAAGGCCAACATCGGCTCACCCGAAGCTCGGTAGTAGCCGTCGGCCAGGTGGACCGCCGACTGCTCGTGCATGACCTGCACGGTGCGGATCTGCGGGGTGTCGAGGAGCGCATCGGTCAGGGTCCAGCAGCCGTGGCCCGGGATGCCTGCCGCGAAGCGGACGCCCTGCCTGACGAGGTGCGCGACGACGATCTCGGCGCCGGTCAGGCGTTGGGCTGGCATGGCTTGATTCTATCGGCCCCGATGGTGCCATCATGGAGGTCTCATGACCCTGAGCCAGACCGATACGCCCCTCGGCCGCACCATCGCCGAGACGGCCACCGACATCTGGAACGACAGCTGCAACGTCGACGAGCTCGAGTACGCCGTCGCCTTCGGCGCGGTGGGTGCCACGGCCAACCCGACGATCGTGGTCGACAACTGGAAGAAGGATCCTGACCACTGGGCCACGCGTGTGCGGCAGCTGGCCGCCCAGGAGCCGAGCTTCTCGGAGCGGGAGCTGGCGTGGGGCATCGTGGCCGAGATGAGCGTGCGCGCCGCGCCGCTGCTGATGCCGGCCTTCGAGGCTTCCGAAGGACGGGCAGGCCGCCTCAGCATCCAGACCGATCCGACCCTCTTCCGCGACGCCCCGGCCATGGTCACCCAGGCCTTCGGCTTCACCGGGCTGGCGCCGAACGTGATCGTCAAGTTCCCGGCCACGGCCGCCGGCATCGATGCCATGGAGGAGGCGAGCTACCAGGGCATCAGCATCAACGCCACCGTGTCGTTCAGCGTGGCCCAGGCCTTCGCCGCCGCCGAGGCCGTGCAGCGCGGGATCGAGCGCCGCGAGGCCGACGGCCACGACACGTCGTCCATGGGCCCCGTGATCACGATCATGATGGGTCGCCTCGACGACTGGCTGCGCGAGGTAGTCGACCGCGACGGCCTGACCGTCCATCCCTCGGCCCTGCCGTGGGCCGGCGTTGCCGTCTTCAAACGCGCCTACGCCGAGTGGAGCTCGCGCGGCTACCGGGCGCGCCTGCTGGGCGCGGCCATCCGCCATCACCTGCACTGGTCCGAGCTGATCGGCGGCGACGTGATCATCACCATGCCCTCGGCCTGGCAGAAGCGCTTCAACGCCTCATCGGTCGAGGTGCGGCGCCGCATGAAGGATCCCGTGGATGCCGCCTACCTCGAGGAGCTGCGCATGCTGCCGGACTTCGTGCGCGCCTTCGAGCCCGATGGACTGTCCGTCGACGACTTCGACGGCTGGGGACCCTCGGTGAAGACGCTGCGCACGTTCATCGGCTCGTACCACGAGCTGCTGCACCTGATCGGCGAGGCCCTGCTCGAGTGACCGATGCGCGACTGGCGCCCGGCGAGCCGGTCACGCCCGAGATCGCCGGCTGGCGCTACCTGTCGTTCGCCGTCCATACGCTCACGGAGCCGATGGAGGTCGGTGGGGCGGGGATCGAGACCGCCGTGGTGGGGTTGGGCG
>JBOGSW010000204.1:0-3347 GCA_050695815.1 Candidatus Limnocylindria bacterium | reverse complement strand
GGGCGGCCTGGGGCCGATCTATTCCTTGCCTGCTGGCGTGGGAGTGCCCGCCAGGCGCCTTCACGCCGTCCGGCCGCGTATAGATCGCGGATCCGCGACACAGATAAGGCCCCAGGACGAAATCCGTCGAAAGATCGATGCGTGCCGGCCGGATGCATCGGACCCCGCTCGACACTGCCAGTTACCACTCACCGTAGGCTTAGATCGGCCCAGGCACGGCCAGGACCCTCTCGATCGACTCGATCACGCTCGATCACGCTCAATCGGCGAGCAGCGGGCCGCCGGACATCCCCTCGAAGCTGCCCAAGCCGACGGTGAGTGGTAGCTGATAAAGGCGCGGGCATTCGGGCGAGGGAGCCAACCCCCAGGGAAGATCGCTGAGGCGGCTTCGTTGCGCATCGGGGCCACCTTTGCCATGATGCCCGCGCCGTGCCGACCTACGACTACCAGTGCCGCTCATGCGGTGCTGTCACCGAAGTGATCCATTCGATGCTCGAGGACGGGCCCACCGCCTGCGAGCGCTGTGGTGGCGTGCTGCGTCGCGTGCTCTATCCGACGGGGATCATCTTCAAGGGGAGCGGCTTCTACCGCACCGACTCGCGCGCGGCATCGTCCTCCACGAGCGACGGGGGCGCGGCGACCGCATCCGGCTCGTCGAGCAAGGAGAAGGGTTCGGGTGATGGCGCCCCGGCCGTCACACCCCGATCCGCGACCGATACGGGTTCCGGGACCGATAAGGGCTCCACGACCGAGAAGGGCTCCGGGACCCGGAAGAGCCCCGCACCAGCCTCGGGCGACTGACCCGATCCCCTACGCGGACTGCGCCTGGCGGGTCCCGCAGCGGCGGCAGAATCGCGCGTTGGCAGACAGCGACAGCCCACACTGACCGCAGTTCTGGACGCCGATCTGCCCGGTGGCACTGGCCACTTCGCGGGCGGACGCCTCCCAGAAGGATGCACCGCGGTGTGCCGCGGTCTCTCCCGCGGATGCCGCGGCGCCGCGTGACCGGTAGGGGAGCACCTGGCGCGCGGGCGTGACCGGGCCCTCGCCCGGATCGCCGAGGCCCAGGAGGTCGAGCTGCGCCCGCCGCGCCGCCAGCTCAGGGCTCTGGTCCTCGGCCGCCACGGGCTCTTCGGCAACCGCGGGCTCGGTCTCGTGCGACTGGTGCGGGAAGTGGAGGATCGTCTCGCTGATCGGGGCGATGCGCTGGCGCGCGGGCGCCTCGCGCTCCGGCTCGGGCTCGACCTCGGCCACCACCGGCTCGGGCTCGGGCTCGACCTCGGCCACCACCGGCTCTGGCTCAGGCTCGGGCTCGACCTCGGCCACCACCGGCTCCGGCTCGACCTCGTAGGACGTGTCTTCGTCCCACGCGACCACGCGCAGCGGGGGCCGCTCCGGCTCGGGCTCCGTCTCGGGCGCCTCGGCCACCATCGGCTCGGGCTCCGGCTCGGGCTCGGGGGTGACCAAGGGCGCGTCGGCAGTCGGCCACGGGTCTGAGGCGGGGTCCGCGATTCCCCCGGAGATCGGGAGGTCCGAGGTCGGCCAGACACTCGGGTCGAGGTGCCGGTGAATCTCATGGTCGGCTGGTGCGGCGTCGCCGTTGGTCGCGGGGGCGACCCCATCGGTATGGACGAACGCTGCCTCGAGGCGCTCCGCCAGGTCATCGGTCCCGGGGATGGGGGCGCAGCTGCGGCAGCGCCCGGAGCCGTCGTTCCAGCAGTTGATGCAGGTGTACTGGCGGCAGTCGATGCAGAAGTTGAACGACTCGTGGAAGGCGTCCAGCTGGGCGGAGGCGAGGGTCTCTTCCTCGCTGCGCATCGCGTCGCCCATGGCGTCAGAGAGCGCGTCCTGGCTCATCAGGTAGTTCTTCAGGCCACCCACGAACCCCCGCGTCTTGCGCAGCGGGTTGAGGCGGGTCGGCGCCTTGAATTCGTAGCGCGTCCCGCAGCGTTCGCAGAATGACTCGGTGAGTGTCTCTACCAATGGTGCCTCGATTCCAACCGTGCCGCGGTGGCGGTCGGGGCACGAAGTATAGCCACGGGTGGCAGCTGGACCCTATCGGCGCATTCGTACCTCGTCGGCGGCCGTTCGTACCCCGCGTGCTAGGATCGGCCGCGATGGGCATCCTCTCGCGCGTCGAGTCGTTCCTCGAGCGCTTTCTCGAGGCACCCGCCGGCCGGCTGGGCGCATCGATCCAGCCGGTGAGCCTCGCCAAGCGGATCGAGCGAGCGATGGACACGAACAAGCTCTTCCGCGACGTCGGGGTGATCGTCCCGAACCACTACGACCTGCATCTGCATCCCTCGGACTACGAGGGTTTCGCCTCGTACCGGGGCTCGTTGGAGGACGACCTGGCGCACGGGATCCTGGCCCGGGCCCGTCACGAGCGGTACACCCTGGTGGCGCGGCCGCGCGTCCAGATCCTCTCCGACCCGGGCACGCGACGCGGCGAGATCCGGGTCGCGGCGAACGTCATCGACGAGCGAGGCGACCGGATCCAGGAGGCGACGCCGATGCCGGCCTCGTCGGACACGATGATCTTCAGCCGCCCGAGCCACGCCGACGCGCCCGACTCCGCCCGGCGCGCCTACCTGTTGGTGAGCACCCGCGGCAGCCACCCCGTCCAGTTCGACCTCGGCGGTCCGCTCATCGGGATCGGCCGCGCCAGTGACAATGACGTGATCGTCGACGACCCGATGGTGAGCCGTCACCACTGCCAGCTGAAGCTGCAGCACGGCGCGTACGGGTTCGCGGACCTCGGGTCGCGCAACGGGTCGACGGTGAACGGCCAGTCGGTGAGCCAGATCGCGCTCGGGCCGGGCGACCGCATCCGCGTCGGCGACACGGAGATCGAGTTCCAGGTGCGCGGGTGACGGGCGACATCCTGCGCGTCCTCCTCCTGGTCCTCCAGCTCGGCTTCGTGGTCCTGCTGTACCTCGTCCTGATGCGCTTCGCGGGCTCACTGCTCAAGGACCTGCGCAGTGCCGAGCAGGCGCAGCTGGCGTCCCGCTCGGGGATCGGGCGCCTCTCGGTCCTCGAGTCTCCGCAGGATGAGCCGCAGTCGGGCTCCACGATCGCCCTGGGGCCGATCAACTCGATCGGTCGAAACGTGAATAACACGATCTACGTCGAGGACGACTTTGTGAGCACGAGCCACGCGATGCTCACCTTCCGCGGACGCAGCTGGTTCGTGGAGGACCAGGGCAGCACGAACGGCACGTACGTCAACGGGCACCGCATCGACCGCCCGGTGGCGCTCAGCTTCGGCGATGAGCTCACGATCGGCCGCGTGCGCATGCGCCTGGACACCTGAGGGCGCCGGAGCCGATGCGGATCACCTGGCGCGG
>JBOGSW010000203.1:0-5212 GCA_050695815.1 Candidatus Limnocylindria bacterium | reverse complement strand
GTTCGGAAATCACGCGGACCACCTCGACGAGTCGGCACGTCGCGACCAACGGCCGCCGCGACAGGTATCGGCTTGCTCATTGCACCCGCTGACGACCGCTGCTCATGGCGATCCGTGCCGACCGCCTTGATGGGTCAGATCGAGCATGGACGCGATGGTTGGTGGGCGACACTGGAGCCAGGCCAACACCAGTGGCCTCTTCGAATCGTGCGACGCGCGACGACCTTGAGCGCTTCTTGAGCGGCGCTAAGGAGCATCACGGCAGTTCCGCAGGTGGCGGGACAGCAAGCCGATAAGGAGGGACGAAATGTCTCCCAACCGTCGCCTAGCGGCTCTCCCGCTGGCCATGGTCGCCTCGCTGATGCTGGTGGGTTCCGCCCTGG
This sequence comes from Candidatus Limnocylindria bacterium, assembly GCA_050695815.1. GTDB lineage: Bacteria > Chloroflexota > Limnocylindria > QHBO01 > QHBO01 > JACDBZ01. The sequence goes on along the minus strand of JBOGSW010000203.1, from coordinate 4,829 downwards.
CGGTCCCACCCATCCGCAACGTCGAGGAGGTGGACGTCACCTTCCCGCTTCCGGAGTTCGTGTGCGGCGTGCCTCTGTTGCAGAACCTGGAGGGGACGATCCGTGATACCACCTTCCTGAACAGGGATGGTGACCCCGTGCGCCTCTTCTTGACCCAGTCGAGCTGGCGCATCACGTTGATCAACCCCGCCAACGGTGCATCGGTCACAACGGTGGGATCGGCATCGTCACACGTGACCTTCCACGAGGACGGATCGGTGACGGAGATGATCACCGGCCTGTTCGGACACTTCAAGAGCGCCGACGGCGACATGCTCGGCGGTGGCGCCCACATCGTCCTCGAGTACCCGGCCGACGGCGGGCCTCCTACAGTCGTAGCCGAAAACGGCCGCATCGCCGACGGCCCGTTCCCCGACGTCTGCGCCCTGTTGGTGTAGGGCGCTAGGTGATGGTGGCCGGGGCTCATCGCCCCGGGCGCCTTAGGTCCTCCCGAGGCCGCGGCCCGGAAGCACGGTCGGGTTGATCCGAGCAGTGCGGTTTCAGGTCTTGGGACCGCTCGAGGCGTACCCCGACGGCACGCCCGTCGGTCTCGGGGTGGGCGTACGACTGGATCGTATGATGACTAGAGTGCGGTACCAGATCCTCGGGCCGCTCGACGCTTTCACGGATGGAGCCCCTGTCAGCCTCGGTGGACCAAAGCAGCGATTGGTACTCGCCGTCCTGCTGATCGAGGCTGACCGTGTCGTTTCGGACGATCGCCTGGTCGACGAGCTCTGGACGGACGAGCCTCCCGATGGTGCCCGCCACGCGATCCAGACGTACGTTTCGGAGCTGCGGCGCGTCCTGACCGACGAGATCGTGCGTGAGGGTCGCGGCTATCGGATCGTCCTGGACCGCGAGCTCGTCGACGCACACCGCTTCGAGACGCTGGTGGCAGCGGCTCGCCAGCGAACGACCGATGCGCCGGCCTCGGCCGCGACCATCCTGCGCGAGGCGCTCAGCCTGTGGCACGGCGAGCCCTACGGTGGCGTGGCCGAGTCTCCCCTGCTTCGCAGCGAGATCCAGCGGTTGAGCGAGCTCCGCCTGGATGCCGTCGAGGACCGACTGGCCGCCGAGCTGGAGGCGGGGCGCCACGCGGAGGTCGTCCCCGAGCTTGGCGCCCTGAGTCGCGAGCATCCCTACCGGGAGCGGCTGCACGCCCTGCACATGCTGGCCCTCTACCGATCCGACCGCCAGGCGGACGCCCTGCGCGCCTATCACCGCGCGCGGCGGTGGCTCGCAGAGGAGATGGGGATCGATCCGTCTCCCGGCCTGCAGGCGCTCGAGCGGCAGATCCTGACCCAGAATCCGGCGCTCGCCCCGCCCGTGCCTGCCCAGGTGCTCGAGCCCCATGCGGAGGGGTCGCCGCACTCGGTTCGCGGCTTCGAGCTGCGCGACAAGATCGACGAGCGCCCACCGCGGACCACTTACCGCGCGTACCAGGCATCGGTGGGCCGCGAGGTATCGCTCACCATGCTGCGCGGCAGCTTCGTGCAGCGGCCGGAGTTCATGACAGCTTTCGACCTGCGTGCGAGGCGCGTCAGCGAGCTGGACCACCCGAACCTCGTCCCGCTCCTGGACTGGTGGCGGGATCCGGACGGCGCGTTCGTCATCACGCCCTGGATTCGGGGCGGGAGCGTTCGAGACGCCGCGCAACGTGCGCCATGGAGCGTTGGCCAGGTGCTTCGCCTGGTGGAGCAGGTCGGCGGTGCGCTGCAGTCGGCCCATCGGCAGGGCCTGGTCCATGGGGCGCTGGACGCCTCGTGCGTCCTGCTCGATACGGAGCGGAATGCCCTGCTCGGTGGCTTCCCGTTCGATCCGGATCCGACCGTGCGTGACGGGCCGCCGGAGGGTCGTCGGGGAGAGTCGGCAACCGAGCGCAGCGACATCTGGGGCCTTGGGGGAATCGCCGTCGAGGCCTTGGCGGGCGCGATCCCGAACCACGAGGCGCCGGCCATGACGCTGGGAAAGCGCCGAACGGACCTCGATCCGGATCTGGTCGCCGTCCTGGCCCAGGCCACCTCGCCGATGCCGGCCGACCGCCAGGAGCGCGTCGCCGACCTCGTCCGCGACCTTCGCCGCGCCGCTGGAGCCGACGTGGTGGCGATGTCCGACGCCGACTTCCGCGCCGACCGCATCCGCAACCCCTACAAGGGCCTGCACGCCTTCTCGGAGGCCGACGCGTCCGACTTCTTCGGCCGCTCGGCTCTGATCGACCGCCTGATGCAGGCCGTCCTGGAACGGCGATTGGTGGTCCTCGCCGGACCGAGTGGCAGCGGCAAGTCGTCCGTCATCCGCGCCGGCCTTCTGCCCGCGTTGCGAGCCGGTCACCTGGCCGATGCCCGCAGCTGGGTGCTCTCGGACATGTTCCCCGGCGCATATCCCTTCGAGGAGCTGGCTGCCGCACTCCTCCGCGTGGGAATCGAGGATCCCAGGGGGGCAGGCGGCGACCCGGGCGACGGGCCGTCGTGGCTGGCGACGAGGCTCAATCGGGTCCTGCCCAAGGACAGCGAGCTGCTCCTGTTCGTCGACCAGTTCGAGGAACTCTGGAGCGTGACCGAGGACGACGCCACGCGGCGGCAGTTCATCGCCTCCCTGGTCGAGGCGAGCCATGACGCTGGCTCGCGCCTGCGGGTGGTGGCAGCCATGCGAGCGGATTTCCTGGATCGGGCCCTCGAGTCACCGGCACTCGGCGAAGTGATGCGCGATGGATTGGTGCTGGTGACGCCACCCACGGCCGATGAGCTGGCCCAGGCCATCGCCCGGCCGTCCCGCACCGTCGGTCTCGAGTTCGAATCCGGCCTTGTGGACACCATCACGCGTGACGTCCTGGACCAGCCGGGGGCGCTGCCACTCCTGCAGCATGCGCTGACCGAGCTGTTCGCGCGTCGCGACGGCCGGCGCTTGACGGCTGCCCGCTACCGCGACAGCGGAGGCGTGGCGGGTGCGCTGGGTCAGCGGGCGGAGGAGGTATATCGCAACCTGCCGCCGGGCGCGCAGGGCACGGCTCGGCAGGTGTTCCTCCGCCTCGTCACGGTCGACGAGGAGCACGACGACACACGCCGCCGGATACTGCGCTCCGAGCTGGGGTCGCTGTCCGCGGATCGGCGCGCGGTGGACGAAGTCCTGCGCCAGTTCGGGGCCCATCGGCTCCTGTCGTTCGACCGTGATCCGGTGACCCGCGGCCCCACGGTGGAGGTCGCCCACGAGGCGCTCTTCCGCGAGTGGCCGACCCTGCGCACCTGGATCGAGACACGGCGCGAGGACCTGATCCGGCACCGCCGCATGCGAGCCGAGGTCACGGAGTGGGAGGCGTCCGGACGGTCGACGGACTACCTCTTCTCGGGTGCTCGCCTCGAGGAGGCCGAGCAGTGGCAGGCGGGCACAGACCTGGGCCTCAGCGCGCAGGAGCAGGAGCTCCTCGCCGAGTCACGGAAGCATCAGGACCTGGTGACCACCGCGCAACGACGCCGGCGCCGCTCGGTGCTGATCGGCACCAGCGCTGCGGCGGCCGTGGCTTTGGGCCTCGCATTGCTGGCATTCCTGCAGCTGGGGCGGGCGGAGTCCGGCGAGCGCGAGGCGCTGGCACGGGCACTGGCGGCGGACAGCCGGGCGCAGCAGGACATCGACCAGGACCTCGCGCTGCTGCTGGCCATGCAGGCCGTCGACGTGTCCGGCGACGGCAACGGCGAGCCCGTCCCCGAGGCCGTCGCCGCGCTGCGCTCAGCGCTGATCGCCCACCGCACCCTGGCGAGCGCCGATGCCGGCGGCTTCTTCATCGGTTTCGCGACGGATGATGCCGTCATGTCGGCCGGACGGCCACGCACGCAGCCCGTCCTGTGGAACGCGCAGACCGGGGAGACGCTCGGGCAGCTGGAGGCGCAGGGCGAGGAGCCCATCGGCTCGGCGGTCAGCGCCGATGGCCGCTACGCCGTCGAGACGTATCGGGACGCACCGGCCGTGGTCTGGGAGCTGCCCACCGGCCGGGTCGTGGCACGCGCGGGCGACGAGGACCACTTCCTGGTCGATCCGGCCCTCTCCGCGGATGGCAGCCTGCTGGCGGTGGGGAGCGTGGACAGGGAAGGCGATCGCCTCGAAGAGCTGCAGCTCTACCACGCCCCGAGCGGACGCCTCATCAGGTCGTTCGAGATGAGCGGCTATGGCAGCCTCGCCTTTGGCCCGGGCGGAGCGCTGGCCGTGGCGGACGAAGCACCTGGCCAGGTGCTCCTGCACGACACCGAGACCTGGGAAGTCATCGCGCGCTTCGGTGAGCCGCGCGAGGGCGAGCCGCCATGGATCCAAAGCGTCGCGTTCAGCGCGGACTTCGAGCGCTTAGCGATCTATGCCTACGAGCCCAGCCGGATCGAGGTCTACGACGTGGGCTCGGAAGACCTGCTGCGCACGATCAACGTGGGTGCCCAGCCCAACCTCGCGTGCTTCGCGAACGACGGCGCCTGGATCGTGGCCGCCGCGGCCGACGAGCTCGTCCGCGTGTGGGACGTGGCAAGCGGCGAGCCAGTCATCACCCTGCCCGGGAGCGATCACCTGGGTGGCCTGGCGTGCGCCCCCGATGGCCGGCGCATCGCGGTCAGCGGACCGGGTGGCTACGGCAGGATCTTCGACCTCGGCGTCGACGCCGGCCGCGGGGTCTCCACCTTCGCGACCGACCCGCCGGGAGACGGGCAATGGCTGCCGGATGGCAGCCTGCTGGTGGCGCACGACGGCGGAATCGTGAGGCGCTACACCCTCGATGGCACCGTCCTCGCCGAGCGCGATGGCCTGGCCATCGG
>JBOGSW010000202.1:0-4604 GCA_050695815.1 Candidatus Limnocylindria bacterium | reverse complement strand
GGCACGTACTGACCGGCGCGCAGGGGCCAGGACCCGCGCCCTTCACGCTCCGACCGGAGGAGGCACTGGCATCGCTGGGCCTCCTGGAAGCGATCGAGGCACGCTGGCTCCTGCCGGGCCACGGGGCACCGTGGAGCGACGGGGCAGCCGAGGCGATTCGGCGCGCCCGCGAGGTCTCAGCCGCCGGCTGACCGCTGCCTCCCTGGCGTTGTCGCGGGGCGAAGGTATCGGCCAAGATCTGCCCGCGTCGGTTTCACGGGGCGAAGGTATCGGCCAAGATCAGCCCGTTCGGGGGCCGTGGATGGCCGCACGTTCCACGCGGTGACGCGACAGGGCATCGAAAGCCGTGACGTCGTCCATTACCTTCACCGGGTGAACTCGGCGAGCGTCCCGCAGGTCGCCCAACGAGGCGCCCGAAGGTCGCCCGCCGAGCGGCCTCAGCGCGGCCGCCCGCATCGCGAACAGCGTCCGCGACGACGGAAGTGATACGCCAGTGTGGCTGCCCCGAGCGCCACGCCCCACGGCGGCCACAGCAGCTCCGGGGCCAGTGCCGCCCAGCTGTCCTCCAGGGTGATGAGCTCGAGCTCCCCGAGCGGAAAGCCGCCGCTGAGGGTCATGCGCCAGAACATGATGCCGGAGGTGGTGACGAGGATCGCCACGATGCTTGCCGGGATGATCGCCAGCGCCGGTGGCACGCGCCGCGCACCGAGGAACGGGATCCAGCGCGGGAAGGTCTCGCCCCATGGCTTGACCAGGCCGAGCGTGAGGATCGCTCCGACGACCGCCAGCGTGGCGAGCGCCGCACCGGCGAGCCACAGGCCGATCTCCTGGCCCTCGCGCAGGAACTCCTCGCTGATCCCGAGCGGGATGCCCAGCGCCCACGCCCACCTGGTTACCGCATACAGCACCGGAACGGCGATCGCAACGTACGTCGCCCACCGGCCCCATCGCGCGGCCCGGTCCGGAGCGATCCACCCGGGTTCGGCATCGGTCCGACCGCAAGTGGGGCAGGCTCCGCGACCGCGTCGCCAGTACGCGACCGATGCGGCGGCCCACAGCACTCCTCCGCCGATGCACCAGAACTGGTTCACGAGCGGTCCCGTCACCGCGTCGAGCAGGCTGGCGTCGGGCGGCCAGCCGAAGGGAGCGCCGATCAGCACGATCGGGGCGTACGCGGTGAAGACCAGCACGCGATAGTCGGGGATCAGCAGCGTGAGCGAGACCGCCGCCGTCACGCCGAAGCCGAGCAGCCCGGCTCGGACCGGCCCCCGTCCCCAGTCACGCGCCATGCCGAGCGCCACCAGCGCGCCGATGAGGCCGAGGACGGTGATGACCGGTGCCCCGACGGCCGCCGATGCGCCGGCCAGGATCGAGATCCCCGCTGCGGGGTCGTTCTCGGTTCCAAACGGGAAGCCCGGTCCCCCGCCCCACCAGAAGGTGCCAAGCGCGGCGTAGACGATGGACCAGGCAGCGGCCGCGTATCCGACCCAGTCGGGCCAGTCGCGCCGGTCACGCCGGGGCAAAGTCCGAGCAAGTTCGGTCACACCGGCACGACCAGCACAATCCCGGCCGCAGCCGTGACAGCCCCCGGCGCTTTTCACGGGGCGAAGGTATCGGCCAGGATCGGCCCGTTCAGGCGTCGTGAATGGCCGCACGGTTCGCCAGATGACACCAGCGGCCATCGAAAGCCGCCTTATCGTCCATTACCTCCACCGGGTGAAATCGCCGAGCGGCCCGAAGGTCGCCGCCGAACGCCGCGCGCCCAACGCACCATCGGACAAGCGGCGCCGAAAGGCCTACGATCAACGCATGGCCCTTCCGAACGACACCGACCCGAAGCTGGCGCAGTACGCGCGTCCCGAGACGCTGGTCACCACCGCCTGGCTCGCCGAGCATCTCGACGATCCCGGGCTCGTGGTGGTCGAGTCCGACGAGGACATCCTGATCTACGAGACCGGCCACATCCCCGGCGCGGTCAAGGTCGACTGGCACACCGAGCTCAACGACCCGATCACGCGCGACTACGTCGACGCCGAGCGCTTCGCCCAGCTGATGCGCGCCAAGGGCATCGGTCGCGACTCGACCGTCGTCTTCTACGGCGACAAGTCGAACTGGTGGGCCGCGTACGCGCTGTGGGTCTTCAGCCTGTTCGGCCACCCCGACCTGCGCCTGCTCGACGGCGGGCGAGCCAAGTGGGAAGCCGAGAACAGACCGATGACGACCGATGCATCGAGCCGCGTCCCGACCGACTATCCGGTGGTCGAGCGCGACGACGCCCGCATCCGTGCCTTCCGCGAGGACGTGCTCACCCACCTCGGCCAGCCACTGGTCGACGTGCGCTCGCCCGACGAGTTCAGCGGCAAGCTGCTGCACATGGCGAACTACCCGCAGGAGGGAGCCCTGCGCGGCGGACACATCCCCGGCGCCAAGAACGTGCCGTGGGCACGGGCCGCCAACGAGGACGGGACCTTCAAGTCCCGTGCCGAGCTCGAGCAGCTGTACCAGGACGAGGTCGGCCTGGCGCCGGCCGATGACGTGGTCGTGTACTGCCGCATCGGCGAGCGGTCGAGCCACACCTGGTTCGCGCTGACCCACCTGCTCGGCTACGAGAAGGTCCGCAACTACGACGGATCGTGGACCGAGTGGGGCAACGCGGTGCGGCTGCCGATCGAGCGCGAGGTCGAGGGCGCGTGACGGCCGAGGTGCTGCCGCCCTCCCTGGCCGAGATCGTCGACGGCTTCGCGCTGCTCCCGCCGCGTGATCGACTCGAGCTGCTGCTCGAGTACTCGCAGACGATCCCGCCGCTGCCCGCGCGCTACGCCGAGCACCCCGAGCGCCTCGAGCCGGTGCCTGAGTGCCAGTCGCCGCTCTTCGTCGCGGCGGAGGTCGATGACGACCGCAACGTGCAGATCTTCGTGGACGCGCCGCAGGAGTCGCCGACCACGCGCGGCTTCGCCGGCATCTTCCACGCCGGGCTCAACGGCCTTCCTGCGGACGAGGTGCTCGCCGTGCCCGGCGACATCACCGCGCGCATGTCCCTGTCCGAGGCCGTCAGCCCGCTGCGCCTGCGCGGGGCCGCGGCCCTCCTCGGCCGCATCCAGCGCCAGGTTCGCGACCAGCTCGACTGATCACCGCCTGCCCGGCGCGGTACCATCCCGCCCATGACAACCGAGCAGGCTGCCAAGGCCGGCGTCACCACCAACGCGGTCCTGGCCTGCGAAGGTCTCCGCAAGCGCTACGGGGAACGGACGGCGGTCGACGGGGTCGGCTTCAGCATCGGTCCATCCGAGACATACGGGCTGCTCGGCCCGAACGGTGCCGGCAAGACGACCACCATCTCGATGATCTGCGGCCTGCTCACCCGCGACGCGGGCAGCGTCACCGTCGACGGTCGCCCGGTCGACATCGGCACGGCTGCCGCGAAGAACGCGATCGGCCTCGTGCCGCAGGACCTGGCGATCTATCCCGAGCTGACGGCGACCGAGAACCTGCGCTTCTTCGGTCAGCTGTACGGGATGAGCGGCGGCGACCTGAAGCGCCGCATCGACGAGGTGCTCGAGATCATCGGCCTCACCGACCGCGCCGGCGAGCGGACCGACAAGTTCTCCGGCGGCATGAAGCGGCGGCTGAACATCGGCATCGGGCTGCTGCACCAGCCGAAGCTGCTGGTGCTCGACGAACCGACGGTCGGCGTCGATCCACAGAGCCGCAACGCGATCCTGTCGAGCGTCGAGGAGCTCGGCCGGCAGGGTATGGCCATCCTCTACACCACCCACTACATGGAGGAGGCGGAGCGCCTCTGCGACCGGGTCGGCATCATCGACGAGGGAAAGATCCGCGCCGAGGGCACGCGCCGCGAGCTCGTGAGCCTGATCGGACAGCGCGATCGCATCGAGCTGTCCGCGACCGGTGACCTGGAGGCGGCCGCGACCGCCGTCCGCCCGCTGGACGGCGTGCAGGAGGCGAGCGTCCACGAGGGCGGCGTGGGCCTGCTGGTGATCGACGCGCGCAGCATCCTGCCCCGCATCATCGAGGCGGCGGCCGCGGCCGGCGCCAGCATCAACAGCGTCGAGATCGTCGAGCCGGACCTCGAGGCGGTCTTCCTGCACCTCACCGGCCGCGCGCTGCGCGACTGATGCGTGCGGCGCTCGTCATCGCGGCGAAGGACCTCCTCGAGCGCATCCGCTACCGGACCGCGATCATCGTCGGGGTCGTGGCTCCCTTCGGGCTGGCCGCGATCTTCGCACTGCTCCTGCCCGGAGCCGATGGAGACCTGGACCTGCGCTACGGCTATGTCGACCTCGATGGAACCGAGATCGCGGCCGCCTTCGGTGATGGACCGATGGCGGCCATCGAGGAGGCAGGCGTGGCCACCGTCGTCGATCTCCCCGACGAGGAGGCGGCGCGCGCCGCGCTCGAGGACGAGATCGATGCCGCGGCGATCATCCCCGCCGGATTCGGGGAGGACGTGCAGAGGGGCGACCCGGCGACGATCACGGTCATCGGCAACACCGATGCCGGCTTCGCGATCCAGATCCTGCGGTCGCTGGCGACCGCCTACACCGGCGAGCTCGACGCGATCCGGCTCTCGGTGGCGACCGTGA
>JBOGSW010000201.1:0-22587 GCA_050695815.1 Candidatus Limnocylindria bacterium | reverse complement strand
TAGTACGAGAGGACCGGAGTGGACGAACCAATGTTGTACCAGTTGTCATGCCAATGGCATTGCTGGGTAGGTATGTTCGGTTGGGATAAGCACTGAAAGCATCTAAGTGCGAAGCTCGCCTCAAGATGAGGTTCCCCACTGGGTTAACCAGGTAAGACCGCAGCGAGACTAGCTGTTTGATAGGCCGCACGTGTACGCGCAGCAATGCGTTCAGCGAAGCCGGTACTAATGGTCGAGGGCTTGACCTAGTTCACGCGACTAGCACGCTGCTGGATCGCGTTCGGAGACGGCCGATGGCCGTCCTCCCGTCGATTCGACGCTTCCACCCTTCGATGCGCCCGTCATGGGCGGTCGGACAATTGAAGATTATCCCGGTGACGCTAGCGGAGAGGATCCACCCGTTCCCATCCCGAACACGGAAGTTAAGCTCTCCAGCGCCGAAGATACTCGGGGGGCAACCTCCTGGGAAAATAGGTCGTCGCCGGGATATTCATTTGCCAGCCCCGTCGGTTCCGCCGTCGGGGCTCTTGGTATCCTCGTTGCGTGGATCGCGTCTGCCCGTTGCTCGCGCTCGCTGCCGATCGTCGATCGGCGGTCGACGGGGTCGACGCCACGCATCGCTGCTGGGCCGAGGATCCGCCAGCCCCGCTCGAGCGGCAACTGCAGGCGCGCCTCTGCCTGACCCCCGACCACGAGCGCTGCGAGCGCCTGCTCCAGTACCTGGCGCGCGGCGGCGCGGTGCCGGCAGGCCTCGTGCCGATCGGGGACGGACTCGTCTCGACACGACTCCTGCTCGCTCCGGAGCCGGCGTGGCGCGGCCTCGCCGGCCGGGCCCGGCGCGCCCGACCCGGTCCGGCCATGGCGGTGGGGGCCGGGGTGATCGCGCTGGGAGTCGGCGGGATCGCGATTGGAGCGGCGGCGATCGATGGCCGCCTCGACGCGGTGGCCATCACCGGCACGATGCCTTCGGCAAGCCCGACCGCCCCGCCGACGCCCACGCCGACCGCCACCCCCGTCGCGACCGTGATCGAGACGCCGTCGCCCGCTCCGACGCAGCCAACCGCGACCGTGGCCCCGACCGTGGTGCCAACCGCGGTCCCGACGGCCACGCCCGAGCCCCCGCCCCCGACTCCGCGGACCTACGTCGTACAGGAAGGTGACACGCTGGCGCTGATCGCCCAGCAGTTCGGCGTGAGCATTGCGGCCATCCAATCTGCCAACGGAATCGAAGACCCCAACACGATCATCATCGGCCAGGTGCTCGTCATCCCCTGAGAAGGGGTCAGAAGGGCGGCTGGCAGGTGCGGCAGAAGGTCGTCGCCTCGCGCCCGCCGATCTGTCGCAGCTCGCGCCCGCAACGCGGGCAGGGCTGGCCGCCGCGCAGGTGAACCTTGAGGAACTCGCGGTGCTGCGTCTCGATGTGGGGCGGGACGAGGTCGCGAACGCGATCGATGGCCGCGGCGAGGACGGAGCGCATCGCCTCGTAGAGATGGTCGATCTGTTCGGCGCTCAGCGAGCTGCGACGGCGGAATGGCGCCAGTCGCGCCTCCCACAGGATCTCGTCGCTGTACGCGTTGCCGATGCCGGCCACGAACCGGCTGTTGCGCAGCAGCGGCTTCAGCTCGCCCGGATGGCGACGGATCCGCTGCCGGAAGGCATCGAGCGTGAGCTCGGGGTCGTCGGCGTCGGGGCCCATCTCGGCCCAGCCGGGAATGCGGTCCAGGCCGTCGGGCGAGACGAGGTACAGCTTCCCGAGCATCTCGCGATCGACATAGCGCAGGTCCTCGCCCTGGTCGAGGCCGAGCCGCAGTCCGGTCCTCGCGCGCACCCGTTCTCGGGAGGGGACGAGCCAGAAGCGACCGGCCAGCATCGGGTTCGCGGCGAGGAGCCGCACCTCCGTGCCGTCGCGCTCGAACGGAAGGACCAGGAACTTGCCGCGGCGGCGAGCTGCCCCAGCCGTGGTGCCGGCCAGGTCCGCCACCTCCTCCGGCGTGGCGCGCACCAGGATCGGGGTCGGCGTCGACGCCAGCACGATCGGCCGGCCGGCGACCCTGCGGGCGAGCTCCTCCGCCACGATGGTGAGATCGGGCAGCTCAGGCACCGGCGAAGGTCCGCATTTGACCGTATGGTATGCTTTCTCGGCCGTGTGGCAGACAACCCCATAGCGCGCGCGAGCGCGTCGACCCCGACCTGAGCAGAAGGAGCACCGAGTCGTCCGTACGAGACCACCAGGCAGCACCTGAGAGCCAGATCGGCGTTGGACGCCCTCCCGCGTGGAGGGCGTGTTTGTTGCCCGGACTCTGACCAACAGGAGCGTACAACCACTTGACCGATGAGACGAACCAGGCCACGCCGCCCACCACCCAGGACAACCGCAGGGATGCCGCGGTGAGCGTGGCCGAAGAGCCGACGCCGGCCGTCACCGAGCCCGAGCAGCCCACCACCGAAACGCAGCCCGAAGCGCCTGCCCCCGAGGCAGACGCCCCGGCCGCGGCGAATGACCCGGTGGCGGAGCCCGAGACGGCGACCCAGCCAGAGACGGCGCCTCAGCCAGAGGCAGCGACTCAGCCCGAGGCGGCAACTCAGCCCGAGGCGGCAACTCAGCCCGAGGCGGCGCCCGAACCCGAGGCAGTCTCGGCCGAAGCTCCAGCCGCCGAGCCGGTGGTCGAGCGAGATGCCGACATAACCGATGCGACCGATGGCGAGGCGCCGGCCGCCGAGGCACCTGCGCCTGAGGAGCCCGAGCGCGAGCCGATGACGATGGCCGAGCTGCTCGATCACCCCGATAACGAGGTGAAGAGCGTCAAGCACGGCGACGTCGTCGAGGGCACCGTGGTTCGCATCGATCCGGACGAGATCCTGGTCGACTTCGGCGGCAAGAGCGAGGGTGTCGTCAGCAACCGAGAGCTGATGAACCGTCGCGGTCCGCGCGACGGGGACGAGTCCCGCCCGGAGATCCAGGTCGGCAACGAGGTCCTCGTCTACGTCCTGCAGCCGGAGTCGCCCGAGGGCCACGCCGTGCTGTCGCTGCGTCGGGCCGGGCTCGAGCGCAAGTGGCGTGGGATGCAGGAGCGCTTCGACGCCGGCGAGATCGTCGAGGCCAGGGTCATCGACCACAACAAGGGCGGCCTGATCGTCGACCTCGGCGTGCGGGGCTTCGTGCCGATCAGCCAGATCGTCGACTTCCCGCGACGCCCTCGCGACGAGCAGCCACGCGATGCGGCGCAGGAGATCGCCGAGAAGCTCCAGCCGTTCGTCGGGCGCACGCTGCGCCTGAAGATCCTCGAGGTCAATCGCAAGGCGAACCGCCTCATCCTGTCGGAGAAGGTCGCCCTCTACGAGGAGCGCCGCGAGAAGCGGGACGAGCTCTTCAGCAGCCTCGAGACCGGGCAGCGCGTGAAGGGCATCGTCCGCAGCATCGCCCCGTTCGGCGTCTTCGTCGACCTGGGTGGCATCGACGGCCTCGTCCACAAGAGCGAGCTCTCCTGGAACAAGGTCAACAACCCCGAGACGGCCCACAACATCGGCGACGAGGTCGAGGCCGAGGTGATCGACATCAACCACGAGCGCGGTCGGATCAGCCTCTCGATCCGGCGTCTGCAGCCCGACCCGTGGCAGGAGTCGGTGGCCAAATACAAGATCGGCGACGTGATCGACGGCGCCGTCACGAAGCTCGTGAACTTCGGCGCCTTCGTGCGGGTCGAGGAGGGTCTCGAGGGCCTGATCCACATCAGCGAGCTCTCCCACCAGCGCGTCGCCCATCCCGGCGACGTGGTGCAGGAGGGCCAGCAGGTCAAGCTGCGCATCATCAGCCTCGACTCGGAGCGTCATCGCCTGGGCCTCAGCCTGAAGCAGGCCGAGGATCGACCGGCGCCGGCGCCGCGCGAGGAGCGTCCGCGCCGCAGCGGGAGCAACCGCCGCGACCGGTTCGACTACCGGCCGGAGGATGCGACGGCCGAGCCGGAGGGCGGGATCGACAACACGATGGCCGCCGCATTCGCCAGCTCGGGCCTGCTCGACCAGTTCCGCTCGTCGCCTGGCACCGAGGCGGAGCCTGCTGCCGATGCCCCAGCGGCCGAGGCCGAGGCTCAGGCAGCCACCGAGCCGGAGACGGCGACCGAAGAGCCCGCCACCGAGCAGCCGGAGGCAGCCGCCGAAGAGCCCGCTGCCGAGCAGCCGGAGGCAGCCGCCGAAGAGCAAGCCGCCGAGCAATCGGAGGCAGCCGCCGAAGAGCCTGCCACCGAGCAGCCGGAGGCAGCCGCCGAAGAGCCCGCTGCCGAGGCGGAGGACGAGCCCAAGGCCTGACCGATGCCGGCCGCGAAACGGCCGGATTGACGCGCGATCGCAGGGAGCGAGCCCGGGAGTCGGGGCCCGCTCCCTCATCGTCCCTTCGCCGGAACGATGAGCGAATCGGTGTCGTCCTGCGTATCTACTACTACCGGAAGGCCGATGCGACGCGCGGAGCAGCGCACGGCACCGGTACCGTACACTCAACAGCAGATCGCACACGGAAGCGGCGACCATGGACAGATTCGACAAGTTCACAGACCGGGCGCGCAAGGTTCTCACCCTGGCGCAGGATGAGGCGCAGCGCTTCAACCACAACTACATCGGCACCGAGCACCTGCTCCTCGGCCTCGTCCGCGAGGGCGAGGGCGTCGCCGCGCGCGTGCTCGAGAACATGAACGTCGAGCTGTCGAAGGTCCGCACCGCGGTCGAGTTCATCATCGGCCGCGGCGACCGGCCTGTCGTCGGCGAGGTCGGCCTCACCCCGCGCGCCAAGCGCGTCATCGAGCTGGCCATCGACGAGGCGCGGCGGCTCGGGCACAACTACATCGGCACCGAGCACCTGCTCCTCGGCCTCGTCCGCGAGGGCGAGGGGATCGCGGCGGGCGTGCTCGAGAGCCTGGGCGTGAACCTCGACAAGGTCCGTCATCAGGTTATCCACGTCCTCTCGCAGAGCTCGAGCTCCACGCCGACCCAGGAAGCGAAGCGTCCCTCCAAGACCCCCACGCTCGACCAGCTCGGGATCAACATCACCGATGCCGCCCGCGCCGGCAGCCTCGACCCGGTCATCGGCCGCGAGAAGGAGATCGAGCGCGTCATCCAGATCCTGAGCCGGCGCATGAAGAACAACCCGGCGCTCATCGGCGAGCCCGGCGTCGGCAAGACGGCGATCGTGGATGGCCTGGCGCAGCGCATCGTGAACGGCGACGTGCCGGAGACGCTCACCGACAAGCGGGTGCTCACCCTCGACATCGGCTCGCTCGTGGCGGGCACGAAGTACCGTGGCGAGTTCGAGGAGCGTCTCAAGAAGATCATCGAGGAGCTGCGAGCCAGCTCGGACAGCGTTCTCTTCATCGACGAGCTGCACACGCTGGTCGGAGCGGGCGCTGCCGAGGGTGCCATCGATGCGGCGAACATCCTCAAGCCACCGCTGGCGCGCGGCGAGCTGCAGTGCATCGGCGCCACGACGCTCGACGAGTTTCGCAAGTACATCGAGAAGGACGCGGCCCTCGAGCGCCGCTTCCAGCCGGTCATGGTCGACGAGCCGACCGTCGACGAGGCGGTCGACATCCTCTTCGGCATCCGCGAGCGCTACGAGGAGCATCACCGCGTCAAGATCAGCGACGAGGCGGTCCACGCGGCGGTCGACCTGAGCGTGCGCTACGTGGCCGACCGCGCCCTGCCGGACAAGGCGATCGACCTCATCGACGAGGCCGGGTCGCGCGTTCGGCTGCGCTCCGGATCGGCCCCGCCGGAGATCAAGGCGGCGCAGCAGGCGCTCGAGGAAGTGACGCGCCAGAAGGACGAGGCGATCGCCGGCCAGGACTACGAGGCCGCAGCCCGCCTGCGGGACGAGGAGGCCAAGGGCAAGGAGCAGATCGAGGAGCTTCGCAAGGTGTGGCACGAGGATCGGGCCAAGGAGACGCCGGTCGTCACCGACGAGGACATCGCCCAGGTCGTGAGCATGTGGACCGGCATCCCGGTCATCCGCATCAGCGCCGAGGAGTCCGAGCGGCTCCTCAACATGGAGGATGCGATCCACAGCCGCGTCATCGGCCAGCAGGAGGCGATCGAGACCGTCAGCAAGGCGGTGCGTCGCGCGCGCGCCGGGCTGAAGGATCCGAAGCGCCCGATCGGCTCGTTCATCTTCATGGGCCCCACCGGGACCGGTAAGACGCTGCTCGCGCGCGCCCTGGCTGAGTTCATGTTCGGTAGCGAGGATGCGCTCATCAAGATCGACATGAGCGAGTTCATGGAGCGCCACAACGTGTCGCGGCTGGTCGGAGCCCCGCCGGGCTATGTCGGGTACGACGAGGGCGGCCAGCTGACCGAGGCGGTGCGCCGCAAGAGCTACTCCGTCATCGTCCTCGACGAGATCGAGAAGGCGCATCCGGAGGTCTTCAACATCCTCCTCCAGATCCTGGAGGACGGCCATCTGACCGATGCGAAGGGTCGCCGCGTCGACTTCCGCAACACGGTCATCATCATGACCAGCAACGTCGGGGCGCATGAGCTCCAGCGCGACAGCTCGATCGGCTTCCGGCCGGGCGGCACCGAGTCGGTCCAGGCCGCGGCCGACTACGAGCGCATGAAGGACAAGGTGCTCACCGAGCTGAAGAACACGTTCAGGCCCGAGTTCCTGAACCGGATCGACGCGACCGTCGTCTTCCGGCAGCTGACCCGCGAGGAGATCCGCGAGATCGTGGACCTGCTGCTCGCACGGGTGAAGGAGCAGCTGGCCGGCCAGGAGATGGAGCTCGTTGTGACCGATGCCGCCAAGGACGCGATCATCGCCAAGGGCTACGACCAGGCTTACGGGGCGCGCCCGCTGCGGCGCGAGATCCAGAACCAGGTCGAGGATGCGCTCGCCGAGCGCATGCTCCAGGCGAGCTTCAGCGCCGGCGACACGGTCGTGATCGACGTCGGAGCCGATGGAACGCTCACGATCGACAAGGAGGCGCCGACCAAGCGCCAACCGGCCAAGGCCGGCCGATAAGCCGGCGCTAACGCGGCGGTAAGCCGTCGAAGCGCAGGATTCGCATCAGCGTGCCAGCCGTCCGAACCACGTACCTGTGCCAGCAATGCGGCGCGGCCTCCCCGAAATGGGCGGGCCAGTGCCCGTCGTGCAGCGCGTGGAACACGCTGGTCGAGACGATCGCCGCACCGAAGGGCCCTGCACGCCGCGCGTCCTCCGCGGCCACCGCGATGGCCGGCGCCGCAGTGGTGACGCCCATCGGCGAGGTGTCGAGCGCGGAGGCTGACCGGCTCACGTCCGGCCTCGGCGAGGTGGATCGCGTGCTCGGCGGTGGCTTCGTGCCGGGCTCCATCGTGCTCTTCGGCGGGGATCCCGGCATCGGCAAGTCGACGCTTCTGCTCCAGCTCGCTGCCCGCGTGGCCGGTGCGGGCCGGACGGTTCTCTACCTCACCGGCGAGGAGTCCGCCTCCCAGGTGCGCGGCCGCGCCGAGCGCGTCGGGGCCGTGGTGGAGGGACTCCACCTGGCCGCCACGACCGACCTGGAGACGGCCCTGGCCGCGATCGAGACTGCGGCGCCGGCGCTGGTGGTGGCCGACAGCGTCCAGACCCTGACCAGCGGCGAGCTGACCGGCCCGGCCGGCAGCGTCGGACAGGTTCGCGAGGTCGCTGCCCGCCTGGCGGAGGCGGCCAAGGGCAGCGCGACATGCGTGGCACTGGTGGGCCACGTCACGAAGGAGGGCACGGTGGCCGGCCCGCGCACGCTGGAGCACATCGTGGATGCGGTCATCTACCTGGAGGGGGAGCGGCTCGGCGCCACGCGGCTGCTGCGAGCGGCGAAGAATCGCTTCGGCTCGACGGACGAGGTGGGCGTGCTCGAGATGCGCGGCGACGGGCTGGCCGAGGTGGACGACGCGAGCCGCTTCTTCCTCGAGTCGGACGAGACGCCCACCGCCGGGGCGGCGGTCACCATCGCGCTCGAGGGCACGAGGCCCCTGGCGGTCGAGATCCAGGCCCTCTCGGCGCCGGCTGCCTACGGCACGCCCCGCCGCGCGACCACGGGGATCGACACCAACCGTGTCCTCATGCTCATCGCGGTCCTGGCACGGCATGCTGGCCTGAACCTCACCGGCCACGACGTCTACGTCAACGTCGCCGGCGGGCTGCGGATCGACGAGCCGGCCGCCGACCTGGCCATCGCGGCAGCGCTGGCCTCCAGCCTCCGGGAGCGGCCCGTGGTGCGTGGCACCGTGCTCGCGGGCGAGGTGGCGCTCTCGGGGCGTTTGCGCCAGGCCGCGCGCTCGGAGCGCCGGCTGGCCGAGGCCACCCGCCTGGGCTTCGAGCGCATGGTCACCGGGCCCGGCCGCGGCGCGCGTGGACGGCAGACCACGGGCGGAATGATCGTCGCTCGCGACATCCGCGAGGCCCTGGGGATCGTCCTCGACACCTGACTGTGAGGTCCGGTGCGGTCCGCTGCAGACATGGACGGGCCAGGGGGGCCGTGCTAGGCTGGCCACCCGGTGGCGCCGGGCAGCCGCCCCATCATCGGCTCATCACCCCTGGGCGGCTCGGTTCATTCATCTTTCGGACTCATCGCACGTGACACGAATCATTCAGCTGTTGGGGGCCCTCCTGGGCACCCTGATCGGGTTCGCGCTGGGGTTGGCGCTGCTTCAGCGTGCCGGTGGCTTGATCGAGCCGGCGAACCGCCCGGCGTTTCTCACGGCCTTCGTGGTCGCCTCGCTCCTGTTCGGCTACCTCGCCATCCCGTACATCACGATCTACCCGGTGCGCCGCGCCGTCGAGCTCCTGGCGGAGGCCGGAGCGGGGGAGTTCGCGCTCGGTGTCGCGGCGATCGTGGTCGGGCTGGTGATGGGCCTGCTGCTGGGGGTTCCGCTTGCGCAGGTGGGTGGCCTGGCCGGCTCGTTGGGACCACCGATCGTGGCGATCCTTCTCGCGGCCGTGATGCTGGCCGCCACGATGTACAAGCGGGACGTGCTCCTCCCCGCACTCGGCGGGCTCCTCCCGGGAGGGCGTGGCCGATCTCCCACGAATCGGGTGGTGGTCGACACGAGCGCGGTGATCGATGGGAGGATCGTCGACATCGCGCGGACCGGGTTCATCCTCGGCACGTTGGTCGTGCCGCGCTTCGTCCTCGACGAGCTGCAGCGCATCGCCGACTCCCCCGACGCGATACGGCGCAACCGCGGCAGGCGCGGGCTCGACATGCTCTCCGCCCTCCAGAAGGATGCGGTCTCGCCGGTGGATGTGACCGAGGACACCTACCCCGAGGTGGCCGAGGTGGACGCCAAGCTGATGGCCTACGCTCGCGACACCGGTGCTGCGATCCTCACCAACGACTTCAACCTCAACCGCGTGGCCGATCTGCAGGGGATCCGGGTCCTGAACGTCAACGAGCTTGCCAACGCGGTGAAGGCGGTCGTCCATCCCGGCGAAGAGATGGCCGTGCGCATCATCCAGGAGGGCAAGGAGGCGGGCCAGGGGGTCGGGTACCTCGACGACGGCACCATGATCGTGGTCGAGGGCGGCGTGCGGTTCATGAACCAGGAGGTCCCGATCACCGTCACACGGGTGCTCCAGACGGTCGCCGGCCGCATGATCTTCGCCCAGCCGCGCGCCGATGGCGCCTGACGCCGCACCCTTCGTCGCCATCCTGGTCGCCGCCGGCCGGAGCAGCCGGATGGGAAGCGACAAGCTGTGGGTCGACTTCTGGGGCCGGCCGACGTGGCGCTGGGGCCTCGATGCCTTCCTCGCCACGCCCGGTCTCGTCCGGGTGGCCGTCGTCGTGCCTCCCGATGGGGTGGACCGATACCACGAGCGCCTTCCGCATGGAGCCGATGACCGATGCCTCGTCGTTCCCGGTGGCGAGGCCCGCGCCGACTCGGTGATCGCCGGCATCTGGGCCCTCACCGGCGCGGGTCATGACGACGAGACGCTCGTCCTCGTCCACGACGCCGCGCGGCCCGCGGTGAGCGTCGAGCTGATCGCCAGCGTGGCCGCCGCGGCTTCCGGGAGCGAGGCCGCGGTCGTCCCGGTGGTGGCGGTGGTCGACTCGCTGAAGCGCGTTCGCTCGGAGCGCGTGGTCGGGCCGGTCGAGCGCGAGGAGGTCGCGGCGGCGCAGACCCCGCAGGCCGCTCGTCTCGGTGCGCTGCGCGCCGCGATCGAGGAGGCCCACGCGTGGGGCCGCCCGATCACCGACGATACCGGCGCTCTGGCCGCGGCGGGCGTCGGGGTACGCGTCGTGCCCGGCGACCCGGCGAACCGCAAGCTCACCGAGCCGAACGACGTGGTCGCCATGCGCGCCGTGCTGGCCGCGGCGGTCTCGCCGATCGTGCCGTCCTCGATCGCGGAGCTGCCGGCCGGCGGGCGCTGTGGGATCGGCTTCGACGCCCATCGGCTCGTGGCCGGACGTGAGATGCGGATCGGCGGCGTGCCATTCCCCGATGCCGAGCGCGGCCCTGAGGGTCACTCCGACGGCGATGCCGCGCTCCACGCCCTGGTCGATGCGCTCCTGGGCGCCGCCCGGCTCGGGGATGTCGGCAGCGCCTTCCCGCCCGACGATCCCGCCTGGGCCGGCGCCGACTCGGGCGACCTCGTGCGACGCGCCGTTTCCGACCTGGCGACGGCCGGCTGGCGTCCGACCAGCGCCGACCTGGCCGTGGCCGTGGCGCAACCGGCGCTGGCACCGCGCCGCGACGAGATCGCCGGGCGGGTGGCCGCCTTGCTCGGGATCGGCGCCGATGCGGTCTCGGTGAAGGGCACCACCTCAGACGGCCTGGGATTCGCGGGCGCGGAGGGGTTGGCGGCCTGGGCGGTGGTTGGCATCGAGCGGGGCACCGGATGAGCGACTGGGTCGGCGGTCGCCGGCCGGTGCTCGAGGCGCTCGCCGCCGGTCGCGAGGCGCATCGGCTCCTGATCAGCGCGTCGGCGAAGGCGTCGCCCGAGCTGCGCTCCATCACCGACGCGGCACGGCGGATCCAGCTGCCGGTCGATCGTGTCCCGGCCGATCGGCTGACGCGCCTGGCCGGCTTCGACGGCCACCAGGGCGTGCTGCTGGAGGTTGGAGAGCGACGCTTCAGCGACCTCGACGAGATCCTCGCGCGGTCGCGCGCCACCGGTCGCCCGCCGTTCATCCTCGTGCTCGAGCATCTCCAGGACCCGATGAACTTCGGCACCCTCCTGCGCTCGGCCGAGGCGGCCGGCGTGGACGGCGTCATCTATCCCGAGCGCGGTGCCGCGCCGCTGAGCCCGGCCGCGGTGAAGGCCAGCGCCGGCGCCAGTGAGCACCTGCTCCTCGGCCGTCTCCCGACCATCGGCGAGGCGATCCATGAGCTCAAGACGGCCGGCCTGCGGCTGGTGGCGGCCGACCCCGACGCGCCCGCATCGGCCTGGGAGAGCGACCTCATCGGGCCCGTGGCGATCGTGGTGGGCAGCGAGGGGAGTGGGCTGTCGGGCGCCACGAAGCGCCGCTGCGACCTGCTGGTCAGCTTCCCCATGGCCGGCCGCGTGGCGAGCCTGAACGCGGCCACGGCCGGGGCGCTGCTCCTCTTCGAGATCGTTCGCCAGCGGCAGTCCGGCTAGACTGGAACGGGCGCGCCGAGGTAGCTCAATGGCAGAGCAACTGTTTTGTAAACAGTAGGTTGTGGGTTCGACTCCCACCCTCGGCTCCAGCCGGCGCGGCGGTTGAGAGGGGCCAAGCGGTCCGATATACTCGATCCGCCCGACGAGACACCACGCGTCGGTCACGTTCGTGGGTAGGTTGAGCAGGTGGTGAGCTCCGCTGACTGTAGATCAGCCGTCTTTCGACTGTGGGGGTTCGATTCCCTCCCTGCCCACCACCGCTTCCCATCAGAAGAGCCTCCAACGGTCGCCTGAACCTCGGTCCAAGACCCAGATTTACCAAGGTTGACCGATGGTTGTCGAGGATCGGCCGATCCTGCGACACTGCAGGCATCCGCCAGGGCGGCGGGTGACGCATCGATTCGCGCCCACGTAGCTCAGTCGGCAGAGCACTTCCTTGGTAAGGAAGAGGTCTCCGGTTCGAACCCGGACGTGGGCTCCACGCACCGTCGATGCGCCCGTGCAGTTGGCTCTCGGAGGCGATCGCGCTCGTGGACCTCAACGTCCTTCTCCCGTTCCTCAGCTCCGCGCTCTCCTTCGTGTTCGCCGCGCTCGTCGGCGACCAGTGGCTGCGCCGGCGCCAGCCGTACCAGCTGGTGTGGACGATCGGGCTCCTCTGGTACGGGATCAGCGCAGGCACCGAGTTCCTGGGCAGCGCGTTTGGCTGGAACGAGGCGCTCTACCGCGGCTGGTACCTGTTCGGGGCGTTCGGCGTCGCCGCCTACCTTGGCCTCGGGACCGTCTACCTCCTCAACCGGACGCGGTTCGGCTACTTCGTGGCGGCCTCCTTCGCGCTGGCCGGGCTGTTCAGCTACCTGACCTCGGTCAAGTACGCGCGGGAGGGGGCGCCTGCCTCGGACGTGAGCGTCATCGCGGTGGTGGGGGCGTCGCTGGCTGCGGCCGTGCTCGTTGCTCTCGTGACCCGCTTCGAGCGTCGCTGGATCGGGCACGTGACCGCCGCGATCCTCGTGGTCGCGTCGGTGGCGGTGGCGTGGATGACCCTCAGCGTGCCGATCGCCGCGCCGGGCTTCTCGGTCGACGAGATCGGCATCCCGGTCGGATCGGCGATGCCATCCGACCTGCGCATCCTGACGCCGCCGTTCAACATCGTCGGCGCCTTCGCGCTCACCTTCGGGGCGGTCTACTCCGCGTACATCTTCATGCCGAAGGCGCGCGTGCTGCGGGTGACGAGCGAGGTGCCGGTCGTCGGCTCCATCGGCCGTGCCGTGGCAGTGGTCGTGAACTTCATCGCCTCGATCCCGGGGGCGTGGCGCGCGATGCGGGCGGGGACCCTCAACTCGCGCGTGCCGGCCACGATCCTCATCGCGCTGGGCGGCTTCATCCCAGGCTGGACGAGCGGCCTGAATCGGTTCGGAATCACGTGGTCCTTCTTCATCGGCGAGCTGCTGGGGGTGGTGCTCATCTTCCTCGGCTTCCTGGTGAGCATCGAGGTCTTCAGCGACCTGCGACTGCCGTTCACCCGGATCGTGCTCCGCCGCCGGGACCGGGAAGAGGTCGCGGGCTGATCGGGGCCGCCGACGAACCGGTTTTGGGTGAGTCGCCGCGGAGGTTCCGTCAGATGGCACCGGGAGTGCCACTAGCTTCCAGTGGGTGGTGTCAACCAGCCGATATCGCAGCTGGGTGGCCGAATCCATGCGCCGAGGGCACCCAGGGCATGCCACGTGACGGAACCCGCCCGGGCAAAGCGTGCTAGCGGCACCGGTAGTGCCATCTGACGAAGGTCTGGCGTTCGGACCGTTCGCGGACCGATGCCTTCACGTCGCGTTGACACTGAGCGCATGTTCGCCGTAGAATCTTGAGGCTTTCCCCGGTCACCAGGCCCTGGTTCAGGGTGGCCGCCGAACCAATGAGTCGGCCGATCGGCGGAGGGCGGACGACGAGGAATGAACCCACGTGGCAAAGGCCGAGAATCGACCCGTGATCGCCCTGGCGTGCACCGTCTGCAAGGAGCGCACGTACAGCACACGCAAGAACAAGCGCAACGACCCCGGTCGGATGGAGCTCAACAAGTTCTGTCCGCGCTGCAGGCAGCACCAGTTGCACCGGGAGACCAAGTAGCGAAGAGGCGCGTTCGGAGGGGTGTAGCTCAATTGGTAGAGCACTGGTCTCCAAAACCAGCGGTTGCAGGTTCGAGTCCTGTCGCCCCTGCCACTCCGAACGCCACCTCGAACGCCACTTCGATCGCCGCCGATGACTCCCACCACAACCCCGTAGCAGGAAGAACGTACCGATCGTGTTGACCGGCATCCGCCACTACCTGGTCGAGAGCTGGGCCGAGCTCAAGAAGGTCGCCTGGCCGACCAGGGAGACCGTCATCCGGCTGACCCTGCTGGTGATCGCCGTGTCGGTCGCCATCGGTATCTACATCTTCGTGCTCGACTCCATCTTCAACACGCTCGTGGACCAGGTGCTCTGATGGCCGATGAAACGACGACTCCCGAGACGGTGAACGAGGCACGCAACGAGGCACGCGAGGCCGCGCGCCTGTCGCGCGAGGCACCCCGTCCCGGCGACATGCCCGCCGCCGATCTCGGCAAGAAGCAGTGGTACGTGATCCACACGTACTCCGGCTACGAGAACAAGGTGAAGGCGAACCTCGAGCACCGCATCGAGTCGATGGGCGTGGAGGACCAGATCTTCCAGGTCCTCGTCCCGATGGAGGAGGAGATCGAGATCCGCAACGGCCAGCGCCAGACGGTGAACCGCAAGGTCTTCCCCGGCTACGTGCTGGTCGAGATGGCGATGAGCGACGAGAGCTGGTACGTCGTGCGCAACACGCCGGGCGTGACCAGTTTCGTCGGGTCCGGCAACCGCCCGCTGCCGCTCGAGGAGACCGAGGTCAAGAAGATCCTCAAGCAGATGGGGGTCGAGACGCCGAAGTTCAAGGTCCAGTACAGCAAGGGCCAGAGCGTGCGCGTCAAGGATGGTCCCTTCGCCGAGTTCATCGGCACCGTGGACGAAGTCAACCCCGAGAAGAACAAGGTGAAGGTGCTCGTCAGCATCTTCGGCCGCGAGACTCCGGTCGAGCTCGACTTCCTCCAGATCGAGAAGCTGTAGAGGCCGATAGAGACCGATGGCGGCGGTGAGGAACACCGCCGCCGCAAGCGAGAGGGAGGGGCGCATCGGCCCCGCAAGAACCTCGAAGGAGAACGAATGGCAAAGAAGATCCGGGCCGTGTTCAAGGTCCAGGCCGCGGCCGGGCAGGCCACGGCGGCGCCGCCCGTCGGGCCGGCACTCGGCCAGCACGGCATCAACATCATGGAGTTCATCAAGGCCTTCAACGAGCGGACCGCCGAGCAGCGCGGCTACACCGTCCCGGCCGAGATCACCGTCTACGAGGACCGCAGCTTCACCTTCATCACGAAGGCGCCGCTGGCGGCCGCGCTCCTGAAGCGCGCCGCGGGGATCGAGTCGGGCAGCGCGGAGCCGAACAAGGAGAAGGTGGGCCGCGTGTCGCGCGAGCAGGTGCGCGAGATCGCCGAGATGAAGATGGCCGACCTCAACGCCAACAGCGTCGAGCAGGCCATGAAGATCATCGAGGGCACCGCGCGCTCGATGGGCATCGAGGTGCCACAGCCATGACCCATGGGAAGAAGTACATCGAGGCCGCCAAGCTCGTCGAGCCCGAACGCCGCTACGAGATCGGCGAGGCATCGGAGCTGCTGCCGAAGCTTTCGATCAGCACATTCGACGGTACCGTCGAGGCGCACCTGCGCCTGGGCGTCGACCCGCGCCACGCCGACCAGCTGGTGCGCGGCACGGTCGTCCTGCCGCACGGCACCGGCAAGACGTCACGCGTGATCGTCTTCGCGCAGGGCGAGAAGGCACAAGAGGCCCTGCGGGCCGGGGCCGACGAGGTCGGTGGCGACGACCTGGCCAAGCGGATCGACGATGGCTGGTTCGACTTCGACGTGGCCATCGCCACGCCGGACATGATGGGCACCGTCGGCCGCCTCGGGAAAAAGCTCGGCCCCCGCGGGCTGATGCCGAATCCGAAGTCCGGCACCGTCACCTTCGACATCGACCGCGCCGTGGGTGAGATCAAGTCGGGCCGCATCGAGTTCAAGGTCGACCGAGCGGGCATCGTCCACGTCCCGGTCGGTCGCGCCAGCTTCACGCCGGAGCAGCTCGCCGCCAACGTGGCCACCCTCGTCGATGCCATCCAGCGCGCCAAGCCTTCCGGGGCCAAGGGCACGTACATGCGGACCCTCACCCTGGCTCCGACGATGGGACCCGGCGTGCGAATCGACATCCCATCGGCCCTGGCGGCGGCCAACGCCTAGGGCAGACCGCTGGGTCGCGGGGTTGCACCCGGCGACACCAAAGCCGAAAGAGAGAGGGCTCCCACGTTCTGCGTTGCACCGTGTGCGACAGGGGACGCCTGAGCCGCTGTTCCTTCGGGATTAGTGTCGCCCGGTGCAACTTGAGCGGAATGACCAGCTGAAAGACACAGCGTGGCGCCGCGGGGGTTGCACCCGGTGTAGGCAACTGGAGAACGTAGGCCCCGAACCGGGTGATTCAACGCGGTCCGTTGCACCGGATGCACCAGACCGCCGGAAGTTGCGCAGTCCGTCGCCGGTTGCCGACACCAGGTGCAAATCGGCCGAGCAGGGCAAGCTGCGAAAGACACGGATCGGCGCATCGGCTACGATGTGCACTCGACCAACCGAAGAAGCCAGAGACCGCGATGCGTACCGGGTGAGATCCCGGACCAATCGCCGGCGCAGTAGACGCCGCGGCACGCGCAGGCACGAACTTGCATCGCCTCAACGGCGGTCTGAGCGTGTCGCGCGCACGCCGGATCGCCGTTTTTCATGCCAGGGAGGAGACCAGAAGAGACCGATGCCGACCGATCAGAAGCGCCAGGCCGTGACCGAGCTGGCGGAAATGCTCCGATCCAGCTCCGCGATGGCCGTGGTCGACTACCGGGGCCTGAAGGTCTCGGACATGCAATCGGTTCGGAGGACGCTCCGCGAGAGTGGCGTGCAGCTGCACATCGCCAAGAACCGCCTGCTGAAGATCGCCGCCGACGAGGCGGACCGCACCGAGCTCAAGGAGACGCTCACCGGTCCGACCGCGCTGGCCACGATCGACGGCGACGAGGCGACGATGGCGAAGGCGCTGGCCGATGCCTTCCGACCCTATTCACGCGTCATCACCGTGCGTGGCGGCATGCTCGGCAACCAGGCGATCGACGCCGCCCAGCTGACCCGACTGGCCACGTTGCCGTCACGCGAGGTCCTGCTGGGCAAGATCGCCGGCGGGATGGCCGCGCCGATGACCGGCATGGCCGGCGTGCTCGCCGCGAACCTCCGCAACCTGGTCGGGGTGCTCAGCGCCGTGGCCGACAAGAAGCAACACAGCGAGACAGCGGCCTGAGCCGCCTCGAGCGACCGCAGACAGGAGAACCGATACCGATGGCGACCAAGACCCTGGACAAGGACCAGATCCTCGAGGCGATCGACACGATGACCGTCCTCGAGCTGAGCGAGCTCGTGAAGGCGTTCGAGGAGCGCTACGGCGTGACCGCCGCAGCCCCGGTGGCCGTCGCCGCCGGCGCCCCGGCCGCGGGTGGTGACGGCGCAGCCGCCGCTGCCAGCGAGGAGCAGACCGAGTTCGATGCCGTGCTGACCGAGGTGGGCGCGAACAAGATCCTGGTCATCAAGGCCGTGCGCGAGCTCACCGGCCTGGGCCTCAAGGAGGCGAAGGACCTCGTCGACGCCGCCCCCAAGGCGGTGAAGGAGGGCGTCGCCAAGGAGGAGGCCGAGGCCGCCAAGGAGAAGCTGGCCGAGGCCGGCGCGACCGTCGAGGTCAAGTAGCCCCACCGTCGACCCGTGACACGAAGCCGGCTCCAGGAGCGGGGCCGGCTTCGCCGTGTGGAGTCCTGCTCCCCTGGCGCGCAATGTTCCAGACTGCCGCGCTGGTTCGGCAAATCGCTCCCGCGGGCGCACATTGGGCGGGAGATGAGCCGATCTGCGCCCCGGGTTGAGCGTGAAGAAGGCCCCGAGACGGCACATCCCCGTCCAATGCTCCCGTACCCGCACAATCTTCCGAACGCGCTCATCCACCTCGTCGTGCGACGTCTTGCGATCGGCCGACTATGGCCGGCCGGATGCCTCGAGCTGGATCGGCGCATCGCATTCGCCCAACCCGAAGTGGATCGTTTCGTCATCGCCATCAAAGCTGTCGAGGGTCGTGCACCGGTGCAGTTGCCACGTTCCGCCGTAGTCGTGTGTCCAATCGATGTAGACCTCGACCTCGCCTGGGCCAATGACGCGGTAGATGGTGACGATCGTGGTTCCCTCGACGCTGACCACCTGGCTCACGAACTCTGAAGGGTCCCCGGCCTCGTATGCGGCCCAGAGGCAGCCGCGCGCGTCAGGGTCGTAGACGTCACCTGTCGCGAGCCGGGTGACGACTTCCGCGCCGCACGACGGGAGGGGGTCGCGCGCGACGACCTCGGGTGGAGACGGGCTGACGCGCAGCCTCCCGACGACCTGATCGAGGACGGCTCGATGGAGCGGATCCGCGCCGGTCGTCAGCACCAGGTTGGGCCCGAACTCCGGGACGCCGCCCAGTTGCACGATCACCTGGTAGGTCGATCCGCCGAGTTCCCAACGCACGGCCGGCAGCCGGTCCACGACCAGCGTCCCGTAGCCGGTGATCTCCTCGAACGTCGTTCCGACGTCGCCCTCGACGCGGCGGATCGTGATGGCGACTCCCTCGGGCACTTGCGCGGGATCGTCGGGGATCTCGAACGAGGTGGGGGCGAGGTACACGCAGCCGGGCACATCCGCGAAGCGCGTGTTCGTCCACCACGACTCGGGGAAGGCCGTGGTGAAGCCCAGATCGATGTTGATGCAGCCGTCGACCTCGGCGTAGAGAGCATCGGCGCGTGCGGCCGCCTCGGCGGAGGACACGAGCGGCTCGCGCACGACGAGGCGTTCGAGGATCCGTTCGATCGCCGCCACCGCATCGGCATCCGACTCGTCTGCCTGGAGGTGGAGATATGCCGCCGAGCCATCGATGGTTGCAATGAGTGGGACGACGAAGACCGCGTATGTTCCGCTGTCTCGCTTGACGGCATACCGCGTCGCGAAGCGGTCCGGAGTCTCGGTGCCGATGTCGACGTCGACCTCGGTGGTGTTCCCCACGGGCGCCGGATCTCTCCGCACCAGCAAGGAGACGGGCACTTCCAGCCCCGCGCCGTCGGACGTCATATCGAACGGTGCATCGGAGAGGTAGCTGCAGGCCGACGTATCGCCGATTCTGCGGCTGGCATACCAGCCGTCGGGGACCATGAAGGAGTAGCCGGCTGCGCCATCGCCGCACGTCGAGCCGCCGGTGACGAGGTAGGCGGTCGGTGGCTGCGGCGTGGGTTCCGGCGTCTGAGTCGGCGAGGGCGAAGGGGTCGGCATCTCGCTCGGCATGGCCGAGGGGCTGGGTGTCGGGAGGCTGGTGATCGAGGGGGATGGGCTGGCATCGGAGACGGTCGGAGGCCCGACCTGCGACAGGCCGATGCCGACGGTGATGGCCAGGAGTCCCGCGGCCGCAGCCAGGACGAACGGGGCCATGTGTCGCCATCGCGGGGCCGAGGCATCGGTCGCGTCGAGGGCGCCTTCGGGCAATGGCTCATCGGCGAGGGGAGCGGCGGCGGCGCGAAGGCGAGCGTCGAGCAGCTCGTCGTCACTCGGAGGTCGATGATCGTTCACCGGTCGGCCTCCCGCAGCTGATCGGCGAGGCGACGGCGCGCCCGGAACAGGATCGATCGCGCGTTGGACGGCGAGGTTCCCACGAGCGCAGCGACCTCATCGGTCCGGTAGCCGTGGCCGTAGTGGAGGACGACGACCGTCCGCTCGCGCGGGGGCAGGCGCTCGATCAGCTCGCGAAGGCCCGGGTCGCGATCGGCGGCCGGCGGACGGCTGGCGGCCACCCGTGGGAGCCGGGCACGCAGGCGGCGCTGCGATCGGTGGCGGTTGTAGCAGAGATTCACCGCGCTGCGCGCGACCCAGGCCTCGAAGTGCTCCGGATCGCTCAGCTGGCCGATGCGCTCGCGGGTGCGAAGGTAGACGTCGTGGATCACGTCCTCCGCGTGGTCAGGCCCGACCAGGCCGATGCAGATGCGCAGCAGGCGCTCCCGCACCTCGCCGAAGCGCCGGTCGAAGGTCGCGAGGTCGGTGGCGGGGGAAATGGGCGGACCCTCCGTCACGAGGTCACCGATGATGGCCACGGTACCCCTACGACACCGATGGGGTGCCGCGTGTTGCAGCGAGCGTGCTGGCCCGCGGATTAGCCGCCGCCGGATGTTCCGCTGCGGCACGCATCGGCCACCTGGAGGGGAGTGTGGGGTCGCTGCATGGCGGGGATGTGCCTCGGCGGAACGATTCCGCCAACGAGGTGGTCAGAAGCAGCTCGCTGATGGCCCTGGGTGGCCGATGCGTGCCGCTGCTGCACGCGCGCCGCCAGCGGGCCACGTGGCGCATAGATGACGCTCCGGCACGCCCCGGCCACGACGCCACCTCGTGGCGCCTCAGCCGCAGAGGTTCAGGCTCACCCGCTCCCGGCAATGGAACCGAACCTCGGCCGTCGCGACGCGCCAGCCATCCGGCTCCTGTCTGAGGTGCAGTCGCAGCTCGCTACCGACATGTGCGTCATCGATGTCGAGCGGTAGGAAGATCGATGCCGTGGCGGCCGCGCCTTTGATCTCCGTGACGACGCCGCGGACCCACGGCTCCGGCTCGCCGACCTCGCGGACGCGGGCGACCATCGCCTCGACCAGGCGCTCGGGTGACGGGTGTGCTTGATCATCGGCCGCGAACCCGACCGGCACCAGTGACTCCCGTCGTGCCACGCCGTGGCCGCGACGGCCCCGGGCAGGAGGCCGGCCTCGACCGATGGCGACGGCGACGACACCACTGACGCCGACGAAGGTCCCGCCTCGGACGTGCAAGCGCCCATGATCACGAGCGCCAACAAGCCCGAGGCGATCCGCAGCGTGCGCCTCATCCTACGCGCACCGTGGCGCCACTTCGCTCAGCCCGCCCGGCAGGGGTAGCGAAAAGTGTTCTGTCCAATTAGATGAGCCGCTCCGCATCAACTCAGGCTACGTACGCTTGCACAAAGTGTTCTGTCCAATTAGATGAGCCGCTCCGCATCAACATTGTAGAATGCAGGAAGCCTGCACGCCTCCCGCGCAAGGAGGACCCACTATGGCATCAGGACGTACCCGAGGGCCTCGAAGCCGGCCCACATTCTTCCGGATCGTCGACGAGGCACTCGACGATCTTCGGCGTGTCGGCGGGCTCCCGCACCCAGCAGAAGCTCACAGCATCTGGCGGGGCATCTGGCACGAGGAGACGCACAATTCGACGGCCATTGAGGGCAATACTCTCGCCCTGCGCCAGGTGCGGACGCTGCTGGAGCAGGGGCGAGCAGTGGGTGACAAGGAGCTGCGCGAGTATCTCGAGGTGACGTCCTACGGCGAAGCAGCGCAGTGGGTGTATCAGCAGGCGACTGACGCCGGCGAGTGGGGCGATCGGCGCATCCTGACACTCACCGAACTGCGCCAGATCCATCGGCTTGTTGTCGAGGCAGTCTGGGCACACACGCCGCCGGAGGAGCTACATCCCGCAGAAGGTCCTGGAGCGTTCCGGCACCACGAGATTGCCGCATTTCCCGGTGGCATGAAGCCGCCAGCATTCGTCACGGTGCCTGCACTCCTCGACGATTGGCTGGGGTTCGTGGCGAATGGTCCTGAGCGCGAACAGCACTTGATGGAACACCTCGCGCATGTTCATGCTCGTTTTGAAGCCATCCATCCGTTCCGCGATGGCAACGGACGCTCTGGGCGGTTGGTGCTGAATCTTCTGCTCGTCCGGCGCGGATATCCACCTGCGATCATCTACAACCGTGACCGGACGAAATACATCGATGCGCTCATCCAGGCGGATCGGCGCGGCAACATCGGCCCCTTGGCGGCCTTGATCGCTCGGTCGGTCAAAGACGGCATCGATCGGTTCCTGCTGCCGGCGCTCGCCGGACCGCAGCGCATGGTCCCGCTGAGCGCACTGGTGCGCCATGATCTGTCCGCACCCGCCATGCGATTGGCCGCGGAACGCGGTCGCCTCCGCGCACAGCGGCAGGGAACCCGGTGGTACAGCACTAGGTCCTGGGTGGACGAGTACATCGCGTCACGTTACGAGCGTCGCGGGACGCGGGGCGAAGCCTGATGGCCATTGTTGTCGACGAGCCGATCATCAACAACCCGTTCGCGGAACCGTCGCGGCACTCTCAGTCACGCGACAAAGAGGCGGACCTCGTCGACCTCCGCCCTTCATGGGGTGAAGGTATCGGCGAAGAAAGTCCCAAACGAGGCGCCTGGATGGCCGTGGCGTGCACCCGGTGACAAGGATCGCCAAGAACGCCGTGCTCCTTGGTCGATAGCTTCATGGGCTGAAACGCGCCCACGGAACGAAAGGTCGAGACGCCCGGAAACCGAAGGACGACCGCCATCAGGGCCAGGCGGTCGCGATAACCACGGCGAAGCCATACAAACCGATGCCGTACATAGCATGCGCCGCCAGGTTCCGCAGGCGTGCGGCGCCAGGGTTCGGAGTCCTGGAGGCCGCGATCCCTGCGCCCATTGCCGGCTGCATGACGAACCAGGGAGCGACGATCGTTCCAAGCCCGACCATCAAGGCCGGGCCGATGGTGGGCGTGCGCGCCCACGCGATGCCCCAGATGATCAACAGCAGGAGCGCGAACCCGATGCCGATGGCGTAGTGCGCAAGCCACCCGCGCGCACACTTCCGAACGGGAGCTGAGCTTGACCCGGCGGTCTCAAGGTAACAACGCATCATCCTCGGCGAGCAGTCGGTTTCAAGGCTGATCGCATGGAGGTAGATGGTGCGTCAACACGGGGATCACGGCAGGCGGCTGACGAGCGC
>JBOGSW010000200.1:0-6086 GCA_050695815.1 Candidatus Limnocylindria bacterium | reverse complement strand
CAGGGACCCGAGATCCTCGGCCAGCTCAGCCTCATCACGCCGCACGCCTGGTTCCTGCGAGGCCTCGACGAGATGGCCGCACCGAGCTTCTCCCTGGTTGATCTGGCCCTCCCGCTCGGGGCATTGCTCGCCTTCGGGGTGGTCACGGGCGGCATCGGTCTCGTGCGAGCGCGCCAGCTGGTGGTGGCCCGATGAGCCTCGGTCGCGCGCTGACCATCGCGCGCGCCAACCTCGTGCGCCTGCTCCGCGATCGGCTCGGGCTCTTCTTCATCCTCGTGCTGCCGATGATCATCATCCTGGTCACCGGGCTCCAGTTCGGCGGGGGCTTCGAGCCACGGGTCGGCCTGCTGGCGCCCGATGGAGGGGAGATGGCCGACGATCTCGCGGAGATGCTCGCGGACGATTGGGAGATCCAGCGGTACGAGAGCACTGACGCGCTGGCGAGCGCCGTGACGGACGGACGCCTGGCTGCGGGGATCGCCCTGCCCTCCGGCTACACCGATCGGCTCGTCGCCGGCGAGACGGTCGAGATCGAGTTCCGTGCCGCGGCCGACGACGTGGCGATCGGCCGGCGCAGCGTGGTGGCGGCAGCGGTCGCCGAGCAGGCCGCGTTGGTCCGGGCGGCCTCCTTCGCGGCCGCCGAGACGGACGAGATGATCGAGGCGATGCTGCCGGTCGCGGAGCAGGCGAGCGCCGCATTGCCCGAGATCGAGGTCGAGGTCACGACGCTCGGCGAGTCGCTCTTCCCGCAGGAGCTGGTCGGCTTCGCGCTCGGCGCGCAGAGCCAGCTCGTGCTCTTCATCTTCCTCACCTCGTTGAGCGGAGCGGCGCAGCTCATCCTGTCGCGCCAGTTGGGCGTGTCGCGTCGCATGCTGTCGACATCGACGCCGATGCCGTCGATCCTCCTGGGCGAGGCGCTGGGGCGGTTCGCCGTCGCGCTCTTCCAGGGCATCTTCATCGTCGCGGCGACCGCCATCGCCTTCGGCGTGCCGTGGGGCGATCCGCTCGGAGCCGCCACCCTCGTCGTCGCCTTCTCGCTGGTCAGCGCCGGAGTGGCGATGCTCATCGGCGCGGTGTCGAACAACGCGGAGCAGGCGAGCTCGGTCGGGGTCTTCGCCGGCCTCGGCATCGGCGCCCTGGGTGGATCGATGATCCCGCCCGAGATCTTCCCGCCGATCATGGACGCGATCTCCTGGTTCACGCCGCACCGCTGGGCGATCGAGGGCTTCCGCGACCTGATCGCGGGTGAGGGCTTCGCGGCGGTCCTGCCGCAGATCGGCGTGCTGATGGCCTTCGCCGTTGTGTTCCTTGCCCTCGCCACGTGGCGCCTGCGGTCGGCGCTGACGAGGTAACGCTCGCGGATCCAGGGACCCCGTGGTCCGCCCGCCGATCTAACGACCGATTCTGGCACGGGGCGCGATCCCGGCGTCCCAGGACCGATCTATGCGTCACCACTCGGCGTGGGAGCGCCCCCGAGGCGCCGACACGCCGCTCAGTTGCGTATAGATCGCGGATCCGCGACGCGGCACTGGACTGATGCCAATCCACGTCGATAGATGTCGAATGAGCGGGCGGCCACCGCCGAGAAGACGCGGGGCCGCGATCTATCAACCGATTCTGGCACGAGGCGCGATCTGGGCGGCCCAGGGTTGATCTATCGGTCCGTGCGTGGCGTGGAGCCGCCTGCCGTGCATCTCCACGCCGGCACGTGACGTATAGATCGCAGATC
Organism: Candidatus Limnocylindria bacterium; assembly: GCA_050695815.1. Taxonomy (GTDB): domain Bacteria; phylum Chloroflexota; class Limnocylindria; order QHBO01; family QHBO01; genus JACDBZ01. The sequence continues at coordinate 4,357 of JBOGSW010000200.1, read as the reverse complement.
CGCGACGTGGGACCGGCCTCATGCCACCGTGGACCGATAGATCACCGGGCCGGGCCGGCCGGGCGAGATCAGGCGTGTGCGGCCCGCAACCGGGACAGGCGCGCCGCAGCGTCCTCGAGCGTTTCGCGCCGCTTGGGAAAGGCAAACCGGACCTTCCCGCGGCCCAGCTCGGGGCGCGAGTAGAACGACGAGCCCGGCACCGTCGCGACGCCGGGATCCGCGGTGATGCGTCGCGCGAAGGTAACGTCGTCCTCGGCGGTCACTGAGCCGATATCGGCCATCACGTAGTAGGCGCCGTCCGGCACAACCGCGCGCAGGCCGGTCCCGGCGAGCGCTGCCAGGAGCAGGTCGCGCCGCTCCCGGTAGCCTGCCGCGAGCCGGATGTAGTAGTCGTCGGGCAGCCCGAGGGCGACCGTGCCGGCGGCCTGGAGCGGGGCGGCGGCGCCCACGGTCAGGAAGTCGTGCACCTTGCGGATGCCTGCGGTCAGATGAGGCGGCGCGATCACCCATCCCACCCGCCAACCGGTGACCGAGTAGGTTTTCGAGAGCGAGTTCACGGCCACGGTGCGCTCGGCCATGCCGGGGAGGGTGGGCAGCGGGACATGCTCGCCGCCGTACACGATGTGCTCGTAGATCTCATCGGTGAAGGCGACCACATCGTGCTCGCGGCACAGCTCGGCGACGAGCTCCAGCTCCTCGCGCGCGAAGACCTTGCCGGTGGGATTGTGAGGCGAGTTGAGCACGATCCCGCGGGTGCGCGGCCCGAAGGCGGCACGCAGCTCAGCCGGATCGATCGACCAGTCCGGCTCGTGCAGGGTGACGTAGCGTGGAACGGCCCCGGAGAGGATCGCATCGGGCCCGTAGTTCTCGTAGAAGGGCTCGAACACGACCACCTCGTCGCCGGGGTCGAGCACGGCCATCATCGCCGCGATCATCCCTTCGGTGGCGCCGCAGGTGACGGTGACATCGGTCTCGGGGTCGACGCGCCACTCGGGATAGAACCGCGCCGTCTTGGCCGCGATCGCCTCGCGGAGGTCGCGCGCGCCCCAGGTGATGGCGTACTGGTTGATATCGGCCTCGATCGCCTCGCAGGCCGCCGCCTTCAGCTCGGGCGGGCAGGCGAAGTCCGGAAAGCCCTGGGCCAGGTTGACCGCGTCGTGGGCCATCGCCAGGCGGGTCATCTCGCGGATGACCGACTCGGTGAACGAGGCCGCCTTGCTGGAGATGCGGGTCATGTGCCTACCCTTCTCATTTTCGTTGTCATGGCTAACGAACGGCGCGAGGTCGCTAGAATACGGAGCAGGGTCGGAGGGGCAGCGAGCGGTAGAGGGTTCGCGTATGCATCCTCCACACACGCGGAGTCTGCGCAACCCTCCGGCCTTCCACCTCGCTCATGCCCGCAGCAGGGCCAGCAGCTCGTCGTGGATCACGCCGTTGCTGCTCAGGATCTGCGGATCGGTCCAGCTTGGCACGCCGTCGAGGTTCGTCATCCGTCCACCCGCGGCGGTGACGATCACGTGGGGCGCCGCCATGTCCCACGACGAGACGCCGTCCTCGACCATGGCCTCGGCCGATCCACCCGCCACGAGCATGTGACCCCAGAAGTCGCCGAAGCCGCGGTCACGCCATGTCCGGCGCGATGCCTCCGCCACCCGGCCACCGAGCGCTCCGGCACGCCCGAACAGCAGATGCGTCTCTGCCAGGGTCGAGACCGATGAGACGCCGATGCGCCGCTCGCCGCCATTTCGGCGTCGCCACGCCCCGCCGGAGTCCGTGGCCCACCAGCGCTCCCCCATCGCCGGCGCCGATACCAGCCCGAGCACCAGCTCACCGTCGATGCGGCACGCCAGCAGCGTCGCGAAGATGCCGATGCCACGCACGAAGTTGTTGGTCGCGTCGATCGGATCGATGATCCAGCTGGTGGCGGCATCGGCCGCCTCCGCGCCGTACTCCTCGCCCAGCAGGCCGTGATCACCGAATCGGTCCGCGATCCGCTCTCGGATGGCGCGCTCGATCTCGGTGTCCGCCCGGGTCACCAGCGTGCGATCCGCCTTGCGACTGGCGGTGACGCCCGCCTCGAAGTGGCGCAGGGCCAGGGCATCGGTCTCGTCCAGCAGGCCGTGGGCAAAGCGGGCCAGGTCCTCGACCAGGCGCTCGCGCGCTGTGCTCATGCCGGGCCGCTCGCCTGCGCTCGCCGCTCACGCAGGACGCCAAGCGCGCGCTCGACCGGGACCCGGCGGGTCGCGAGGAGCACGAGCAGGTGGTAGAGCAGATCGGCCGCCTCGCCGGCCAGCTCGTCATCGGTCCCGGCCAGCGCGGCGGCGGCGGTCTCGCCGGCCTCCTCCACCACCTTCTCGGCCGGCCGCCGCGGGCCGCCGGCCAGCAGACGCGCGGTGTACGAGGTCTCGGCATCGGCACCGCGCCGGTCCTCGATGAGGGCGGCGAGCTCGGACAGCACGCCGGGCGCATCGGTCTCGCCGAAGCAGGTGCGCGTGCCGGTGTGGCACGCCGGACCGTGCGGTCGCACCCGGTACAGGATGGCGTCTCCGTCGCAGTCGGCAGCCAGGGCGGTCACGTGCATCACGTTGCCGCTCGTCTCGCCCTTGCGCCACAGCCGGTCGCGGCTGCGCGACCAGAAGTGCGCCTCGCCCGATGCCTCAGTCGCCGCCAGTGCCTCGGCGTTGGCCCAGGCCAGCATGAGCACGGTGCCGTCGTCGGCGTCCTGGACGATCACCGGCAGGAGCCCGTCGTCGAGCGCGGGGCGGCGGTCGCTCATCCAATCCACGCGGCCACCTCCTCGGCGGTGGGAGCTGGGGCCGCGGGTCGGACCGGCACGCCGCGCGCGGCAAGGTCGGCCTTGAGCCGGGGAATCGTGGCGATGCCCAGGTGGAGCAGCGACGCGAGCAGGGCGGCCTGGGCGCCACCACGGGTGAGCACCGCGACCACGTCGTCGCTGCTGCCGGCGCCGCCCGAGGCGATGACCGGGACGCGGACCATGCCGGCGACCGCCCGCGTGAGCTCGAGGTCGTATCCGCTGCGCGTCCCGTCTCGATCGATGCTGGTCAGCAGGACCTCGCCGGCGCCACGCTCGACCGCCTCACGCGCCCAGTCACGCGCGTCGCGCCCGGTCTGGTGCGTGGCCGACACGCCGTGCACGCGCCACCCATCGCCCTCGCGAGCAGCATCGATCGAGACGACCACCGACTGCGAGCCCAGCCGCTCGGCGATGCGACCGATGAGCGCCGGATCGCGCAGCGGCGCGCTGTTCAGGCTGACCTTGTCCGCGCCCGCGTCGAGCAGGGCGGCAGCGTCGTCGTAGGTGGCCACGCCGCCGCCGACGGTGAGCGGCACGTCGAGCGCGGCCGCAGCCCTCCCGATGAGCTCGACCATGGCCGGCCGGGCGTCCCGCGTGGCGGCGATGTCCAGGATCACGATCTCGTCCGCGCCATCGGCGGCGTACCGGGCGGCCAGCTCGACCGGGTCACCGGCGTCGACCAGGTCGCCGAAGCGCGTGCCCTTCACGACGCGGCCCTCGGCGACGTCGAGACAGGCGAGCAACCGCGCGGCCAGCGGCATCAGGCCACCTCCGCGGGTGCGGCGGCCGCCGCCAGGGCATCGGCGATCGAGAGCGAGCCGTCGATCAGCGCCAGGCCAACGATCGCGCCGTTCATCCCGAGGGCCGCAAGCTGCCGCAGGTCGTTCGCGCTGCCGATGCCGCCGGCGGCCACCAGGCGAGTGGCGGGCATGGCCTGGCGCATCCGGGCCAGCAGCTCGCGGTTCGGTCCGCGGCGCGTCCCGTCACGGCCCACGTCGGTGACGACGATGTGTGCGGCGGCCGCACCCGCGAGCTCGGCCGCCAGCGCGACCGGATCGGTCTCGATGCTGCGGGTCCAACCCTCGATCGCCACGCGTTCGCCGCGCACGTCGATCGAGACGGCGATGCGGCCCGGCCAGCGTGCGACGCTCATCGCCAGCAGCCCCGGATCCTCGATGGCCCCTGTGCCGAGCACGGCGACGTCAATCCCCGCCTCGAAGGCCGCCTCGATCTCCCCGACGCCCCGCAGCCCGCCGCCGAGCTCGACCCGCACGTCGGTCGCGACCTCAAGCGCGGCCACCGCGAGCCGTCCCGCCAGCTCGAGGTTCAGCGGGCGACCCGCACGGGCACCGCCGAGGTCGACGAGATGCAGCCAGCGCACGCCGGCCTCCACCCATCCGCGAACAACAGGCGCTGGATCGGGAACCGATGCCGCACGCCGGGCATAGTCGCCCTGCACCAGGCGCACGGCGATCCCGTCGAGCAGGTCGACCGCCGGGATCAACTCCACGTCGCGACCCTCGTCCGCGACCCGTCGAGGAG
>JBOGSW010000199.1:0-6328 GCA_050695815.1 Candidatus Limnocylindria bacterium | reverse complement strand
AGGCATCGAGGTCCGAGCCGTCGATATCGATCTCGCCGATCACCTCGCCGCCGTCGAACACGGGGACCACGATTTCGCTGCGGGTGCTCGCGAAGCAGGCGAGGTAGCGCGGATCGGCGTCGACGTCACCGATGATCTCCGTGCGGCCCGAGGCGGCGGCCGCCCCGCACACGCCGGTCCCGATCGGGATGCGGGTGTGCTCGGTCGCCTCGGGCCCGGTCCACGGGCCGAGCGCGAGATCGGTCCCATCGACCCAGTAGATCCCGATCCAGTCGTAGTGCGGAAAGCGTTCGTGGAGAAGCTCGACGACGCGCTGCGACGCCGCATCCGGGCCGGGGGCGTCGGCGATCCCGGCCCGCAGCAGGTTGAGGGCGTCGCCGTGGGCGGCTGGTCGCTCCTCGGCGACGGGGTGGCTCACTGGCGAGCCGCCCAGCGCTCGGCCCAGCCATCGATGCCGGCGATCACGCCACGCAGGTCGCGGCCCATGTCGGTGAGCGAGTACTCGACCCAGGGCGGCATGGCGCTGACCTCGAGCCGCGCGACGAGGCCCTCGTCTTCGAGCAGCTTGAGCCGCTGCGACAGCGTCGCCGAGTTCGCGCCGCCGAGTGCGTCCTGCAGCTCACAGAAGCGGCGCGTGTCCTCGCCGAGTGCGCGGATGATGCGCAGCACCCACTTCTGGCCGAGCACCGTCAGGGCGGCCGTGGCCGCGCACTCGGCATTCTGCGCCTCCGCGCGGCGCGCGGCGCGCGAGCGGGGCATGGAAGGAGGCGCTTGGCCGAGTCCGGCGTCCATCAGGACGCGAACCCTAGCACCGCCCCCCACCGGCATCAACCGGACCGGATCAGCCCTCGACCGTGATCGTCATCTGCATCGACGGGTGGATCGCGCAGGTGATCTCGTACGTGCCCGCCTCGTCGAAGACGACCGAGACGCTGCCGTTCTGCGCGATCTCCTCGTCGACGATCGGATCGTCGGCCGCCTGCCCACCCGTCCCCTCGGTCACCGTGTGCGCGAAGGTGTCGGCGTTCACCCACACGACCTCGGTCCCGACCGCGACCGTGAGCTCGGCCGGATCGAACTGCGAGCCGTCGATGCGGACGCGCTCTTCCGAGGCGGCCGGCTCCTCGGAGGCGGCCTCGCTCTCGGCGGGTGCCTCGCTGGCTGGCTCCGAGGCGGCAGCGCTGGGGACGACCGCATCGGTCTCTGCCGCCGACGGTGAGGAACCGCCGCCGCCGCATGCGGCGAGCAGCACAACGAGCGCCGCCATCAGGGCGGCGAGTGTCATCGGTCGCGATCGGTTCATCGGTACGCGTTGCTCCTGAGCTACGAGGCGATAGCCTGACACGACCCGATACGCGCGCCGTTACGGTGCCGATCATTTGACGCCCATCCCCGCGGCACGCATAGTCACAGCGCCGACTTCGTCCCCGCGCGTGAGCATGCCGCAGACCACGATTTACGTGTCGCCCCGCTCCCTCGGGGCACCCGATACGCGTCCGCCGTCGGTCGTCACGACCGACCTGGCCCGCCTCTTCGCGGGCAGCCCCGCGCTGGCCGGTGTCTCGTTGCGCGTCGACGCCGGGCGGACGGTGGCGCTGCTCGGCCCGAATGGCGCGGGCAAGACGACCCTCCTGCGGATCCTGGCCACGGCCATCCGGCCCTCGTACGGCAGCGCGTCGGTCGACGGCCTGGACCTTGGTCGGGATGCCGACCTCGTGCGCACGCGCGTCGCCTATCTCTCGCACGCCACGGGTCTCTACGACGACCTCACCGCGCGCGAGAACCTCGCCTTCGCCGCCACGATGCTGGCCACGCCCGACCGTACCGCGCGCGTCGAGAGGGCACTCGCCGACATCGGCCTCGGCGCCCGTGCGAACGACCCGGTTCGCGAGCTCTCGGCGGGGATGCGCAAGCGCCTGGCCCTGGGGCGGATCCTGCTCGGGCAGGCGTCGCTCGTGCTGCTGGACGAGCCGCACGCGGCGCTCGACGCGGAGGGCATGGGGATCGTCGACCAGCTGCTGGCCGCCTGGCACGAGGTGGGCGTGACGGTCGTCATCGCCTCGCACGCCGCCGAACGGTTCGAAGCGCTCCTCGACGGCCGGATCCTCCTCGATCGCGGGCTGGTTGCGGAGATCAGCGGCGACGGCGTCGCCAGCTCCCCGCCGTCGCTGCCGGCAGGCGTGCGCCCTGCGCCGGTGGAGGCGACCCGATGAGTGCCCTTCGCGCCGAGGCCCGCGTGGCGCTGGCGATCGCCCGCAAGGACGCCGTGGCCGAACTGCGCGGGCGCCACGCCATCGTGAGCACCCTCTTCTTCGCGGCCGTGGTGCTGCTCCTCTTCGGATTCGCGCTCGGACCGGACTCTGCGCGCCTGGCCGCGGCCGCACCGGGCCTGCTCTGGCTGGCGATCGTCTTCGCCGGCGTCCTCGCCGTGAGCCGGCTCCACCTCCTCGAGACCGATGACGGCGCGCTCGAGCAGCTCGCCCTCTACCCGGTGGCACGCCGGGCGATCTACGCCGGCAAGGCGCTCGCCGGCTTCGCCGTCATGCTCGTCCTCGGCCTTCTCGTGCTGGGCGCGGTGGCGGTCCTGTTCGCGGTCGACGTCATGGCAGCGTGGCTGCCGCTGCTGGTCACGGTCGCCCTCGGGGCCATCGGCACGGCGGCGGTCGGCACCTTCTACGCCGGCATCACCGTTCGCCTTCGCGCCCGCGAGGTGATGCTGCCTCTGCTCATGCTGCCGGTCCTGGCGCCGCTCCTGCTGGGCGCGGTGGAGGCGACCGGCGCGGCCCTGGCCGGCGACCCGTTCGGCGAGCTCGGGGCGTGGCTCCAGCTCCTGGTCGCCTTCGACGTCGTCATGGTCGTGGCCGGTGCCGCGACGTACGGGTATCTGCTGGAGGACTGATGAAGACCCGCATCCTCGGTTTCGCTGCCCTCATCGCCGTCGCGGTGGTGACCGTCATCGGTCTGGCCGTGGTGCCCGCCGACCTGAACCAGCGAGACGCGCAGCGGATCATGTACCCGCACGTCGCGTCGGCCTGGCTGGCGTACCTCTCTTTCGGCGTGACCGCGCTGGCCGGCATCGGCTGGCTCTGGAAGCGCGACCTCCGGCTCGACGCGGTGGCGCTCGCGGGCGCCGAGATCGGCGTCATGTTCACCGCGTTCGCGATCTGGGGCGGAATGATGTGGGGCCGCCCGATCTGGGGCGTCTTCTGGCAGTGGGAGGACCCGCGCCTGACGACCACGGCCCTGCTCCTGGCGCTCTACGTCGGCTACCTGCTCCTGCGACGCCTGACCGATGACCCCGAGCGCCGAGCGACGCGCGCAGCCATCGTCGGCATCGTGGCCGCCGTCGACATCCCGATCGTCCACTTCAGCGTCGAGTGGTGGCGCGGCCTGCACCAGACCGCCACGATCGCCTCGCCCGACCGCGTGCTCGATCCTGCGGCGCCGATGGCCTTCGTCGGCACGCTGCTCGGCTTCGTCGGCGCCTTCACGCTGACCTGGCTGTACCTGATGATCCGGCGCTACCAGCTGGCGCGCGCCGAGGCCACGCGCGAGGAGGCCGCGCGGCTGGATCGGCTCATGAGCGCGCGCACGGCGGAGGTGGTCCGATGACCGATGCGGGCTTCGTGATCGCGGCCTACGGCGTCGTCCTCGGCGGCCTGGCGCTCTACACGCTGGCTCTCTGGCGCCGGTTGCGTGCCGTGGAGCGCGACCGCGACGACGAGGCGCGATGACGGTCGCCCCTCCCACCGAGCCCGTCCTTCCGCCGCCGCGGCGGCCGTGGGGGATCGTGGTGCTCGTCGTCGTGGTGCTTGTCGTCATCGGCTACCTGGCGGTGAGCTCGGTCGGTGGCGCCCTCGTCTACTACCTCACGCCGACGGAGCTGCTCGACCGCGGTGATGCCGCGATCGGCGAGACGGTGCGCCTGGGCGGCCTGGTCGAGGAGGGCAGCGTCTCGGGTCCGGCGACCGACCTCACTTTCGTGGTCACCGATGGCGAGAGCGGCATCGAGGTCCATTCGACCGTCGCCCCGACCCGCTCGTTCCGCGAGGGCTCGGGCGCCGTGGTGGAGGGAGCGCTGACGGCCGAGGGCGTGTTCGAGGCGACCCAGGTGATCGTCAAGCACGACGAGAACTACGAGATCCCCGATCCCGGAGCCGAGCCGTCGGATCGCGGGTTCGACCCTGGTACCGAATCGTGACCGGGGCGATGCTCCGAGCGCCGGCTTTGCGTTCTAGTAGCTGGACCACTGGAACGCGACGCCGAGCGGCCAATCGCTACGCAAAGTCACAGATTTGCCCGGATACGGGATGGACCCTGGGGCAAATTCCTCGCGTAGCAGTGATCAGGTTGCTGGGACGCAGAATGCCCGTGGCGGGAACGCGGCGATGATTCCCACCATCGGACACGCCGCCGTCCTCATCGGCCTCGGATTGACCGTGTATGCGGTCGGGGCGTTCGTCCTCGCCGCCCGCGGCGGCGACCCGCGCCTGACAACGAGTGGGCGGCGCGCCGTCATCGGCTCATTCGTGGCCGCCCTCATCGGCTGCGTGGCGATGATGATCTCGCTGCTGACCCACGACTTCAGCGTGCTCTACGTGGCCGAGAACAACGCCACCACCACGCCGCCGTTCATCAGCGCCATCAGCTTGTGGGCCGCGCTGGAGGGCTCGATCCTGTTCTGGACGCTGCTGGCGACCGGATGGGCGTCGCTCGTCCTGTGGCGCCACCGCGACCGGCACCGGCAGCTGATGCCATGGGTGGGGGCCACGCTCGCATCGGTCAACGGGTTCTTCTTCGCCGTCATGACCTGGCCGGGCAACCCGTTCACGCTCACCTCGCCGGTGGCGCCCGAGGGGATCGGCCCGAACGCGCTCCTCCAGAACCACCCGTTCATGGCGCTCCACCCGCCGCTCCTGTACCTGGGCTACACCGGGCTGGCGGTGCCATTTGCCTTCGGGATCGCGGCACTTGCCACGAAGCGGCTGGACGAGGAGTGGCTACGCATCGTGCGGCGCTGGACGCTCATCCCGTGGACCTTCCTGACGCTCGGCATCGTGGCCGGGGCGTGGTGGAGCTACGAGGTGCTCGGCTGGGGCGGCTACTGGGCCTGGGACCCGGTCGAGAATGCCGCGCTGCTGCCGTGGCTGACGGCCACCGCCTTCATCCACTCGTCGATGGTCGCCGAGCGACGCGGCGGGCTGCGCATCTTCACCGTGGCGCTGGTGATCGCCACCTTCACGCTCACCCTGGTCGGCACCTTTCTCACGCGCTCAGGCGTCGTTGCCAGCGTCCACTCGTTCACCCAGTCGGCGATCGGTCCGTGGTTCCTGGCCGCCATCGCGGTGGCGCTGGCGGGCTCGCTCACGCTGCTCGTCTGGCGCCTGCCGGCGCTGATCGGCGGCGGCCGTCCATCTGGCACGGTGAGCCGCGAGTCGGCCTTCCTGCTCAACAACGTGCTCTTCCTGGGCCTCACCTTCGCCGTCCTGTTCGGGACGCTCCTGCCGCTGCTGGTGGCGGCCACCAGCGGTGCGACCATCAGCGTCGGGGCGCCGTGGTACAACGCCGTGACGGTCCCGATCTTCATCGCGCTCCTGTTCCTCATGGGCGTCGGTCCGGCCCTGCCGTGGGGGACGGCGTCGTGGGCCACGCTGCGTGACCGGTTCGCGCTGCCGCTGATCCTGGCCGTCGTCGGCGGTGGGGTGGCGCTGGCCCTCGGCATCCGCGAAGCCGGATCGCTCGGCACCCTGGGCCTGGCGATCTTCGTGGCGGCGGTGATGGGCGACGAGCTGGTGCGTGGTGCCCGGGCGCGCGCTCACACGCGCAGCGAGGACCCGGTGGCGGCCACGTGGCGGTTGGCGACTCGCAACCGGCGGCGCTACGGCGGGTACGTGGTTCACGTGGGGGTGCTGATCATGGCCGTTGGCGTGGCGATCTCCTCCGGCCTCGCAACCGACCGCGTCGTGACCGTCGCACCCGGCGAGTCCGCGACGATCGGACCCTACGAGATCACCCACCAGCGCCTGGTGGTCGAGCCACTGGCCGATGACGCGCGGGTCATCGAGACGCGCGCCGAGATCGCCTACGACGGGCCCCAGTCGGGCACACTCGCCACCGCCCTGCGCGACTACCCCAGCTCGCAGGCCGCGATCGCGACGCCCGCCGTGCGCACCTCCCTCGGCGAGGACCTGTACGTCACCCTCCTGGCGTCCGATCCGGGGTCGGGTGCGGTCACGCTCCACCTGTTCGTGAACCCGCTCGTGGCCTGGATCTGGATCGGCGGCGCGATCATCGGTCTCGGCACGGTCTTCGCCATCTGGCCGGAGCG
>JBOGSW010000198.1:0-5880 GCA_050695815.1 Candidatus Limnocylindria bacterium | reverse complement strand
TCCTGGCGACGGTGGCGACCAATGGGACGCCGCGCATGCATCCGCTGAACGTCGGCGTCGCCGATGGGCGGCTCCTCGTCTTCGTCCAGGGACATTCGGCCAAGGCTCGCGACCTGGACGCCAACCCGCACTACGCCCTGCACGCTCACCAGGACCCCGCGGCACCGCACGAGTTCATGGTGCGCGGCATCGCACGCCTGGTGACCGATGCGGCCACGCGCCAGGCTGCCGCCGCGGACTGGTTCTTCACCGTCTCGGACACATACCCGCTCTACGAGCTCCTCATCGAGCACGCGCTGCTCGGCGAGCGAGCCAGCGCGGACGACTGGCCGCCCCGCTATCGGTCCTGGCGGAGTGCGTGACACCCGGGATCGGGTGACCCATTCCCGATGCGCTGATCGTGGCCTCCAGCCCCTGCGGCCGATGCGCTGCCCTTATGCGGTGCCGTCGTCGCGAGCCGCGCGGGCGCGGCGCTTGCCTTCGTGCATGGCTTGAACGCGCGCGACCGGGATGGCATGGCCCTCCTCGATGAGGTCGGGAGGCAGTCGCTGCAGATCGGGCATGTGCTCGCGCCACGGATCGCGGTCGCGGAGCTGACGCAGGGCGGTGTGCACCGTGAAATCGGCCGGGGTGAGGTCGTCGAGGTCCTCCCAGGCGACAGGAAAGGAGACCGGGACACCCGGTCGGACGCGTGGGCTGTACGCGGCGATGACGGTGGCGCCGCCGACCCGCGTGGAGTCGACGAAGACCTTCCCGCCCCGCCCCGCCTTGACGAAGGCGGTCGTCGCGATGTTCGGCTCGAGTCGCTCCGCTCGTCGTGCGATGGCGCGGGTCGCGGCGGCTGAGTCCTCGAGCGATGCCTCGTCGTCGATCGGGACGAACACGTGCAGCCCCTTGGCGCCGCTGGTCTTGACCGCCCCGGTGAGTCCGACATCGGACAGTGCCTGTCGAACCGCGTGCGCGACTCGGACCGCCATCGGGAACGCATCGGCTTCTGGTGGGTCGAGGTCGAGCACCAGATGGGTGATGCGATCCGGCCGATCGACGCGCACCAGGGCGGGGTGATACTCGATCGCACGCTGGTTGGCGAACCACAGCAGCGTGCGGCGGTCGTTGCACAACGCATACGTCACGTCCCGTTTCGACGACTCTGCCCACCACCGCACCGTGCGCACCCAGGGAGGCGTGTACTTCGGCACGTTCTTCTGCATGAAGGCTTCCTGGCCGCGATGGACGCGGATGACCGACAGCGGCCGGTCCTCGAGCACGGGGAGGATCCGATCCCGGACAGCGTCGAGGTACTCCACCAGGTCCCGCTTCGTCGCGCCGGCTCCGTCGAAGAGGGCCGCGTCCAGGTTGGTCAGCGGAACGCCCTCGCGTGATTCGGCGGGCCCACTCGTGGTGTTCATCGCGAGTCAGACGCTATCACGCGCCGATGTCAGAGGCCGTCGTCAACTTCGCGACCATCGCGACACAACAGGCTCGGCGAGATCTACCGCAGGTCGTGGATCTCGAAGCCTGCCGCCTGCTCCACGAGCCACTCGGGCACGCCGAGCAGCGTCGCCACGCCGATATCTTCGTCGATGTCCGGCCATCTGATGGCCGTACCGAACGCGCTGATCTCCCAGTGCTCACGAGCCTGCGCGGTGGCTTCGGCGAGGCGTGGAAAGCGCTCGATCGGGACGCTGATCTCGCGCCCGTCAGTCAGCGCAACGTGGAGCCGATCGGCGATGAACCGTACTGAGGTCGCCAGTGCGGGATCGATCTTGATCTGTTCAGCCGAAAAACTCATGCCATCGCTCCAGGAACTGGTCCGAGTGAGCCTCCACGATCTTGGCCAGGCGGCGAAGCTGACGTCGATTGTATCCCCGGCTCGTCACGTGACCGCTGTTCGGCAGCCAGAACTTCGCCTCCCCGCCGTGGCCTTCGACGTGGACGTGGGGAGGCTCGTCGCGGTCGACAGAGCGAAATCGGAAGGCGTATCCGCCTTCCGCGTGGATCGTGGGCACAACGTGGAATCATCGGGTTGGTCACTTACCGAGCGCTTACCAGTCGATCGGCGTGGCGGCGCCATCGGCCTCCGGGAAGATTCGACCAGTAGGGGACTCGTCTACACCACCGCGAACAGGTGCCATTCGCCGGGGATACCCTTGAGCCGATGGACTCCTCGGTCCGCGAAGACGATTCCAGAGCCGGCGACCAGGTCGTGGACGGTGCTCGAGACGAGCACCTCGCCGGATTGGGCCAGTCCCGCGACCCTGGCGCCGGTGTGGACGGCAATGCCGCCCAGCTTGTCGCCGATGCGCTCCGCTTCGCCTGTGTGCAGACCGATGCGCACGCCGATGTCGAGGCTTGCGACGGCGCGCTGCACGGCAACGGCACACCGGATGGCGCGAGCCGGTCCATCGAAGCTGGCGAGGAACCCGTCCCCGGCGGTGTCGATCTCCTGGCCGCGGTGTCGTTCGAGCTCTCGCCGAACGGCAGCGTGGTGGGCCTCGAGAAGGCGGCGCCACCGCCGGTCACCGAGCTGTGTGGCCAGCGCGGTCGAATCGACGATGTCGCTGAACATCACCGTGGCCAGGACCCGGTCCGGCTCGTGCGCGGGCCGGGAGCCGGTGACAAACTCCTCGACCTCTGTGGCAATGTCTTCGCCGTTGATCCACGGCAGGTGATCGGCACCCGGAAGCTCGACGTACCTGGCACCGGGAATGTGCTCGGCGATGTAGCGGCCCTGGTGCACGTCGACGCCGCGATCGTCGGTCCGGTGGATGACCAGCGTCGGGACGTTGATGGCCGGGAGGATCGAGCGCGTGTCGGTGGCAAACGCGACCCGGTAGTGAGCTTCGATGGTCCGCGGGTTCCCGCTCTGCAGCTGCAGCCGGCCCCACCACGCTCGCGCCCTCGGATCACCCGCAACGCTGGGCGCCAGGTAGTCGATGGACGTGCCCTCGCCCCACGGCGACCAGTCCGCCATGGAGCCCTCGAACCATTCACGCGTTCCGTCGCCCCACTGCCATTCCGCATCGTTCTCCTCGCGCGTCTCGGCGCCGATGAGCACGAGCGCATCGGTCCGGTTCGGATGAGAGGCAGCGAACAGCTCCGCCATCAGACCGCCTTCTGACACGCCGATCAGGACGGCACGCTCTGAGCCGAGGTCATCCAGGATCGCGCGCACGTCGTCCATCCGGTCTTCCATGGTCCCGGCCTCGACACGCTCGGAGAGGCCCATGCCGCGCTTGTCGAACAGGATGACGCGCCCGAACGAGGCGAGGCGCTCGAAGAAACGCGCGATAGTCGGGATCGTCGAGCAGGACGGCGATATTGGTGACGGCCCCCTGGACCCACAGCAGGTCGGGCGGGCCGGCACCCATCGTGACGTACGCGATGTTGATGCCGCCGTTCTGCGCAAATCGGATCTGTTCCGCCATCGCCGCCATTGTGAAGCGCGGGACCATTGCCGAGCGCTCACCATCGGCTATGGACCCTCGCGGTATGGCGCGCGCCACTCCGGCGGCTCGAAGTCGGGCGCGAAGTACGTCCGCGAGCGGGTGATGCGGTCGTCGCGGAGCTCGTAGACGTTGACCGCCCACCACAGGCTGCCATCGGGATAGCGCACTCGGATGATGGCCGTGCCGCGGTCCCCGCTGCCTTCGACGCCGATGACCGTGTACGACGGCGACAGCGCGTACGCCCTGCGCTCGCCGATCACCTCCGCCAGCTCGCTTCCTCCGGGGTCCATGTCGGGGTATTGCTCGAATTGGGCGCGGATGTTGGCGAGCCCGCGGAACCGCTCTGCGGATTGCGGAAACTCGAGAACCGCATCGGGGTGGAAAACGTCCGCCAGGCGGGACCAGTCCTCGGTTTTGAGCACATCCGCCAGCTCGCGCATCACGCGGTCGGGCGCGTCATCGGTCACGGCTTCGTCCTCGACATGGATGCCGCCGGCTCGGCCGGCGTATCGGGCGATCGTTCGCCGAGGATGGCCCGGGTCTCCGTCGCCGTGAAGGCGCAGCTCCGCAGGGTTGCGAGCGCACGCTCGTGTGCGGCTGCGAATGTCGTCAGCGCAGCGCGCCTCACCGTGGCCGGCAAGTCCTCGCGCGACGCGAGCTGTCGGTAGCCAGCGTGCGTCATGTACGCATCGACGACTCGCTTCAGATCCTGGGCCGACAGGAGCGTCGCGAGCTCCGGCAGGAGGCGTTCGAACGACGAGCGGTCGAGGTCGGCGAACAGCCCGTGATCGCGAGCGACCCCGATGGTCGACAGATTCACATCGAGCTCGAAGTAGACGGCCTTGGCCGCGTTTCGCGCCTGCCGCAGGAACTGGCGGCGCTGGATGTAGAGCCCCACCAGGAGCCAGCCCATGACGCCCACAAACGAGCCGATGATTCCCGGAAGCAGGTCGCGCAGCTCCATCGTGCGCGCAGTATCGCCTCACGTAGGCCGCAGCACAACGCCTTGCGGTCGAGGAGGCATACGTCTATCCCCGACTTCCTTCGCGCTTCGCATCACGAGAATCATTGGCCCAGCAGGCAAGCGTATGCTTCCTCACATTGGAGATGCCGGAGGCCTGAACGCCGCGTGGCTGCGGATCGCTTCGTTGCTGCTCGCGGGATGTTTCGGCAGCGGTGGCCTAGACTCTCGGCATGCCCATCGCGCGGACTGGTGCAACGGGGTTGAGGATCGGTGCGTGGTCCGCCTACGCCAGCGGTGCCGTCGCGGCCATTGGCGTACCTCTGTTGATCGGCATGTACGCCGTCCTCTTTCGCTCTGGCCCCAAACACCCTCTCGTTGACCGTCTGGGTGGCGCGAATGACGCTATGGTCCTTGCCCAATACGCCCTCGCGCTGCCCCTCGCTGTGGCGCTTCACCAGCGCAACCGGAGCACAGACCCCCGCCTCAGCGGCGCAGCCACCACGGTCGGCTTGAGTGCGATGACCGCGATCGTCGTGCTACAGGCACTGCTCCTAGCCGACGTGCTCGAATTCGAAGATCAGGCCGTCTATGTCGCGATCGCGATCTGGCTGCTGGTGTTCTGGTTCATCACCGTCGGGCGGCTCGGTCGCGCCAGTGGGCTGCTGACAGGGCGTACCACGCTCATGAGCCTCGTGGGCGCGTCGTACTTCGGATTCCCAATCTGGGCCTTCTGGCTAGGGCGGCAGCTCAGTCGCGCCGCCGCCGGCGACCACTAGCCGCACCAGGTCACCGCGCTGCAAGACGGGTGAGTAGCCAATCGAAGTAGACGAGGCCCCGTAACTCCGGCGCCTTCTGTCACCACTTCGCGATATTCGCCCCGCGGCGGTCCATGCGGCGGAGGCTACCGACGCGGGCGCCGGCACTCTGGCGCAGCGGTCCCATCGGCGCCGTGCGCTGGCTACGGGCTACTGATGCGCCGGCCGGCGTAGCGGGCCCCGGGCTCCGCTCTCATCGGATGCATCATGAAATCAGTGGATGAAACGGGTCTGTCCACTCTCACGGACCGGACAAGTGACGGTCATTTGCGCTGATGAGGCGGGCCAAGGTGACCCGCGTCCAAGCCGCGGGTCACCCGAGTTGGCGGTTCAATCCTTCTTCGCAGCGGACACGTCGACGCAAACGATTCCCTTGTTGCCGTCCTGGTCGGCGATCACGGTGAGCGAGGGCGCGTTGCTGTCATCGACGACGGTCCCACCCGCGGCGACGGCGGCGGCGATCCGTTGCTCGGCCACCTCAGGCGCCACATAGACCTCGATGTGGAACCGCTGACGCGGGGTCTCGTGCTCGTCGGCGTCCCCGAACCACAGGTTCGGCACCCGTCCCGTGGCGTCCCGGATCTCGTCGCTAGGGGACCCGTGGCCCTGGGCCTTCGCGTTCCCGGTCAGCAGGGAGGCCCACACCGGGGCG
>JBOGSW010000197.1:0-10063 GCA_050695815.1 Candidatus Limnocylindria bacterium | reverse complement strand
GCCGAGGCCGAACGCGGCGCCCATGACCAGCGCTCCCTGGAGCGGCGAGCCCTCGTCGGGCTCGACGGCCAGCCCGAGCTCCTTCTCGACCATCGTCTTGAGCAGGGTGTCGGGATGCTCGGCCATCATCCGCGCCACGACGAGCGCCTTGTCGTGCGGCAGGCCGTCCTCCTCGAACATGTACGCGACCTCGGCCTCAGCCTCGCCCGGCCGCTCGTGGACCTCCTCGCGCTCGTCGACGATCTGGGCCTCGAAGATCTCGCGCTGGCTCTTGCTGCCGATGTACTCGCCGGCGGCCATGCTGAAGATCCCGGCCAGCGCCGAGGCGATCCCCGCCACGAGCACCGGGTAGCGGTCGGCCGTCGCGCCGGCGACGGTGCTCACCACGGCCAGGGTGCTGACGAGGCCGTCCTGCGCCCCGAAGATCGCCTCGCGCACCTCCCCGAGCAGGCTGGCCTTGCGCCGCTCATCGGCGAGGTGGGCGTGGAGGAACTCGTGATCGAACTCCTCGGCCGCCATGTCGGCGCGCGAGTCCTCGTCGGCCAGCAGCTCAGCGGTGCGCTCGTCCATGAACCGATCCTAATGGAACGTTCCGCGGCGCGAAGGCGTCCGGGCCCCCACACCATCACGGGAGGGAAGAACCCATGTGGAAGCCTCATGCGACACGAAGCGGCGTGCTCCTGATCGCCGCGCTCCTCGTCGCCCTTGTCCTCGCCGCCTGCGGCAGTGCGGGGAGCGCCGCCCCCGGAGATGCCGGCGGCGACGGGCTGGTCGCCGAACCCGGCGCCTCGGCCCCCGCCGAGGATTCCGCGGAGGAACCGGCGACCGGTGGCGGTCCCGGCGCTCCGGAGGGCGACCTCGCGCCGATCGAGCAGCGCATCATCAAGACCGGCGAGGTCGGCCTGGAGGTCGACAACGTTGCCGAGATCCTGGCCCGCGTCCGAGGTATGGCGGTCGAGCTCGGCGGCTACGTCGGAGGCTCCCAGGCGGGCACCCTCGACGAGAGCGCGTCGGTCACGCTGCGGATCCCGGCGGCGCGATTTGACGAGCTGCTCACCCGCCTCCACGAGCTCGACGGTGTCGAGGTAATCTCCGAAGCGACGCGAGAGGCCGATGTGACGCGCGAGATCATCGACCTCGAGGCGCGCATCCGGAACCTGGAGGCGTCGGAGGAGTCGTACCGCGTCCTTCTCGATCGAGCGGAGAAGATCGAGGACATCCTCACCGTTCAGTCACGGCTGGACCAGGTGCGCGGGCAGATCGAGCAGCTGGAGGGGCAGCTCCAGACCATCGAGGGGCAGGCCGACCTCTCGACGCTGACGGTCACCCTCATCCCGCGCGCTCAGCCCGTCGAGGTCGCGCAGGCAGCCTGGGATCCGGGCGGTCAGCTCGAGAGCGCCGTTGCCGCCGTGGTCGGCATCGGTCAGGGAATCCTGGATGCGCTGATCTGGTTCGTCATCGTCTGGGTGCCGATCCTGCTCGTGCTGGGGATCATCGGCGTGGTGGTCCTGCGGGCATGGATCGAGGTCCGGCGCCGGTTGCTGGTCCAGCCAGTGTCGAGCGAGGCCGATCCGATGCGCTAGACTGCGGCTCGAGTCCTTTAAGGCCGGCACCGTGATGCCGGAAAGGAGATCGATGCACAGCGCTGCGCACCAGATTGAGCCAACCACGACGCCGGCCGCTTCGGAGCGGTTGGCGTCGTTTCCGTCACCCGGGCTCCTGGCGCTCGAGGGCGGCCTCGTTCTCCACGGCACCCTGCGCGGCAGCCGTGAGCCTGCCGAGGGCGAGCTCGTCTTCACCACGGCGGCGACCGGCTGGGGCGAGATCCTGACCGATCCCTCCTACGCCGGGCAGATGGTGGTCCTGACGCATCCGATGGCCGGCAACTACCGCATCGCGCGCGACGAGCTCGAGTCGTCCCGCGTTCACGCGCGGGGACTCGTGGTGACCCGGCTCATGGGCCCGCCGGACGGACCCGGGCTCTCGCTCCACGAGCTGCTCGTCGAGGGCGGCATCACCGCCATCGAGGGCATCGACACTCGCGCGCTCACCCTCCGCCTGCGGAACGGGGCGGCTCGCCGCGCCGTCATCGGTCCCGCCGGCGAGGGCGACGAGTCCTGCCTGCGGCGCGCCGTCGAGAGCCCGCGCTGGGATGCGGTGGATCATGTGTCCAGGGTCGCCACGCGCCGCCCATTCGTGGTGCCTCCCTCCGGCGAGCGACGCGCGCGCGCCGTGCTCGTGGATTACGGGGTCAAGCGCTCGCTCCTCGCCGCTCTCGGCGTGCGGGGAATCGAGATCACCGTGCTGCCGCCGGACGCCGCGGCGACCGACGTGGCCGCCCACGATCCCGACCTCGTCGTGCTGTCACCCGGGCCTGGCGACCCGTCTCGCATGGCACCGCAGATCGCCACGGTCGGGACACTGGCCGATGCCTCGATCGGCGGGGGGTCGCCGATCCTGGGCATCTGCCTCGGTCATCAGCTGCTCGCCCTCGCCGCCGGGGCGGAGACCCGCCGGCTGGCGGTCGGACATCACGGCGGCAACCATGCCGTGCTGGAGGCGGCGAGCGGCCGGGTCGACATCGGCGCCCACAACCACGAGGTCGAGGTGGCCGACGGGCCTGCGCTGGCCGCGGCGGGATACACGGTCAGCCACCGCGACCTCAACGACGGCACGGTCGAGGGGCTCGCGCACGCGAGCGGCCGGATCGCATCGGTCCAGTTCCATCCGGAGGGCGCGCCGGGGCCGATCGACGCGACCCGCGTCTTCGACATCGCGCTGGAGCGCGCGCTGGGATGAAGGCGCCACGACGCGTCCTCGTCATCGGCTCCGGACCGATCCTCATCGGCCAGGCGGCCGAGTTCGATTACGCCGGCGTGCAGGCCTGCCTGGCGCTGCGGGCGGAGGGCGTGGAGACGATCCTGGTGAACTCGAACCCGGCGACGGTGATGACCGACCCCGACGTCGGCGGCACGGTGCTCATCGGTCCGTTGTCGCTCGCGTATCTGACCGGGGTGATCGAGCAGCACCGGCCCGACGCGCTGCTCCCGACGCTCGGCGGGCAGACGGGGCTGAACCTGGCCGTGGCGCTCGACGATGCCGGCGTGCTCGACCGCCACGGCGTGCGCGTGCTCGGGACCCCGCTGGCGGCGGTGCGCGCCGCGGAGGATCGGGGAGGGTTCCGTGACCTCGTGACCGGGATCGGCGAACCGGTGCCGGAGAGCGCCGTGGTCGAGAGCCAGGCGGATGGGGTGCGATTCGCGGAGATGCTGAACGCCTCGATCGTGGTGCGTCCCGCCTTCACCCTCGGCGGCGGCGGCGGGGGATTCGCCCACACGCCCGAGGAAGCGCGCGAGCGGATCGCCACCGGCCTGGCGGCGAGCCCCATCGGGCAGGTGCTGGTCGAGCGCAGCTTGCTGGGCTGGTACGAGATCGAGTTCGAGGTCCTGCGCGACGCGTCGGACACCACGATCGCCATCTGCGGCATGGAGAACCTGGACCCGATGGGCGTCCACACCGGCGACTCGATCGTGGTTGCGCCGATCCAGACCCTGCCCGACCCGGTCATCCAACGCCTGCGCCGATGCGCCCTGAAGATCGTGCGCGCGCTGAAGCTCGAGGGCGGCTGCAACGTTCAGCTGGCGGTGGCGCCCGACGGGTCCGACTACCGCGTCATCGAGGTCAACCCGCGCGTGTCGCGCTCATCGGCGCTGGCCAGCAAGGCGACCGGCTACCCGATCGCGCGCATCGCCGCGCTCATCGCGCTGGGACGGCGGCTGCACGAGCTGCCGAACCCCGCAACCGGCGGCAACAGCGCCGCGTTCGAGCCGGCGGTCGACTACGTGGTCGTCAAGCTGCCGCGCTGGCCGTTCGACAAGTTCCCGACGGCCGATCGCAGCCTGGGCGTGCAGATGAAGGCGACCGGCGAGGCGATGGCCATCGAGCGCGAGTTCGGCTCGGCGCTGCTCAAGGCGATCCGTTCCCTCGATCCACGCGGCCACGGCTGGCTGTGGGAGGACCCGGCCTGGGGGCTCGACGATCGCGCGCCGCAGGACCTCGGAGCCTTCCTCGCGCCGACCGACTCGCGCCTGTGGCGCATGGTGGCGCTGATGCGCCATGGATGGGCCGATGCGGCGCGCATCGCGGCGGTCACCGGCATCGCGCCGTGGTTCACCGATCGCCTGGCGGAGCTGGTTGCGGCCGAGGATCGCGTGGTCGGCGCGCCGCTGCTGGACGCCAAGCGCGCCGGATTCGGCGACGCGGAGATCGCGGCGCTCTCCGGCGTTCCCGCCGCGGCGATCCGGCGCGCGAGGGTGCGCGCCGGCATCGGTCCCGCATACCGCCGGGTGGACACGTGCGCCGGCGAGTTTCCGGCCGAGACCCCGTACTTCTACAGCTCCTACGCCGAGGCCGAGGTGGCACCTCCGGCCGAGCGGCGCAGCGTGATCGTGGTCGGCTCGGGGCCGATCCGCATCGGCCAGGGCATCGAGTTCGACTACTGCAGCGTGCGCGCCGCCTGGGCCATTCGCGAGATGGGCCTCGATGCGGTGGTGATCAACAACAACCCCGAGACGGTGAGCACCGACTACGACGCCTGCACGCGTCTCTACTTCGAGCCGCTCGACACCGAGAGCGTGCTCGACGTGATCGACCATGAGCGGGCCCTGACCGGCACGCCGCCGCACGTCGTCCTCACCTTCGGCGGCCAGACGGCGATCGACCTGGCGCGCGACCTCGCCTACGCCGACGTGCCGATCGCCGGCCTCAGTGCCGACGCGATCGACGCCACGGAGGATCGCGAGCGCTTCGCCGGTCTCCTCGATCGCCTCGGCCTGGAGGGGCCGCGCGGCTCGCTGGCCCACTCGGCGGATGAGCTGCGCGCATCGGTCGACGCGCTGGGTGGTCTGCCGGTCATCGTGCGACCGTCGTGGGTGATCGGCGGTCGGGGCATCGCGGTCCTGAGGACGGAGGCCGAGCTGGCCGGCTACCTGGCCACCGAGGCCGGCTGGCCGTTGCGCGTCGACGAGCTGGTGGACGGGATCGAGCTCGACGTCGATGCGGTGAGCGACGGCACCGCCTGGTGCGTCCCCGGTATCCTCGAGCAGGTCGATCCACCCGGCGTGCACTCGGGTGACTCGACGGCCGTGCTGCCGCCGCAGCGCGTGTCGCGCGCGGTCCAGGAACGCGCCGCCGAGGCGGCTGGACGGATCGCGCTCGCGATCGGGGTGCGAGGCATCATGAACGTGCAGATGATCGCGACGGGGGAGCGGGTGGTGGTCATCGAGGCGAACCCGCGCGCGAGCCGCACGGTTCCGGTGGTGGCCAAGGCGACCGGCCTCGACGTCGTCGCCGCGGCCGTGCGCTGCGCCCTGGGCGCGTCGCTGCGCGACGTGGGCCTGGCTCCCGGACTGGCGCCGGCAGGCCCGCTCGTCGCGGTCAAGGCGCCGGTCGATTCGCTCTGGCGCCTGCCGGGTGTGGCGGCGGAGCTCGGTCCGGAGATGCGCTCGACCGGCGAGGTGCTGGGGATCGACGCCGACGCGGCGGTCGCGGCGGACCTGGCACGCGCCGCGGTGGAGGCGCACTTGCCACGGACGCCCGCACGGCACGAAGAGAGGACCGCCGAACTCCAGTACGGAGGGTCCTGGAGCGCGGCGGCCCTC
Source organism: Candidatus Limnocylindria bacterium (assembly GCA_050695815.1). Lineage (GTDB taxonomy): Bacteria > Chloroflexota > Limnocylindria > QHBO01 > QHBO01 > JACDBZ01. Next base: position 4,403 of record JBOGSW010000197.1, on the reverse strand, counting down.
GAGAAGACGCCGCAAGCCTGACTGTCGAGAACGGGCGGAGCCGCAAAGTGTCGCGTCTGGCCCGAGCTTCCGTCGGCGACGGGCTACGCCCTCATCGTTCGTCGACGGTCGATTGGCTCTTGGTGTCTACGTCGGCCCGGGGTGAGCAAGATGCGTGCCGAGACCGCTCGACGTGGGGCGCCACGATGGTCACCGACGACGGCGGGCGTCCGAGCTGACCTGCGCCTGCCGGCGGCGCAGATAGCCGCCGTACCAGCCCCCGAGGAAGCCCAGGCCCGCCTGGTACATGCCCTGGAAGAGGAGCTGCCCGACCTGGCTGCCGAATGTCTCCGGCCCGACGCCCTGCTGTGCGAACGCGAAGGTCACAGCCAGCGTCAGCACGAAGAAGCCGAGCAGTCCGGCCGCCGTCCCGAACAGGGTCGGCCGCTGCCACCCGTACCAGCCCGCGGCGATGAGCGCCCCGAAGAGCACGAACGTGCCGAGGAGGCCGATGAGCGACGTCCGGTACGCGGCCGACGCCATGTAGCCGATGAATGCCACGACACCGCCGAGCACCCATGGCAGCGGATGCCGGGTGAGCAGGTAGATCCGTTCGGTGATCGGCCGCAGGGGGCCGCTGCCGGTGTATCCGGCGAGCGGATCCGGCCGGTCGGGCAGCGGCGGCGCGGGCGGAAAGATTCGCGTCAAAAATCCCCCGGAACGCGCGGGAGCCTTTTCGGTGGCCTCGGTCTCCTCCGCTTCGGGGGACTCGCCGCGCGCGGCGAGCCGAGAGCGGCGTCGGGCCTCGGCGCGCTTCTCGTATCGGTCTGCGGATCGGTTCGACATGGGGCGCGATTGTACCTGTGTGGCCGAACTGCCCGATAAGCGGCCGCTAAGCGACCGGTAAGTGACCACGTCGCATGATTCGGGCTCCTGCACGCCTTCGACTCCACGAGGTGTGCCGTGTCCGTCAACTCATCTGCGTCCCGCCCGATCGCCGCAACCGCCCGCGCCGCCATGGCGCTCCTGGCTGCCACGGCGTTCGTGGCGAGCCTCCTCCCGCTGGGCGCACGCGCGGTGGGGGAGCCCGTCACCCACCTGGTCGTGAGCGAGGTGGTGACCGGGGGAGCCAGCGCCAGTGACGAGCTCATCGAGATCTACAACCCCGCGGCCGTGGCGCTGCCGCTCGAGGGCCTGGAGCTCGTCTACGTCAGCGCCAGCGGCGCGACGGTCACGCGTCGCGCCGCGTGGGGCGTGGAGGCGGCCGCGCTTGCGCCCGGCGCCCACCTGCTGGTCGCCAACGAGCTGGGTGCCTATGCCCCGATGGCCGACGCGACCTACGCCTCCGGCATGGCGGCCACGGGCGGCAGCGTCGCGTTGCGGATCGAGGGCGCCGCGTCCGCCATCGATGCCGTGGGCTGGGGCACCGCCGCCAGCAGCTGGCTCGAGGGGACGCCCGCGAACGCTCCGTCCACCGGGGGCAGCATCGAGCGGCTTCCGGGCGGCGCGCTGGGCTCGACGCAGGATACCGACGACAACGCGGCCGATTTCGCCGCGCGCGCACTCCCCGATCCGCAGAATCTCGCGTCGCCGCCGACACCCGGGGGCGGCGATGACGACCCGCTTCCGACGCCGATCCCGACCCCGATCCCGACGCCGCCCCCGGCGCCGGAGACCGAGACCGTGTCGATCGCGACGGCACGGTCCCTGCCCGACGGAAGCATCGCCAGCATCGAGGCGGTGGCGCTCACCGCGTCCGACTTCACCGACGGCGGAGGCTACCTGGCCGATGCGACCGGCGGGATCGCCGTGATCGTCGAGGGCGGCACCATCGCCCGCGGCACCGGGGTGGTCGCGACCGGCGAGATCGACGACCGATTCGCGCAGCGCACCCTTCGCGTCGCCGCGGCCGACGTGCAGCCCCTCGGGCCTGCCGAGGAGCCGGCGCCGGTCCCGCGTTCCACCGGGAGCGTCGGTGAGGCGCACGAGGGAACGTTGATCTCGATCGCGGGCAGTATCGCGGGCGCGCCGACCCCCCTGAGCTCGAGCCTTGCCTACGAGGTGGACGACGGCAGCGGAACGGTGCGCGTGATCGTCGGCACGGCGCTCGGCGTCGACACGAGCGCGTGGACAACCGGTACCACCGTGGCGCTCGTCGGCGTCGTCGGTCAACGCGATTCGTCGAGCTCGGGCACCGCGGGCTACCGCGTCCAGCCGCGGGGACCGTCCGACGTGATCTCGGTCACGGCACCGGAGCCCACGCCGGCGCCATCCGGGGGTCCGGACGCGACCGCGACGGCATCGCCCTCCCCCGACAACGGCACGATCCTGACCGTGGCGCAGGCCCGTGCGGCGGACAAGAACGCGCGCCTCCGTGTGGGCGGCATGATCACGATGCCGCCGGGCGTCATCGATCCGGCCAGCGCCGTGCTGCAGGATGCGACGGGCGCCATCCTCCTGCGGCTCGGTGACGAGGTCGGTCCCCTCGCTCGCGGCGCGCGCGTCGTGCTCGATGCCACCCGATCGACGAAGAGCGGGATGGAGAGCCTGCGCATCACCGTCCCACCGGTCTCGGCGACTGCGGGGGCGGAGCCGTCGCCGCTGGCGATGAGAACGGGGGACGCGGGCGAGTCACGCGAAGCAATGCTCGTCACCGCCCGCGGGTCGCTCGTGGCGAACGCGCGGCGAGCCTCGAGCGGCAGCGTCTCGTTCGAGATCGACGACGGCAGCGGCCCGCTGCGAGTCGCGCTGGGACGGTCGCTGGCGGCTGCAGCGACGAGCCTCACGGCCGGGACCCAGGTCGAGGTGTCCGGCATCCTCGGCCAGGAGACGACCGGCGCCCAGCCCCTGCGCGGGTACCGGATCTGGCCGCGGGACGCGGCCGAGGTGCGGGTCCTGGAGTCGCCGGCTCCCGACGGTGGCGGCGTCGACGGGTCGACCGGCGCGTCGGACGATACCGGCGGAGCCTCGTCGCTCGACGTTATCGAAACGGCCCAGCTCGACGATCTGCGCGTCGGCGCGACGCTCGTCTCGGGTCCCTGGCCGGAGCTGAAGATCGGCGGGCTGCTGTGGGACGGCGAGCGCCTGGTGGCGATCGAGCCCGCCGCCGCCGAGCGGGTGACAGGCGCGCTGGCCGGCCGGCGCGCACCGCTGCGCGTCGAGCTCGGAGGCATGCGCCTGGCGGGTACCGAACCCGAGACCCAGCTGAGCATGGTCGACCTGACCGGTGCCGATGCCTCCATCGCCGCGACATCTGCGCCGCCCGCTGCGCCGAGCACGACACCACCGCAGGCGCAGCAGGCGGCGCGCTGGGTCTCGCTCGTGGGTCGGACCGTCGGCTCGAACGATGGCGTTTCGCTCGACGTGCACGATGCGAGGTTCGTCCTCGATCTGCGCTGCTCGAGCGCGCCGCGCGTTCGCCCCGGAGCTTCGATCAGCGCCACCGGCATCGCCCTCTCCACCGGACGCATCCTCGTCCCGTGCGACGGCGTGCGCTCGGCCCCCACGCTGGCCCGCGCGATTGGCGCGGTCGTTCCGATCACGAGCGCGCACGCGGATTCGGAGACGCCGAGCTCGATGGGGGTCACGGCCGCGTCGGATGGCCGCCGGCTGGCTGCCGCGGCGATCATCCTGGCGGCGGTGATCACCGTCGTCGCGACGGTCGCGGCCCGGCGCTGGAGCGAGCCCAAGCCGGCCTCGTCGGACCCCGAGGCCGTCGACGAGGGCCACGAAGTGGAGCCGGTCGCGCCGGACGGACCCCGGCTCACGCTCGTCCCCGTGCCGCGCGAGCGCGGTTCGCCGTGAGCGTGCGGCGTATACTCCCGCGCGTTCACGCTCACGCACGAAGGAGCACAGCGCTTGGCATCCATCTCCCAGGCCGATGCCCCTCGCACCGGAACGCGCCAGTACCACATCGACCTCGAGCGAGGCGAGCTCGCCGAGTACGTGCTGCTGGTCGGCGATCCCGGACGCGTGGCGAAGGTCGCGTCGCGCTGGGAGTCGGTCGAGCTCGAGCGCAGCAACCGGGAGATCACCACCGCCACGGGCTCATACCGTGGGATGCGCGTGAGCTGCATGTCGACCGGCATGGGCACCGACAACGTGGAGATCGTGCTGGCGGAGGTGATGGAGATCACCGACGCCCCCACGCTGATCCGCATCGGCTCATCCGGAGCGCTCCAACCGGAGATCGCGCTGGGTGACCTGATCGTGTCGACCGGGGCCGTGCGACTGGAGAACACGACCGACTTCTATGTCCATCCCGGCTACCCCGCAATTGCCCACCGCGACGTCGTGTGGGCGCTCGAGCGGGCGTGCCTGGACACGGGGGTCGCCTACCACGTGGGCCTGACAGCGACGGCGAGCGGCTTCTACGCTCCGCAGGGACGGCAGATGCGCACGCTCCCCGTTCGCTATCCTGAGCT
>JBOGSW010000196.1:0-3302 GCA_050695815.1 Candidatus Limnocylindria bacterium | reverse complement strand
ATCGGGGTGGCGCTACGGCTCGACGACGCCGAAGAGATGCGAGTCCGCGAAGAAGAGGACGCCGTTGGCCTCCTGGAGGCCCGTGTCAGCGGCATGGGCCGGGTCCCACTCGGCCCCGCCCTCGGGGGAGTTGATCACCTCGGGCATCGGTCCGCCGAAGGTCGGCGCTTCCGCATCGGTGATGGAGCTGGCGAGGTAGAGCGTGCCGCTGCCGTCGTTGAAGAGGACTCCGTTGACGAGATACGGTTCGGTGATGCCGCTTGCGAGCGCATCGGCGATGCTCCCACCGGGGCCGCTGACCGTGACGCCGTCGACCATGGCGAGGGTGCCGGCGATCTCGGGCGAGGCTGTGGGCGACTCCGAAGGAGCCTGCGAAGGAGCCTCGGAAGGAGCCTCGGAAGGGGTGGACGCCGGGGTTGACGCCGGCTCGGTCGGTGGTGGGGATGCCGGGGCGCTGGGTTGGGGAGTGGCCGTCGTCGTGCCGCACGCCGCCAGGATGACGGCGATGACCGACAGGACCAGGATGGATCGGATTGGATGACGCATTGGAAGATTCACCTGATGGGGCGGCGCTCGGTTTGGCCGCGATGACGGCATGATCCGCGGTCGGCGCGGCGGCGTCCTCGGCCGATCGTCGCGGGTCTACGTAAGCCAATCAGGAGTAAATGCGGAGCTCGGATCTAAAGGCGTGAACGTTGGTGAGCGGCCTTCCTTTAGCCGACTCAGAACGCGGCGGTGCCGAGCACGGCGGCCCTGGACCGTCCCAGTCATGTGTTCCACCAGCGAGCTGGCCGTCCGGCGGCGCGCGCCAGGACGAGAATGCCGATCACCACCGCGCTGACGGCGGCGCCGATGCTTAAGGGAACGGGAACCGGTGCCGGCCCTGGCGTGCTGAGCGCGGTGTACGCGAGAAGGCCGAGCGCCACCGCCCAGGCCCCGGCGGCGATCCAGCCGCCGCGCGCATCGTGCCAGACCGCCCGGGCAGCCAACCCGACTCCAACGCCCAGCGCGAGAATCACGACGCCCACGACGCTCCCGAACATCTCGCCCGCTCCGAACTGCGGTCCCAGCGGCAGCGAGACCCAATACACGATCCGCTCGATCCCGAAGCCGATCACGACCAGGGCCGTCACGCCGAGGAGAGCGGCGGCGATCCTGTTCACGTCGCACCTCGGGTCGCCGCCGGGAACAGCCGCTCGACCTGGGCCGGCCAATTGTCCGCGATCGCGCGTCGCTTCGGCTTCCGCAGCGGGCCGACCACTTCGTCGTGCTCCTCGCTGAGGTCACGGGGCAGGAGCGCGACGTGTCGGGGCCGCTCGTATGCCGCGAAGTCCTGCAGCAGGCCGCGCACCTCGCCCTCGATCAGCGCGACCACCTCGGGGGTCTCGACCGCCGTGGCTGGGTCGATCGGCGCGAGCCCCGCCTCGCGCGCCCAGGCTGCGAGCCGATCGAAGTCGGGCACGACCAGCGCCCCGGTCGACCCCTGTCCGTCGCCGATGATCACCGCCTGGGCGATGTACGGCGAGGCTGCGAGCCTGGTCTCCATCGGCGTCGGGCTGACCTTCGTGCCGTTGTTGAGCACGATGAGGTTCTTGATTCGATCCGTGATCCGCAGCCGGCCGGCCTCGTCGAACTCGCCGATGTCGCCGGTGTGGAACCAGCCCTCGGGGTCGATGGCCTCGGCCGTCTCCTCCGGCGCGTTCAGGTAGCCGCGCATGACCTGCGGCCCGCGCGCGAGGATCTCGCCGCTGGCAGGGTCGATGCGGATCTCGGTGCCAGCCGCTGGTGGCCCGACGGTGCCGAACTTGAACGACCCAGGTCGGCTGATCGCCAGCAGCGGGGCGGTCTCACTCAGGCCGTAGCCCTCAAGGATGAGCATGTCCATGGCGTAGAAAAACTCGCCGACCTCGCGGGGCAGCGGTGCGCCGCCGGAGCAGAAGTAGCGCAGCCGCCCGCCGGTGCGGGCCTTGATCGGCGCGAAGACGAGCCGGCCGGCGACGGCGAGCTGCACCCGCAGCCACAACGAATCGCGACGGCCGGCCAGGTGGTTGGCATAGCGGCGCGCGCCGAGCGCGGTGGCCCAGCGGAAGAGGCGCTGCTTCCAGGCTGGCTGCCGGGCGACTTCGGACAGGACGCGCTGATGGATGCGCTGGAAGAAGAGCGGGATGGTGACCATGATCGTCGGCCGCACCTCGGCTAGGTTGGCGGCCCAGCGCTCCATCACCGGCTCGGCGAAGGCGACCTCGGCGCCGATGCCGAGCGGCACATACATGCCCGCCGCGCGCTCGAGCATGTGGCTCAGCGGCAGGACGCTGAGGGCCACATCGTGCTCGTCGAACGGGATCGCCTGGCTGGCAGCCTCGAAGTTATGGATGACGTTGCCATGCGTCAGGATCACCCCCTTGGGCTCCCCGCTGGTTCCCGAGGTATGCACGATGGTGGCGACGGCGTCGCGACCGATCGATGCCCAGCCCTCGGACCAGGAGGACGGCGAACCGATGGAGCGGTCCGAGCGTGCCGCGAGCTGAGCGAACGTCACCGTGCCGGCGGCGAGCGAGTCGGATGGGTCGAAGGCGATGATCCGGTCGATGCCCAGCGACGTCGGATCGTCGCCGACCAGCTTGGCGGCCTGCTGGGCACTCTCGACGAATATGAAGCGCGCCGAGACATTGCGGACCATGAACTCGACCTTATGCGGACGCTCCGCGGAGAAGATGGGGCAGCTTATGGCGCCAAGCGCCAGGCTGGCTAGGTCGGCCACCACCCATTCGGGGCGCGACCGGCTCAGGATCACGGCCCGGTCGCCGGACCGCATGCCGAGGTCGCTTAGACCGAGCGACACTGCCTCCACCCAGTCCCACAGCCCGCGATAGGTGAGCCTGGTCCAGCCGGCGTCATCGGTGTCGCCGTTTGCCCCCTCGTCGGTGCCGCGCGCCTTCCAGCGCAGCGCGGTCCGGTCCGGATGGCGCTCGACGGCGCGGTAGACAAGGTCCACAAGGTTCGCAGCTCGCTCGCTGGCGGGGAGGCGAATCGGCTCGCCCACTCGAATGTCGCGCGGTCCCATGGTGCGGTGCTCCGTCCTGTGTCGGCTATCGGGCGTCGTGTGCCATCCTCGTGCGCGCCGACTACGGAGCAACTGCGGCTGCGACGGTCGCGGGTCGAGGCGATCGGCCAACTAGTGTCTCGCGCCGGAATAGGCTTCATGCATAAGGCCGTTTAGACTATGCTGCCAAGCATGGCTGCTCATCCTGCTCCTCCATTGGCTGTCAGTGAGTCCGAAGTTGAAGCGCTGCGCGCCCTGA
>JBOGSW010000195.1:0-6077 GCA_050695815.1 Candidatus Limnocylindria bacterium | reverse complement strand
ACCTGTTCATGCACGGCAGCGGCGAGTTCGCCTACGCCCTCGCCGAGCGGGGCCTGATCGACGAGTACGAGGTCTACCTGAACCCGCTCGTGTGGGGCAAGGGAAACGTTCACGTGCTCGGCGACCGCGGAACCGAACCGCGGCAGCATCGTGAAGCGAGGCTACCGCATGACGTGAGCAGATCGTCCTTGTTAGGGCGGGTGCGGTCAAGCAGGCTGTGGCGAGATGGACCCGGCGACGCACAGACCAGGAAGGACGGGACCTCATGCGCTACAAGCTTCTCGGCAACTCGGGGCTGCGCGTCTCCGAGCTCGCGCTGGGCACGATGGCCTTCGGCGAAGACTGGGGCTGGGGCGCCTCGAAGGACGAGTGCCGGCGGATGCTGCACACGTCGCTGAGGCCGGCGTGTGCGCCTCCAAGCTGATGCTCATCCTCGACGTCTCAAAGAGGGAACAGAGAGGAGGAGACTGATGACGGCGACCCAGGCCACGGCTCCGGAAGGCCCCCGCGAGGTGGCGATGCCTCGGATCCCACTGGTGGTGCTGTCCTTTGGCGCCTTCGTCATCGGCACGGCGGAGCTGGTCGTCGTCGGCATTCTCGACCTAATCGCTGCAGACACAGGGGTTTCGATCAGCACCGCGGGCCAGCTCGTTACCGCGTACGCCCTGGGCATCGCGTTCGGAGCGCCGGCCCTAAGCGCGTTGACTTCACGGTTCGGCCAGCGCAACGTCCTGGTCGCAGCGCTGGTCGCGTTTATGGCTGGCAATGTGCTGGCGGTCGTCGCGACCAGCTTCGACCTGCTGCTAGTCGCCCGCGTGCTCACAGGGGCGCTCCACGGTCTCTTCGCCGGCACTGCACTGGCGCTCGCGGGCAGCCTCGTGGCACCTGACCGCAAGGGCCAGGCGCTCTCGATGGTGATCGGGGGAATCACCGTCTCCACGATCTTCGGAGTGCCTGCCGGCACATTGATCGGCCAAGCACTGGGCTGGCAGGCGGCACTGCTTGCGGTCATCGCGCTCGCCGGCTGGGTCTTGGCGGCAACTCTGCTCTTCATCCCGAAGGTCAAGGGCCAGGGCGGCGGGATGATCGGAGCGCAGCTTCGCGCCGCGGTCGCGCCACGGGTGGCGGCGATGCTCGCGGTCGGTCTCGTGCTCTTCGGCGGCCAGTTCATCGCCTTCACCTTCCTGACCCCGTTCCTCAACGAAGTCACCGATATCTCGGGCGGGCTGGTGGGTGCCTTCCTGCTGGCCTACGGCGTCGCCGCCACCGCCGGAACCCTGCTCGGCGGTAGCGGTGCCGATCGCGATGCCAGCGCCACGTTGCTGATTGCCAACTCGGTGTTGGTCGGGGCCCTCCTCGCTCTGTATCTGGTCGGCGCGACCCCGATCCTTGCCGCCCTCGCCCTCGCGGCCTGGGGCGTGGCGGGATTCGCGATCGCCCCCGCCGTGCAGCTGCGCGTGATCACGCTGGCGGGGTCTGGGGGGGACGTGGCCGCGACGCTCGGGGTTTCGGCGATCAACGCTGGAATTGCGTCAGGTTCGCTGATCGGTGGCGCGGTGATCGCCAGCCAGGGCGCTGACGGGCCCGTGCTCGGGGCCGTGATCGCGTGCTCTCTGGCGCTTCCCTTCACTTGGGCCTCACGCTTCCTCAGCCCGCCCACGCCGGTCGACATCGACGGCATCGAGGAGGTCGATTTGAACGCCCGCGGCGAAGCCCGTCCGCCGAGCCTCATATCGCAGGAGGCGCGGTGCTCCTGATCACTGGCGCGACGGGCAACGTAGGGCACGAACTCGTCCTCATCCTCCACGCCGCGGGCAAGCATGTCCGGGCGCTGACCCGAGGCGAGCGACCGCACTGGTTGCCCGAGGATGTCGAGGTCGCAGCCGGGGACCTGGATCGGCCCGAGAGCCTCGCGGGGGCCCTGACGGGGGTCGCCGGCGTCTACTTGTTGCCGGGCTATCGGGACATGCCCGGACTGCTCGCCGCGATCCGCGACGCGGGGGCGAGCAACGTTGTGCAGCTATCGGGTGGCTCTGCCGCCAGCGGCGACATGAGCAACGCCATCACGGCGTACATGGTCCGGTCCGAGACGGCGGTGCAAGAGTCGGGGTTGCCCTGGACGATCCTGCGCCCGACCGCATTCATGTCTAACACCCTGCGCTGGGCTCCTCAGCTGGCCGCCGGCGACGTGGTGAGCGCACCGTTTGCCGACGTTCGTACCGCCACCATCGACCCGCACGACGTCGCGGCGGTCGCCGCACAGGCGTTGCAAGAGGACGGACATGACGGTCGTGTCTACCAGCCCACGGGCCCAGACTCACTGTTGCCCGCAGATCAGATCCAGGTGCTTGCCGAAGTCCTGGCCAGAGATCTGCGGTTTGAGGGGCAGACAAACGACGAGGCACGCCAGGAGATGAGCAAGAGCACCCCGCCCGAGTACGTCGATGCCTTCTTCGATTTCTACGTTGCTGGGTCGCTCGACGAGTCACATGCGACCACAACCGTCGAGGACGTGACCGGTCATCCGCCTCGCAGCTTCGAACAGTGGGCGACCGCCCACGCCGAGGCATTTCGATGAGCGCGGCTTCGTGGTCGGACGCCGCGTAGGGTGCCGCGTCGTCTATGACCAGGAGCCAGTCGCCGGCGTGGAGGCCGGCGAGCGCGACGGGGGCGCTCGTGGACGACCGCGCCGGTCCACAGGACCAGCGGGAAGCCCGCGAAGAGCGCGAGCGCAGCAGCAGTCCCGCGCCGATGGTGTCGGCGCTGGCCTCGGCGACAGGTCCGGCGACCACGATGGCGAGGATGGGCAGCGCCCGAGTTCGATGGCGGTCCAGGGCGGTGAGGGTTCGGCGGCCGTCGGGCTCAGGGTGGCGAGGCGGTGGGCCAGGGCGCCGCAATAGCCGCCGCCGATGAGGAAGGCGGCGAGGGCGGTTTGTTGTTTGTTGCGGATTTGCAGCGTCTTCGGGGCGGAGCCAGTGGCTGGGAGCAGCTGGCCTTTGCCGCTTGAAACCGCCTAAAGACCGCAGCGACATAGAAAGGGCTGGCGCACGGACTGGCGCACCGCTGCCTCCAGTCTCAACTCCTCAGCGCCCTCCCCAAGGCTTTGGGGAGGGGCGTCGTAGCGGAGGGCCCGGTGGCCGAGAGGGGCCGTAGAGCGATCCACTGGGTACCGTCCCGCTCATGGCGCCCATGCCTCAGGTCGCTGCGTGGCAACACCGCGACGCTCGTGCAGGATTCGAGGTCGCCTTCTTCGACGCAAAGGGACGCACTCGCGTTTCGGGAACGACGGCCGCTGTCGAGGAGGGCCAGGCTTTCGTCGTTCGATACGAAATCACGCCCGACGAGCGTTGGCGAACACGATCGACGATCGTGGTCGGCCAGGCATACGGGAGTTCTCAACGCGCGACGATCGAAGCGGACGGCGAGGGTCACTGGACCGTTGACGGCGAGGCGGCTCCGCATCTCGACGGATGCCTGGATCTCGATCTGGAGTCGTCGGCTCTGACGAACGCCTTTCCAATGCTCCGTCTTAAGTTGCAGCGCGGAGAAGCAGCCGAGGCTCCGGCGGCGTACGTGCGCGCGCTCGATCTCGCTGTGGAGCGACTGGAGCAGCGCTATGGCCGTCTAGACGATGCCGGAGGCTGCGAGCGCTACGACTACCACGCGTCAACGTTCGACTTCTGGTCCGAGATCCGGTACGACGCCGCCGGACTCGTGGTTGACTACCCGGGCATCGCCCTCCGCGCGCTATGAGCGGCGTGGACCACGACCGCGTTCCGCGATGGCGGGGCCACAAGACTCTGTTGGCAGGGGTCATCCGCGACGGCGACCGTGTGGTGGGCCCCTGGCACGCGGCGGGCGAGGTGCCGGACGAGCGCAGCCTGCTCGAGATCGGCTCGGGCACGAAGGCATTCACGGGCGTGCTCCCTCACTGACATGGGCCTGCGGGGCGAAGTGGCGCTTGACGATCGGCTCTCGGAGCACTTGGCCGGCCGAGGACCAGCGTGCCGCCGCCGTGAGCCGACCGTGTCCGCGATTACCTGATGGCCAGGGACTTGGGACGATGCTCCGCGCGGCTCGCCCTCGAGCAGATCCTGGCGCTCCTGGAGGGCGCGGCCCGCCTCATGCCGCCTCCGATGGCGCGCGCACGGAACGCTCTTTGCCGTTTCTCTTAGCCGGGAACCACGGCGTCGCCGCCGTGGGCTCCCTCCTAGTCTTTGAGCACGTCCCGGGCGACGCGGACGAAGGCGCGTAGCTTCGGATCGCGTGCGGGGCGGCGCCACACCAGCGCGCTGCGAAGTGGCGCCATCCCGGTGATCGGAACGAAGGCGATGTCGAGCTCTCCCATGTAGGGAGCCGCTGACTCGACGGTGGGGAAGACGAGTTCGCCCCGCGCGACTCGAACCGGAAGGCCCAGGAGGGCGCGATCGCCGACGCCGGCTGCCGTACCTTGAATCGGCCGGCCCTGCGGCGTCCGGGACGGCACCGCGGTCTCTCGGAGCTCGGACGGCCAGTTGTCGAAGCGGACGACCCGGTGATCGGCGAGTTCCTCCACGTCGACGGCGTCGCGCCCCGCGAGTGGATGATCGTGCGCGACCGCGAGGACGCGTGGTTGCCGGGAGAGGGTGGGCCCGACGACGAGGTCGGGCTGTTCGAGCGGCACCCAGGTGGCGATCACCTCAGCCTCGCCTTCCCGCAACGAAGCGACGGGATCCTCCCAAGACATCTGGGCCACCTCGACGCTGCACTCCGGGTGCGTGGATTCGAAGGCTTTGATGATCCGGACGAGTTGCGGGCCGGCGGCCGGCCCGCTGAGAACGCCGAGCCGCAGCTTCCCCTCGAGCCTCCGCGCCCCGGCGTTAGTTCGCTCGAGCACTCCATCAAGTTGCTCGATCACTGGAGCGACGTCCCGTATAAACCGTTCGCCGAACGGCGTGAGCCGGACGCGGCGGCTTGTCCTGAACAGGAGCTGGGCGCCGAGCTTGTCCTCGAGCGCGCGCAGGCTCTGGCTGACGCGGGAAGGGGTCAGTTGAAGCCTCTCGGCAGCGCGTCCGAAATGCAGCTCCTCGGCGAGGGTGAGGAACAGGCGCAGCTCCCGCAGCTCAACGGTCTGCCACATCATGAAGGAAGGCTACACGATGCGTTCGTGTTCTGGCCGTTGATCAGAGCATCAGGGACGGCCACAGTCTGCGAGCAGCTCATTCACTCGATCGAAGGAAATCGATGACCGCGGTCCACTCCCATATCTCGATGTCGTTGGATGGATTCGTCAATGCGCGGTTTGAGTTCGTCGAATCGGTAGCCAAGCTCGGGCGGGTTGCCACGCCCGAGGACGTCGTGGCCTGCGCCGTCTATCTCGCCTCGGACGAGTCCTCGGTCGTGACGGGCACCGAGATCGTGGTCGGCGGAGGCAACATCCTGCTCGGTCCCCAGCTCGAGGAGATGAGCGGTTGAGCCGCTTCGGAACCAGGCCTATCTGGCTCGGAAGGGGCGGGGGCAAGACCGCCGACGTCTGAATGCGACAGGAGCCGATGAATACGAGTACAGAAATCACCGCGTCAACGAACGGACCACTCCATATCAGTAGAGGGTGTGACGTCGTGCTCTCTGACTTGACGGCACGCCCATCAAGTCCGCTGAGACCCGTCGCTGTGCCGGTGCGGAGAGTCGAAGAACAAGCCTTCTGCGACGGAGCCACGTCGGTGCCGAGTTCCGGACGAGCACGGGCCGAGACCCGAGCGCACCGCGCGTACCACCAACGAAGGAGATCCAGATGGGAACGCTGATCGCAACCACGCAGGCCACGCTGGACGGGGTCGTCGACCCGGTCGCCGAGTGGGTGCAGCCGGATGGCGATCACGGCGACTACTCGTTCGAGCGGCAGGCGGGATCCGCCGGGCTGCTGCTGGGCCGCAAGACCTACGAGGGGCTGGCGGGATACTGGCCGACGGCGACCGGCAAGTGGGCCGACATGGTCAACCCGATGCCGAAGTACGTCGGGTCGAAGACGCTGTCGGGGGAGCTCGAGTGGAACGCGACCCTGCTCGAGGGTGAGCTGGAGGACTCGATCCCGAAGC
>JBOGSW010000194.1:0-4302 GCA_050695815.1 Candidatus Limnocylindria bacterium | reverse complement strand
AATCGGCCGAATGACGTAGCGGGCGCTGGTCCATCACGCCGATAGGCCCTCCGGGATGGAGAGCGTAGCCTTGAACGATGCCGCTCAGCCCGCGTCCCGCTCCGCCCTCGTCGCCGACGGTGGTGATCGTCGATGCCGATCGCCGGGTGCAGCAGAGCCTGGCCGACCTCCTCGGCGTCACCGGCGAGGTGGACGTGGTCGGCCGCGCGGGCGACGTGCGCTCGGCCCTCGAGCAGGTCGAACGCTCGCGGCCGGACGTCGTGCTGGTCGACCCGCGCCTGCCCGACATCGAGGCAGGCATTGCCCTGGTCAGTGGCCTCGCCCGTGCGTGGCCCCAGATGCGGATCGTGCTGACCGGCTTCAGCGACACGGCCGGGCACACCGCGCTCGGCGACGCGCACACCTGCTACGTCAGCAAGAGCGGCTCACCCGAGGAGTTCGTCTCCGCCATCGTCGACGCCTGCAGCGACTGATTCCGTCGTCGCGCCCCGGCCCGCGCCCGTTGCCCGCGCTCGGTGCCCGCGCGCGATCTATCGGCCGATTCTGTCACGGGGGTCCTGCCAGGCGTCGTGGAGCCGGTCTATCGGTCAGGCAGTGGCGTGGGAGTGCCCAACAGGCACCTTCACGCCAGCCACTCGCGCATAGATCGCGGATCCGCGACGTGGCGAGGGACTCTTGCCAATCTGGGTCGATAGACCGGCGCCGGGAGGGTTCGGCTGCGCGGAAGGGTGGTCCGAGCGCGATCTATCGGCTCACAGTGTCACGAGGTCTTGTCGGGCGTCGTGGCGCCGGTCTATCGGTCAGGCGCTGACGTGGGAGCGCCCGTCAGGCACCCTCGCGCCAGCCACCCGCGCATAGATCGCGGATCCGCGACGTGGCGAGCGGCTCCTGCCAATCCACGACGATAGACCGGCACGGGAGCACTCAGACGCCCATCTCGTTGCGGATCGCACCGAGGTCGGGCGGGATCGGCGTGAGCGAGCCCTCCTCGGCCTGGACGGCATCGGGATCCTTCAACCCGTGGCCGGTGAGCACGCAGACGACCAGCTCATCGGGACCGATGCGCCCCTCGGACCGCAGCCTGGTCACCCCCGCCACGCCGGCGGCGGAGGCGGGCTCGCAGAAGATCCCCTCGAGCCGCACGACGGCGAGCTGGGCGTCGAGGATCTCCTCGTCGCTCACCGCCTCGATCACCCCGCCCGACTCGTCGCGAGCCGCCACCGCCCCCTCCCACGAGGCGGGGTTGCCAATCCGGATCGCGGTGGCGACCGTTTCGGGCGCCTCGATCGGCTCGCCGCGCACGATGGGCGCGGCGCCATCGGCCTGGAAGCCGAGCATGCGGGGAAGGGTGGTCGCGCGCCCGGCGTCGGCGTAGCCGCGGAAGCCTCGCCAGTAGGCCGTGATGTTGCCCGCGTTGCCGACAGGCAGGGCAAGCGCGTCCGGCGCCCGGCCAAGGGCGTCGACCACCTCCCATGCGGCCGTCTGCTGTCCGATGAGCCTATCGGGGTTGATCGAGTTGACGACCACGGCGACCCCCTCCTCGCCCAGCCGCCGCACGGCGGCCAGCGCGGCGTCGAAATTGCCATCGACCATGATCAACCGCGCGCCGGCGGCCAGCGCCTGGGCCAGCTTGCCGCGCGCGACCTTCCCGGCCGGCAGGATGACGTGGCAGGGAAGGCCCGCCGCGGCGGCGTAGGCGGCCGCCGAGGCGGAGGTGTTGCCCGTCGAGGCGCACACCACGGCCTGCGCGGCGGAGCCCACCGCCCGGTTCACGGCCAGCACCATGCCGCGGTCCTTGAAGGAACCCGTCGGGTTGGTGCCCTCGAACTTGAGGTGGAGGTTCGCGAGCCCGAGCTGCGCGCCCAGGCGTCGCGCGTGGACGAGCGGCGTCCCGCCTTCGCCGAGCGTGATCGGGAACGGCTCGTCGTCGCGCGCGATCAGCTCGCGGTAGCGCTCCAGCAGCGGCATCGGTGCGGACGTCACGCGGCGGAGTATACGGAGCGGCCGCGCGATGGACCGTATCATGCGCCGCATGAGCCGACTCCGGTCGGCGTGGGACTCGATCGTCGCGTGGCCGCACCTGCCGCGGCTCATCGAAGCGATGCTTCTCGCGCTCATCCTCGCCGACTTCGCGCGGGTCGTGGCACGCCTCATCGGGGTCGACGCCACCCTCCACTGGGACGAATCGGTCTACGCCGTTCGGGCGCGTTCGTGGGTCGACCCGGATGCGCCCCTGAGCGGCTGGTCGCACATCCGACCACCCCTCCTTCCGCTGGTCGCCACGATCCCGGTGCTTGCCGGCGGCGACGAGTGGCAGCTTCGCTCGCTCGGGCTGATCGGCGCGATCGGGCTGCTGCTGGCGAGCTGGTGGCTGGCCCGACTGCTCGCGGGTCCGGTCGCGGGCGTCGCGGCCGTCGCGGTGCTGGCGACGGGACCGAGCCTGCTTCGGGAGAGCGGCGTGATGCTCACGGACGTGCCGAGTGCAGCCATGCTGGTCGTGGTCGTAGCCCTGCTGTGGCGCGAGCTCGAGCTGCGCGAGCGACCGGGACCGGGGCTCGTCCTGGCTGCGGCCATCGCGGTGGCGGCCTTCTTCATGCGCTACGGGTCGCTGGTGGCACTCGCCCCGGTCATCGCCATGTCCGTCATCTTCTGGTGGCGCCGCCTGGCATCGGCACCGCGGTTGACGATCGTTGCCGTCGCGATCGGCGTCGCCGCCGCGGTCGGACACGTGTCCTGGTCGCTGCTCCAGACCGGGTCGCCGCTGGGCGTCCTGCTCGATGCACAGGCGGTCGTGCCGCCCGATATCTCCGGCGACCCGCCGCTCGACGAGTACCTGCGCTACGTCGACTTCCTCCTCGTCGGGGAGGTCGGGCAGCTGGCGATCCTGGCATCGCTCGCCGCGGTGCCGCTGGCCGTGCTCATATCGATCGTGGACGCGCGCTGGCGACGACCAGCACGCGGCCTGGCGCTGGTGATGGTGACGGCGCTCGCCCATGTCGCGCTGCTGACGCGGGGCGTCGGGCATGCGGAGGAGCGCTATTTCGTGTTCTCCGCCGCTCTGCTCGTGGTGGCCGGCGTGAGCATCGCGGCGCTCTTGGTTCGGCTTCTGCCGATGCCGGCCCGGGTGGCGCTCATCGTGGCGGGCGCTGTCCTGGTGGTCGCCAATCGCGGTCCGGGCGTCGAGTGGTCATTCGACAGCTACGGCCGGGCCGGCCGGGCCGACCTTCCGTACGAGCTCGCCGGTCTCGCCATCGCGGAGGCGTCGGGGCCGGACTGCGGGATCATCACCGGCGGCGACCCCATCGTGGCGTGGTACTCGCGCTGCGAGACCGAGCGCCTTCGGCTCCCGCCCCAGGGTGGATCGGTGGCGGATGCGCTCATGGCAGAAGAGAAGTGGCTGGTGCTGTACGGGGGCTACGACATCGACCTCGATGCGTCGCCGGTGCGCGAGGCGATGGCCGATGTGAGCCGCAGCCCGCTCCGCATCACCGATCCGGTGACGGGCGACGTCGTCGCCTGGGCCTGGCGCTTCGCCGATCGGTGAGATGCCTGGGTCGCCGAGCACACACCGTATATACGCGCCACGAGCGCTAGCGCTCGGTGAGCGCCTCTCGCACGATGCGCGCCTGCTCGGCGTGATGGGTGGCGGGGTAGCCCTCGGCGGGACGTGAGCGCTCAGGACGCGAGATGTCGCCCAGCGGAATCTTGTACGGCACGAGGTGGCGGAGCTTGGGGAGCACGAACTTGCGCGCGCCCATGTTGCGCGGCTCCTCCTGCACCCACGCGAACGACTCGATCTTCGGATAGCGATCGATCGCGGCCTGCACCTCGTCGGTGGGGAACGGGTAGAGCCGCTCGACGCGCACGATGGCCACGTCCCCCGCCTTCGCGTAGTCGTCGGAGCCGATGAGGTCGTAGTACACCTTCCCGCTGCAGAGCAGCAGGCGGCGCACCTTCGATGCGGCCTTCGCGTCCGCGACGAAGCGCGGGTCATCGAGCGCGCCGCGGAACGTACCGCTCGCCAGGTCAGCCGGACCGGAAGCGGCCTGCGGCAGGCGCAGGAGCGATTTCGGCGTCATGACGACCAGCGGCCGGGCGTCGGGGTGGCGCGCCTGGCGCCGCAGCAGGTGGAAGTACTGGCCGGGGGTGGTGGGGTAGACGACCCGGATGTTGCCCTCCGCCCCCAACGACAGGAAGCGCTCGATGCGCGCCGACGAGTGCTCCGGCCCGGACCCCTCGTAGCCGTGCGGCAGCAGCAGCGTCAGGCGGGACGTGAGCCGCCACTTGGCGAGCCCTGAGACG
>JBOGSW010000193.1:0-24298 GCA_050695815.1 Candidatus Limnocylindria bacterium | reverse complement strand
ATCTACAGCCATGAGTACGTCTACCCGACCTGGCGAGAGAACCCGGCGCCGATCGTGGCGGCGGTCCAGGGCTACGTCCAGACCGACTACTCCTATCCGGAGGCGCTGCGGCGGCTGCGCGAGGACCGCGACGCCGCCATCGCGACCCTGCTGGGGACGCTCGCCCCCGACGACCGCGCCGGCCGCGAGCGGGTCGAGCGCGCGATGGAGCTGGCGCTGCGCCTGATGCCGCTCACGCCGGACCACCACTTCTACATCGACCAGGGCGCCAACGCCCACGTGCGCCTGGTCCTCATCGCGATCGGCACGAAGCTCGTCGCGGCCGGCGCCATCGACGCGTCGGACGATGTCATCTTCCTCCGCTACAACGAGCTGCGCGTCTTCATGGCCGATCCCTCCGGGATGGACGTTCGCCCCCTCATCGCGGACCGCCGGGCGGAGCGCGAGAAGGCGTATGACTTCCGCCCGCCGGCGTGGATCGGCACGGCCACCGAGAGCCAGCTCGCGTTCCCGTACCTGACGAACTGGGGCTTCCCCGAGAAGTTCCATCGCAAGCCGAGCGATGTTGCGGGCCAGGTGGCCGGGATCGGCGGCTCACCCGGGGTGGTCGAGGGCATTGCGCGCGTCGTCCTTCGCGAGGACCAGTTCGACGATGTCAGGGCCGGCGACATCCTCGTGTGCCACATGACGAACCCCGCCTGGGTCGTGCTCTTCACGAAGATCGCAGGGCTCGTCACCAATGCCGGGGGCACCACCGCCCATCCCGCGGTGCTCAGCCGCGAGTTCGGTATCCCTGCGGTCGTCGGCACGCAAGACGCCACCGGGCGAATCGGCACCGGTGACCGCGTCCGCGTCGACGGGTCGAACGGGACCGTCGACATCCTCGAGGCCGCCGCACAGCCGCGGAACGATCTCTTCACGCCATGATGTGAAGGGTGGTGGGTTGAGATGCCGGACGTCGAGGAGCCGATCGGGGCGCTGTCGCGCGGCGTTCTCAGCGCCCAGGTCAAGGACAGGATGCTGCAGTGGATCCTCGAGGGCGAGCTTCCTCCCGGCTCACGCGTCATCGAGACCCGCATCGCACGACAGCTCGGGACGAGCCAGGCGCCGGTGCGCGAGGCGCTGCGCGATCTCGCCACGCTCGGGCTCGTCGAGATGCATCCGCACCGTGGGGCAAGGGTGCGCGAGCCGGCCGCCGAGGAGCTCGTGGAGGCGATGGAGCTGCGGGGCGAGCTGGAGGCCATCGCGGCTCGCGACGCCGCACGCAGCGTCGATGACGGGATGCTCGACCGCATGCGTGGGCTCCTGGCCGAGATGCGGACGAGCGCGGCCCGTGGCGATGCGCACGCCCAGGCGGTGCAGAACTCGCAGTTCCACACCCTCGTCATCACCGCGTCCGGCAACCGGACCCTCCAACGGCTATGGTCGATGCTTGAGCCGTTCGCCCGCACATACCTCACCGCGGCCGCGCCCGGGGCCGACCTCCACTGGCTCGCGGAGCGCCACGTGGCCATCCTCGATGCGCTCGAGGCCCGGGACCCCGAACGCGCGGCCGGCGCCATGCGCGCCCACGCGCGCGAGGCCGAGTCGCAGGTGCTGACCACCGACAGGCGCCGCGGAGCCTGAGCCGATCGTGTTCCGATACGAGCGGCCGACCGGCCTGGCCGAGACCCTCGCCCTCATGAAGGACACCACCGACGCCCGCCTCCTGTGCGGCGGAACCGATCTCCTCGTGGGGCTGCGGAAGGGCACGATCACGACGCCGCTCGTCATCGACATCAAGGGCGTGGCCGAGCTGGAGGCCGGCGTCGAGGAGGTGGATGGCGCCCTGCGCATCGGGGCGACGACTCCCCTCACCCGGATCTCCGCCGACCCACGGATCCGCGCGACCTTTCCTGCCCTCGTCGAGGGCATGAACGTGGTCGGGTCGATCCAGATTCGGAACCGCGCGACGCTCGCCGGCAACGTGTGTAACGCCTCGCCGGCGGCCGACACGGCGCCGCCGCTCCTCGTCTACGACGCCGTCATCGAGCTCGCCGGAACGTCCGGTCGCCGGCGCGTGCCGCTCGTCGACTTCTTCGTCGGGCCCGGCACGACGGTCATGGAGCCCGGTGAGCTCGTGAGCGCCCTCGAGCTGCCCCTGCCGGGGCGACCGCTCGGCTCATCGTTCGAGCGGATGACGCGCCGGCGTGGCGTCGACCTGGCGACGGTGAACGTCGCCTGCTCGGTGTCATCGACGGGTGTCACGACCTTCGGGTACGGCGCGGTCGGGCCACGACCGTTCCGGGTCGTCGACGCCAGCGGTGCTCTCGCCGATCCGGCGCTCGACCCTTCCACGCGCGAGAGCGCGCTCCGCCGTCTTGCGGCCAGCGCGACGCCGATCTCGAACGTGCGCGCCAGCGCCGAATACCGCCGCGAGATGCTCTTCGTGCTCAGCCGGCGAGCGCTGGACGCGGCGCTCCAGCGGCTGGCGGAGGCGACCCATGCCGGGTGAGGTCGTGACGGTCGCGCTCGTCGTCAACGGGCGCCCTCACGACGTCGACGTGCCGGCGCACCACAGCCTGCTCGACGTCCTGCGCGAGCAGCTCCGGCTCACCGGTGCCAAGGAGTGCTGCGCCGAGGGCGAGTGCGGCGCGTGCACGGTCATCGTCGACGGTGAGGCCCTGAACGCCTGCCTCGTCCTCGCGGTCGAGATGGACGGCCACGAGGTCACGACGATCGAGGGACTGGCGGACGACGGCCGCCTCAGCCCCGTCCAGGATGCCTTCCTCTCGCACGGCGCGGTCCAATGCGGCTTCTGCATTCCCGGCATGGTGATGTCCGCCACGTACCTGCTCGCCACGCACCCGGCGCCGAGCATGGACGATATCCGCGAGGGCCTGTCGGGGAACCTCTGCCGCTGCGGGGGGTACAACCAGATCTGCGATGCCGTCGCCGATGCCGCCCGCAGGCGGTCCCCCGGGAGTCAGCCGTGAGCGCGGCGCACGAACCGATCGGGACTTCGGCGCGGCGCGTCGGCGGCGTCGAGCGCGTCGCCGGCGCCTACCGCTTCGTCGCCGACCTCGAGCTCGACGGCATGCAGCACGTTCAGCTCGTCCACCTCGACTGCGCCCGAGCGCGCATCGTGTCGATCGACACTGCGGCCGCTGAGCGCGTCCGGGGGGTCAACCTCGTCGTCACCGCCGACAACCTGCCCCAGCCCGTCCCGCGCTTCGGGCCGGGATACGCCGATCGCCCGCTCCTCGCCGTGGGCGAGACGAAGTACCACGGCGAGCCGGTTGCCGCGGTGGTGGCCGACACGCTCGATGCGGCACGCGAGGCCGCGCCGCTGGTGCGTGTCGAGCTCGAGGAGCTTCCCGCCGTCCTCACGGTGGCTGACGCCATCGACCGGGCCGCACCGCTCGTGCGCGAGCCGGACCTTCGGCCGGCCGACGACCCGAACCGCGAGTCCAACACGCTCGCCGGTTGGACGTTCGGCTGGGGCGACGTCGATCACGCCCTGGCCGACGAGATCATCGAGCGGCGCTACACGGCTGCCGCGACGACGCATTTCGCGATCGAGCCGCATGCCTTCATGGCCGCGCCCGACCGCGACGGCGTGGCGGTGTGGAGCACGATCCAGCACCCCTACGTCCTCCAGCGCATCATCGCCACGACGCTCGGACTGCCGCTCTCCGCGGTCCGCGTCCACGCCCCGGACCCCGGGGGCGCGTTCGGCGGCAAGCAGCACGCGAAGCACGAGCCGCTGCTCGCCCACCTGGCGCTCCGCACGGGGCGCCCGGTGCGGCTCGTCCTCACGCTGGAGGAGACCTTCCAGTCCGTTCGCGGGCCGACGTTCGAGATCCGTATTCGCAGCGGATTCGGGGCCGATGGGACGATCCGCTTCCAGGACATCGACGTCGACGGGCTCCTCGGTGCCTACGCCGATATCGGACACCGCGTCGTCTCCAAGAGCAGCTACCTGGCCTGCGGCCCGTACCGGGTCCCCGACGCGCGCATCCGCGTCCGCGCCCTGCTCTCGCACACGCCACCCGCAACCGCGCTTCGCGGCTTCGGCAGTCCCCAGATGGCGTGGGCCTTCGAGTCGCAGATGGACGAGGCGGCCGAGCGCCTCGGCATCGATCGGCTCGCGATCCGCCTCCGCAACCTCGCAGGTCGAGGCGAGGAGATCGTCCGCGGCGCCGGCGACACGCCAGCCGACGGAGCGTGGGAGCAGGCGGTCCGTCAGGCTGCCGGCTGGGTCGGCTGGGGCAAGCCGCTGCCCGATGGCCACGGTCGCGGAATCGCGCTCGGGATCAAGTCGTCGGCGACCACCGGCGCGTCGTACGCGATCGTGCGGCTCCTCCACGACGGCAGCGTGACGGTGATGGCCGGCACCTCGGACATGGGCCAGGGGGCGCGGACCGTGCTCGCCCAGATCGCGGGCCAGGAGCTCGGCGCGCCGATCGAACGGGTGAGCGTGGTGATGGGCGATACCTCGTCCGCGCCGTACGACATGCAGACATCGGCCAGCCGATCGACCGTCTTCATGGGCACGGCGGTCCAGGAGGCGTGCCGGGAGATCAACCGGAAGCTGCGTGCCATGGCGGCCGAAGCGTACGCCGTGCCCGAGGGCGACGTCGACGCCGCGCGCGGATTCGTGCGCCTGCCCGACCGCGAGGTCGGGGTCGTGGAGCTCATGGAGGCGTCGTTCGGGCCGATGCTCGGCGAGGTCATCGGCGTCGGCGAGCGTCGCGGACGGCACCTGCCCGAACATCCACTCGGCGGCAACGCGGCCTTCTACGAGTTCAGCTGCACGGCGTCCGAGGTCGGCGTCGACCGCGAGACGGGCCACGTGGAGCTCCTGAGGCACGTCACCGTGTCCGACGTCGGCCGGGCCCTCAATCCTGCCCACGTCGCGATGCAGGACGAGGGCGCCGCGATGATGGGCATCGGTCAGACGCTCATGGAGCACCTCGTCTTCGATCCAGCGTCAGGACGGATCGTGAACCTCGGGGCGCTCGACTACCGCATCGTGACCACCAAGGACGTGCCGATCGAGATGGAGTCGCTCACCGTCGAGAACGGTGACGGCCCCGGGCCGTATGGGGCGAAGGGCACCGGCGAGAGCGGGCTCCTCTCGACCGCCCCGGCGATCGCGTCGGCGATCCGCGACGCCACCGGGGTCGCCCTCCGCGATCTTCCGCTTACGCCGGAGCGGGTATGGAGCGCGATCAGGGAGCTGGACGGGCCGCCTCGGCGCTCGTGACGGGGAGCGGCGTCACGATCGGCCGCCGTGCGGTGAAGCGCAGGTAGCTGTCGTATCCGGCGCCGCGCGCGGCATCGACGACGGCATCGTGGCCCCAGGCAGCGTCGTCCGGACGATGGGCGTCGCTCGCCAGCGTGATCGGCACGCCCGCGGAGCGGAGGCGCGACAGGAAGGCCGGCCCCGGGTACATCTCGGCCACCGTGTGGCGCAGCCCGGCGCTCGAAACCTCCACGGCCGTCCCGCTGCGCACGGCGGCCGCCACGACCGGCTGGTACAGCGCGTCGAGCGCGCCCTCGGGGCGGAGTCCGTGGCGCTTGATGACGTCGACATGGCCCAGCACGTCGACCATGCCCGACCCGGCAAGGGTGGCCTCGAGCGCGAAGTAGTCCTCGAAGGCGCGGGCCACGCCCCGGCGGCCGTACTCGTGCGGAGCGCTGTCGCGCATGAAGTTCCACGCGCCGATCCAGTGGATCGAGCCGACGAGGTAGTCGAACGGGATCCCCTCGAGGAGCCCGCGCACGGCCGCCTCTGTCCCGGGCACGAAGTCGACCTCGAGCCCGAGCTTCACCGGCAGGCCACGCGCCTTCGCGTCGAGCACGACCTCCACGTACCGAGCGAGCGACAGGCTCCGCTCCGAGGCCGTCCACGCCGCCATCTCGGCGACGAGCCCCGGATCCGGATCGCGCTCCCACCAGCGGCCCAGGATCGGCTCCGCCTCGATGCAGCGGTAGAGGTGCTCGGTGAAGCCGATCTCGGTCACGCCGCGCGCGAACGCCGTCTCGACGTAGCGATCGATGCAGCCCGGCGGATAGGCTCCCATCGGCAGCGCGTCGGGCGTGGGTCCATGGGGGTGGAGATGAAGGTGGTAGTCGCTCATCCTGGCGGCTGGCGGACACTCACGCTCAGCTGGTCCCAGAGCGCGCCGGCGTTGTGCTTCTGGATGTACTCCATCATGTATTCCTGACCGATGTCGACCGGGTAGCGCTCAGCGAAACTGACACGCTCGATCGTTTCCTCCCGCGACCAGCCCCTGGCCACGGCCGCCGCCACGGCGGCCCGCCACTCGAGGAGGACCGCCTTCTGCGTGGCGAGATACGCGGTCGTCGTGATCGGTCCGTGGCCGGGGACGACCCGATCGACGTCGAGCAGCGCGATGCGATCGAGCGCCGCGACCCATTGGTCGATGTCGGAGGTCATGAGCCAGGTCTGGACCTCGGAGAAAACGGTGTCGCCGGTGAAGACGACCCGCTCCTCCGGGACGTGGACCGCGACCTGGCCCGGCGTGTGGCCGGGCGTGTGGATCAGCTCGAAGGTATGGTCCCCCACACGCAGCGTCAGGTTCCCGCTGAAGACGATCCGGCCCTTGTTCGGGTCCGCTTCGTACACGTCGCGCGCCGGGAAGATGTCCCCGGCGTCGGGGTCGTCGGTCGGGATCGCCTCGGCCGCGTATGCGAACGGGTCGAGGATCGGACCCACGACCATGAAGTTGTCGTACACGCCCTGGTGGTGGACGACGATCCCGGCGCCCTTGAAGAAGTAGTTTCCGAAGATGTGGTCGACGTGGTGCTCAGTGTTGACGACGTACCTGATCGGCCCGCGGGACTCCGCCTCCCGGCGCATAGCGACGGCGCGCGTCGGTAGCTGCGGCGTGTCGATCACCACGACGCCGTCGGCGGTGACGACGTAGCTCGGATTGCACCCGCGGATGCCCGTATCGGTGCGAGCGTTGGCGGTGACCTCCTCCATCGTCACTGGGTTGCGGTCAATCCGCCATCGAGGGTCAGGATCTGGCCGGTGACGAAGGAGGAGGCATCCGAGCAGAAGAAGAGGGTTGCGCCCACGAGGTCATCGGTGTCGGCAATCCGGCCAAGCGGAATGCGGGCGAGCAGGCCCTTCTTGAACTCCTCGTCGGCGAGGAGAGTCTCGACCTGCGGCGTCGCCACGAAGGTCGGCGCGATGGCGTTGACGGTGATCCCGTGGTGAGCCCACTCCGTTGCCTGCTGGCGAGTGAGCGCGTTGATGGCGCCCTTCGCCGCGACGTATGCCGAGAAGCCCTGGTTGATGCCGAGCTGACCGCGCACCGATGAGATGTGCAGCACGCGACCGCCGCGGGCGCCTGCGATCATCGCCCGGACGGCCGCCTGGGTCGGCAGGAGGTCGCTCCGAAGGTTGAGGTCCAGGATGCGGTCCCACTCGCTCTCGGGATAGGCCTCGGCCGGGTGAAGCGCCGTGCCCGCACCGCCGCCGACCGCGTTGACGATGATGTCGACGCGTGCGAACCGGGACATCGTCTCGTCGATGGCGCGGTCCGCGTCCTCGCGACGAGTCACGTCGCTCGACACCAGGAGCGCCTCCGAGCCGAGTGCCTCGATCTCGGCAGCCAGGCCGGTGGCTTCGGCTGCGGAGCGTCCCAGCACCGCCACGCGCGCACCGGCGCCGGCGAGGGCCAGCGACAGGCGGCGTCCGATGCCGCCGGCGCCGCCCGAGACCACGGCGACCCGCTCGTCGAGCCGGAAGCGGGCCAGCTCGTCGACGGCGGTCACGACCGTCGCGGTGCGGGCGTGGTGCTGAGCAGCATCATTTGATCGATTATCGAAGATCCGCGTTCCGAGCGTCAAGGATGGGGCGGTCGCTCTCCTAGAATGCGGTGGGTGGCCTGACCTATTCGTAACTGATCCGGTTACAAATGGGTCAGGCGCCATCGGCGACCCTTCTGGCCTGGCCGCGGTTTGCCGGTATGTGCTCCCAGCCGCACGAACGCGCCAAGATGGGCCTGGTAGAAGGAGAATCTCGTGGCGAAACCGACGACCGTGTTCCTTGGCGAGATGACCGACCCGGAGGTCGAGTCGTTCCTCCAGGGCCACGACACCGTGATCGTACCGACCGGCTCGACGGAGCAGCACGGGCCGCATGGGCCACTCCTGACCGACGTCCTCGTGCCGACGGAGGTTGCCCGCCGCGTGGCGCCGGAGGTCGGTGCGCTCGTGGCACCGAGCATCAACTACGCGCTCTCCTACCCGCACGTCGGCTTCACCGGGGTCGTTCACATCCGGATCCCGACCTTCATGGCGCTCGTCGAGGACCTGTGCGTCTCGCTCGCTGCGGTCGGCTTCCGGCGCATCGTCTTCCTCAACGGCCACTACGACAACACGTACGCCATCGCGTACGCCTGTGCCAACGTGGCCGAGCGCCTGCCGACCGGGACCGTCGCCTTCCCGGTCAACTACTGGGACGGCCTGACGCCCGAGGAGGCCGCCGAGTTCTTCGGGCCATCCGCCGGGCTCCACGCCAACCGAGGGGAGACGGCGGCCGTCCTGGCCATCAACCCCGACCTGGTCGACATGCAGCGCGCGAACGCCGAGATGCCGCCGTTCCCGGACGTCACGAACTCTGCCCCGGTGCACACCGCCTTCTTCTTCTCCTCGCCGGGCTCGGTCCACCGAGCGACGCAGACCGGCACGTGGGGCGACGCGCGTGACGCGACCGCGGAGTTCGGTGAGCGCTACCTCGACGTCGTGACCGCGGCCACGATCCGGGTCCTCGGGGAGATCCAGCGCACGCAGGAGGCAATGCCGCCCCGCTGACACCGCCCTTGCCGAAAGCGGCGCGTCATCCGGCGCCGTCGGTCGCGCCGCTGGTGGGCCACCGATCCGGGGGCTCGGGAGGGTCGACGTCGAACCGCACGACGAGGGCGTACAGGTCGGCCCGATAGCGAGACTCGGTGGCCTCGATCCGTCGGCCCTGGCCATCGACGATGACGCGCCGCTCGACGAGGAGCGCGGACGCAGGCCCGATCCCCAGGAGACGGGCCTCCTCCGTGGTGGCTGCGGCGGCCGTGATCGTCGCCGTTCCTCGGCGTGGCTGGAGCCCGGCCCGACGGAGGGCCTCGTGGAGCGATCCACTCGCCAGATCGGCCGCCATCACGGTCCTGGCACAGGCACGATTGAGGACGCTCGATTCGAGGGCGACCGGCTGTCCGTCGGCCATCCGCAGGCGACGGAGGTACGCGACCGGCTGGCGTGGCTCGATGCCGAGGGCGGTGGCCTCCGCCGGCGAGGACGGTCGGATCTCGCGCGCCAGGACGCGCGAGCTCGGCGCACGACCCGACCGTCGCATCTCCTGGCTGAAGGTCATCAGCCGGTTCGCGTGCCGATGGGCGGGCGGCTCCGAGACGAAGCTGCCCCGTCCGGGCTCACGCGCGATCAGGCCATCATCGACCAGGCGCTGCATCGCGCTGCGCGCGGTCATGCGACTGACGCCGAACTCGGCACACAGGTCGGTGTCCGACGGGAGGCGCGCGCCGGGTTGAAGGGCAACGATGCGCTGGCGCAGCGCGCGCTCGATCTGGCGATACTGCGGTCGGTCGTCGGCGACGGTCATCCGATTCAGCTCTCCGACGTGACACGGGCGTAGGCCGCGGCAACGAAGACGATGATCGCCCCGAACAGGATCTCGCGAACCGCCTGGGGATAGCCGAGCGACGACAGGAGCGAGGTCGCGACGGTGAGGATCAGCGCGCCGACGATGGAGCCACCGAACCCCCCACGGCCGCCGAGGATCGATGTTCCGCCGATGACCGCCGCCGCCACCGATGGCAGGACCTGGGAGTCGACCAGCGTGACGCTCGCGGTGTTCGTCAGGCCCGAGAAGAGGAACCCGGCGATGCCGGCGAGGAGGGCCGTGATGACGTACAGCGCGATGAGGACCTGCCACGGCTTCGTGCCGGACAGCCGTGCCGCGACGGGATTGTCGCCGACCGCGTACAGGAGCCGGCCGTAGCCGGTTCGCCGCAGGCCGAGCAGGATGATGGCGGCGATCGGCACGAAGACCAGCAGGCTGTAGGGGATGACGTCGAAGAGGAGGTTGCTGCCGAGCGCGCGGAAGGCATCCGGAACGCCCGAGCCGGTCTGCACCATCTCGAGCTGCCAGACGTTCGCCAGGCCGAGGACCACGAAGCTCATCCCGAGGGTCATGATCAGCGGATGAACGCGGAAGATCCCGACGCCGATCCCGGTGACGAGCCCGGCGAGGGCGGCCGCGGCGAGCGCGACGAGGATGCCGACCGCGAGTCCGGGTCCGCCCACGAGCGTCGCCACGACGAACCCGGACATCGACGCCACGGCCCCGACCGACAGGTCGATGCCACCGGTGAGCATCGACAGCGTCTGGGCCCCGGCCAGGATGGCCAGCGGAACGGCGGTCCGCAGGATCACGCCGGCCCAACCGGGATTGACGATGCCGGGACGGACCAGCTCCGACGCGACCACCAGGAGGGCCAGCAGGACGGTCAGCGGGATGATCGGGCGATCGCGGAACAGGGCGCGCCAGCCGGCTGCGGTCAGCCAGCGGCTCCGGTCGGATGCGCTCATGGCGACCCCGCTCACTCCGCTTTCCTCCGGAACGCGAGGAACGTGCCGAGCATGACCACTCCGACGAGGATGACGCCCTGCGCGACGGTGGCGAGGTTCGTGTTCAAGCGCATGAACGTCATGTCGGTGCGCAGGAGCGACAGGATCACGACGGCGACCATCGGTCCGAACAGGCCGCCACGGCCGCCCGCCAGGCTCACCCCGCCGAGTACGACGGCGGCGACGCTCATGAGGGTGTACGGACCCGGGACCGGGGTGCCGATGCCCGTGCTCGCGGTCAGCATGAGGCCGCCGAGCGCGGCGAAGAGCCCGGCCACGGCGTAGGACAGCAACTTCGTCCGACCCACGGAGACGCCGCTCCGGAAGGCAGCGAGCTGGTCGCTGCCGACCGCGTAGAAGGAGAGCCCGATCCTCGACCGCTGGATCGGGATCCAGACGACCGCGACGATGACGACGAGGACGATGGCCGCCTTCGGGATCCACTCGTTGACGAACGAACCGAGGACGAGATCGCGCAGCCAGTCCGCCGAGCCTCCACCCGGGGTGCCCAGCACGAGGAGCGCGAAGCCGGCCCATACGAAGGACATTGCGAGCGTGAGCACGATGTCGGGGACGCGGGTCATGACCACCAGCGCGCCGTTGATGGCGCCGATGAGCAGGCCAAGGCCCAGCACCGCCACCGCGACGACCAGGCCCACCTCGCCCGGCTGGTCCTCCATGTTCGCGGCCGCGACCACGCTCGTCAGCGCCATCATCGAACCGATCGAGAGGTCGATGCCGCCCGCGATCACGACCACCGCCTGGGCGGCCGCCGCCAGCGCGAGCGGCAGGACGGAGATCGCCAGCCCCTGGATCCCCGTGACGCCATACGTGGGCTGGACGATCCTCGTGAAGCCGATGAGCACGACCAGGAAGGCGAGGAGCCCGATCGGCCATGCGTGCCGTTGCACCGTCCCGGCCAACGCTGTCATCGGGCCGCTGCGAGGCGAGGAGGCGACGGCAGTCACAGCCCGGCCCCGTCGTGCTCGTCAGCCACCACGGACAGGTTGTGCGCTGCGCGCAGCAGCGTGGTCTCGTCCGCGTCGGCCGCGTCGATCTCGGAGACCACGCGTCCACCGAAGATCACGATCGCCCGATCGCATGCCAGGCGGATCTCGTTGAGGTCCGAGGTGTAGAGGAGGACTCCCGCACCGGCATCGGCCAGGTCGCGCACCAACAGGTAGATCTGTTGCTTGGTGCGGATGTCGATGCCGCGCGTCGGGTCGAAGCAGAGCATCATGTGGACCCCGCCGGCCACCCATCGCGCGATCGTGACCTTCTGCTGGTTTCCACCGGAGAGCCTGCGGACCTCGCGCTCCGCCCTCGTGTCGATCTGGAGGCGCTCGACGGCGGCGCCGACCATGCGACGCTCCGCCGCGGCGTCGATCACTCCCCAGCTGCCGATCCGGGTCGAGAACGGGAGGGCGATGTTCTCCCGAACCGAGCGCTGCATCAGCAGCGCCTCTGCCCGGTCGGCGGCAACGTACACGACGCCGGCGCGAATCGCGTCGGCCGGGTGGCCGAACGAGACGGGCCTCCCGTCGACGCGCAGCTCACCCCCGCTCGGTCGCTCGGAGCCGGCGAGAGCCTCGAACAGCTCGTCCTGCCCCTGGCCCTCGAGCGCCACCACGCCAACGACCTCGCCGGGGCGGACATCGAATGACACGTCGTGGACGACATTCCCGACGCTGATGCCGCGGACCGAGAGGCGCGGCGGGCCGTCGGTCGACACCATGGTCCGCGCTCGCTCGCCGGGGGTCTGAGCCTCGTCGGCGATCTCGCCCAGCATGAGCTCGACGATCCGCTCTTCCGATCCGCTCGTGACGTCGACGACGCCGACCGTCTCGCCTTCGCGGAGGACGGTCGCCCGGTCGCAGATGGACCTGATCTCGCTCATGCGGTGCGAGATGAAGATCACCGAGCGGATCCCGCCGCGCTCTCGCCCGATCCGCTCGAGCACCCGCTCGCTGAGGTTCGCGGGCAGCGCGGCGGTCATCTCATCGAGAAGCAGGATGTCCGGCTCGATCGCGAGCGCTCGGGCGAGATCGATGATGCGCCGAGTGGCGAGCGGAACGCGCCGGGCGAGCCGCGCCAGGTCGAGGTTGTCGAGCCCAAGATCCGCGACCGACTGGCGGAACGGATCGAGTGGCGTCTCGGTCAGCCGGAGATTGGACCGGATGTCGAGGTCCGGGATGAGGGAGGGCTCCTGGTACACCGAGACGATGCCATGGCGGCGCGCCTCGGCCGGTGAGTGGTCCAGGCGGTTCCTGCCGGCGATGACGATCGTCCCCGAGTCGGGGCTGACCGCACCGGTCAGGATCTTGACGAATGTGCTCTTGCCCGCACCATTCGCCCCCAGGAGCGCGTGAATCTCGCCCGGGCGCACGGCCAGGGATGCATCGCGCAATGCGACCACGGCGCCGTACGCCTTGGAGACGCCGGTCGCCGAGAGCAGCAGTTCAGTGGCGGTGGCGGTGACGCTCATGGGCACCTTGAGGTTCGTGGGGGGTGCCGGCTGGCGCCGCCACCCCCCGTGGTTGTCTGAAGGCGCGGTCGACTACTCGCCCGGGCCCACGCAGGCGATCGCCTGCTCCGGTGTGTACGAGGTCCAGCCCTCGATCTGCAGGCCGAGCGGCCAGAGCGGATCGAGACCGTCGACCTGCCATGACTCGAGCAGGGCACGACCTTCCTCGCTCACGTTGTCAGCAAGGACCGGGTCGAGCAGGACGGTGTTCGGCTGCGTCGCATCCTCCGCAGTCTCCACGTCCTCGCCGTTCAGGAGCTTGAGCGCCAGGTTGACGCCCGCGCCACCGACGGCGGCCGTGTTCGTCACCGCCGCACCCTCGAGGCCGGGGAAGCCTTCCTCGTCGAGGAGCTGCGCGACGAACGCGCCGAGGTCGGCGCCGACGATCGGGACGAACTCCTCGTTCGCGGCCTGGATGGCGTCGACGACCTGGGAGTCCATGCCGGACGTCCAGATGCCGTCGATGTCGGCGTACTGGCCGCTCGCCAGGAAGTCGTTGATCAGCTGCGTGGTGGTCGCCGGATCCCAACCGGTGTGGACACCCTCCACGCTGGGAACGACCTCGATGCCCGGATTCTCGTCGAGCGCGCGCTCGAACCCGATCTGGCGGTCGCTGTCAGCCGGGTGTCCGGCCAGTCCACGCATGTAGTACACGACGCCCTCGCCACCGAGCTGCTCGAACAGCCACGTGGCCCCGAGGTACGCGTACTCGATCTGGTTGTTGTACAGGTTGTACGTGCCCTCATCGGTCACGTACGCGTCGACCGATACGGTCGTGATCCCGGCCGCCTGTGCCTCCTCGAGGGCCGGGTTGAGCGCCTCGGGATCGTTCGGGTTGAAGACGATCGCATCCACGTCGGCGGAGATGAGGTCACGGATGTCGGACAGCTGTCCTGCCGCATCGGTGTTGCGGTGGATCGTGACGAGCTCGGCCACCTGGCCGGACGCAAGCGCCTCGGCCTTGGCCGTGCACACCTGCTCCTCGCGGAAGCCGTTGCCGACGCCGCCGCCGTTCGAGTATCCGATGCGGTACTCACCGCCGCTCGCGGGCTCGCTGGCAGCCGGCTCGCTGCCGGCCGGTTCACTGGCCGCCGGTTCGCTGCTCTCTGGTTCCTCCGACCCCGTGCCGGCATCGGTGCACGCGACCATCAGCATGGCGATCGCGAGCGTCGCTCCGATCGTCCTGAAACGTGTTGCTCTGGACATGTCCTGCGTTTCTCCTCCTTGATTACCCCGACTGCGCAGTATCGTCATTCACCTCCTCGCCTGTCGACGTGCCGGCGTACCGCCGGGCATGCTCTCGATAGGCCTGTTCAAACAGCGTCCGCGGATGCGACCGGCGACGCGCCGGAGATCCGGGCGCGGTAGTCGTCGAGGATCGGACCGGTCTGGGTCGCGCCGATGCGGGTCACGCCCAACGCCATCACGGCCAGCAGGTCATCGAGCGTGCGCACGCCGCCTGCGGCCTTGATCTGCACCCGCGGACCGACGGTGCGGCGCATGAGCGCCAGGTCCTCGTGGGTCGTGCCGCTCGGCGCGTAGCCCGTCGAGGTCTTCACGAAATCGGCGCCGCCGGCCTCGGCCAGGCGGCAGCCGCGCACCTTCTCGTCATCGGTCAGGTAGGCGTTCTCCAGGATCACCTTGACCAGGGCATCGGCGGCATGTCCGACCTCGACCACGGCGGCGATATCGGCCCCGACGTCGGCGTCGCGACCGGAGCGCAGGGCGCCGATCTGGATCACCATGTCGAGCTCGGTCGCGCCGTTGGCCAGCGCCTCGCGCGCCTCGAACACCTTCGTCGCAGTCGTCGAGCTGCCATGCGGGAAGCCGATGACGGTCCCGACCGCCACTTCCGTTCCATCCAGGATGGCCGTCGCCCGCAGCACGTCCGCAGGCCGGCAGCAGACCGACGCCACGTCGTACTCGGCCGCCAGGCGGCAGCCGTCGGTGATGAAGGCGTCGTCCAGCTCCGGCTTGAGCAGCGAGTGATCGATCGTCTTCGCAAGCTGCCGCTCGGTGACGTCGTGGATGGTCAGGCTCGGCACGCTCACTTGATGTACGGCCTCAGCACGTCGCGGGCGAGGAGGAAGCCGCGCTTGACCAGCTCATCGGTCTTCTCGAAGTCGCGGTCCTCGTGCTCGATCGCCACGTCGCCGTCGTAGCCGGCCCGGTAGAGCGCGGCGAAGATGCGGTCCCACGGCGCCTCGCCGAGCCCCGGCAGGCGCGGGATCTGCCAGCCGATGCCGCCCGACAGGGAGCCGCGCTCGTACAGCCCGTCGCGGTCGATCTCGACGTCCTTGGCCTGCACGTGGAGGATGTGCGGTCCGAACTCGCGAATGAAACGCTCCTGGTCGATCATGAGCCACACCAGGTGCGACGGGTCGTAGTTGAGGCCGATGGTGTCCCCCCACTCCTCGATGATCCGGCGCCAGACGTAGGGCGACCAGGCGATGTTGTGGCCGCCCGGCCATTCGTCGTCGCTGAAGATCATCGGGCAGTTCTCGATCGTGACCTTCACGCCATGCTCGTTGGCATGGCTCACGATCTGCGGCCAGACCCTCAGCGCCTCCTCCCAGTTGGTGTCGACCGTCGTGGACGCGTCGCCGCCCATGAAGGTGTTGAAATACGGCACGCCCATCTTCGAGGCAGCCTCGATGACGAGCTTCATGTGACCGATGGCGGCCTCGCGCACCTCCGGATCGGGATGCAGCGGGTTCGGGTAGTAGCCGAGGCCGGAGATCGCCAGCCCCTTCCCGGTGACCTCGTCGTGGATCTCGCGCGCCCGCTCCGCTGAAAGGTCGCGCACGTCGATGTGCGAGGTGCCCGCGTACCGGCGCGCCGTTCCGGTCGAGCTGGGCCAGCACGCGATCTCGAGGCTCTCGAATGCGTTTGCTGATGCCCAGTCGGCCACCTCGCTCAGCGGCGTGTCGGGGAAGGGAGCCGTCAGGAAGCCAAGCCTCATCGAGGTTCCTCCGCTGTCGTCGCCACCGGTTGCGCGACGGACGCGCGCTCCACATCGGTCCAGCGTCCATCGTGATTGCTGGCGGCCACGGCGTCGCCGACGAGCATCTCGTCGTGGCCATCGGCGAAGGTCGGATAGGCCGGTCGATCGGCCGGAGCGCCGGCAGCGACATCGGCGTAGATGGAGCGGAAGATCGATCGGAACGTGTCGCCGAAGCCCTCCACGTGCCCGCCCGGCAGTGCCGCGGCAGCCTGCGCCGCGGGGCCCATGAGCGCCGGGTTGCGGATGAGGATCTCGTTCGCACGCTCGCGGTGGCCGATCCAGAGCTGGTCCGGCTGCTCGGAGTCCCAGGCTGCTGCCGCGGTCGATCCGTCGATCTCGTACTGGAGCGAGTTCTTGCGGCCCGGGCTGAGCTGGCTGATAGCCACCGATCCGAGGGCTCCGTTCTCGAAGCGCAGGAGGATCGTGGCCATATCCTCGGTACCGATGCGACGCTCGACCGTCTCGGTCGCTCGCTCGGTCGAGAAGGTCTCCACAGGCCCTGCCGGCTGGCGCCTGGTGCGGATGAAGGTCGCCAGATCGGCCATCACGGAGGTGATCCGCAGGCCGGTGATGGAGGTGAGCAGGTCGAGCCAGTGCGAGCCGATGTCGCCGACCGCCCGCAGCGCGCCTCCGCGATCGGGCTCGAGCCGCCAGTTCCAATCGGTCTCCAGGAGCAGCCAGTCCTGGAAGTAACGGCCCGTGACGAGGCGCACGTCGCCGAGCTCCCCGCCCGTGACCATCTCGCGGACATGCTGGTTGAGCGGGTAGAAGCGAATGTTGAAGTTCACCGCGTTGACCCGCCCGCTCTCGGCCGCGAGCCGAACGAGGTCGCCGGACTCGTTGGAGGTCATGGCCAGCGGCTTCTCACACACCACGTGCCGGCCGGCCGCCAGGATCTGCCGGACCTGGTCGTGGTGAAGGTGGTTCGGAGAGGTGACGTGGACGACGTCGACTCGCTCGTCGGCCAGCAGCTCAGCCAGCCTCGCGTATCCGCGCGGCACCCCGAGCTGCTGCGCCCGGGTCGACGCCCGCTCGGCGTTCGAGCCGAGAATGCCGTGCACCTGCACGCCCAGCCGGCGAAGCGCCTCGACATGGACGGTACCGATGAAGCCGCTGCCGATGACGGCCGCGCCGATCTCGCTCGGATGCCTCACGTGCACGCCGATGGCACTGGTTGACTAGACCATTCCGGGGCACGAGGGAACCCGCTCGGACGGGGGAATTGCACGACGTGATCGTACTTCTGCCTGTCAAGCGCAAAAGTTGGCGAATCCGTTCCTGCGCGCCTATGATCCGGACGCGTGGAGACCATGAACCGCTCCAACCCAGGCCTCTTGCCCGATGAGGCGCTCGACGCCCTCGTCTCGATCCTCGACGAGATCCGTCACGCGCGCTCTCGCTCCCGTTCCGAGCTCGCCGCCCGCACCGGGCTGAGCCGGGGGGTCGTGGCCCAGCGGGTGGCCGAGCTGATCGACCTCGGGCTCGTCGTCGATGGCGAGCTGGGGCCGAGCACCGGAGGGCGGCCGCCGCGCCAGATGAGCTTCCGCGCCGATGCCGGGCACGTCCTCGTCGCCGACCTCGGCGCCACGAGCATCGACGTGGCGATCACGGACCTCGAGGGCCGCATCCTCGGCCATCGCGACGAGCCGGCCGACATCGCAGCCGGACCGGAGGAGTGCCTGGGCCGCGTCGACGAGCTGTTCGAGGAGCTGACCACGGCGACCCGCGACCTGCCCGGCCGGCTGTGGGGCATCGGCATCGGCATTCCGGGGCCGGTCGAGTTCCGCAGCGGGCGCCCCGTCTCTCCGCCGATCATGCCGGGCTGGGACGGCTACCCGGTCCGCGAGCGCTTCGCCGCCCGCCACGCGGCGCCGGTCTGGATCGACAACGACGTGAACCTCCTCGCCCTCGGGGAGTGGCGTTCGGGGATCGCCGTGGGGCATGACAACGTGATCGTCGTGAAGATCGGCACCGGCATCGGCGCGGGGATCATCTCGAACGGGCGGATCCACCGTGGTGCCCAGGGCAGCGCCGGGGACGTCGGACACATCCAGGTCGTGGACGACGCATCGGTCGTGTGCCGCTGCGGCAACGTCGGCTGCCTCGAGGCGCTGGCCGGGGGTGGCGCGCTGGCGCGCGACGGCGAGGCGGCCGCGTCCGAGGGCCGCAGCGAGCGGTTGCGCACCGCGCTCGACCAGCACGGCCGGGTGACCGCCGAGGACGTGGCACGGGCCGCCTCGTTCGGCGATCCGGTCGCCGTTGCCCTGCTCCAGTCCGCCGGCCACCGCGTCGGGCTCATGCTGGCCAGCGTGGTGAACCTTTTCAACCCGTCGCTGGTGGTGGTCGGCGGCGGCGTGGCGCAGAGCGGCGACCAGCTGCTGGCCGCGATCCGCGAGACCGTCTACCGCCGTTCGCTGCCCCTCGCCACGCGCGAGCTGCTCCTCCAGCGCTCCTCGCTCGGCGCGCTCGCCGGCGTCATCGGCGCGTCGTCGATGGTGCTCGAGCAGCTCTTCAGCCGCGATTCGATGGCCCGATGGATCGGCGCCGGCGCCCCGACCCCCGTCCCCACCGAGGCGGCAGGCACGGGATGACCGCGGGCGCGCCTCAGCTGACTGCCCACGATCTATCGCAGGAGGTTGTCATGGCGCCCATTTCGTGTCGCGGATCCGCGATCTATGCGCTGCAGGCTGGCGTGGGGGTGCCCGCCAGGCGGTTCCACGGCGGTGGGTGACCGATACATCGGCGCCATGGCGCCCAGATCGGGTCCCACGACAAATTGGACCGATAGATCCCTCGTCGGAGTTTCAGGTCACTCCGCCGCGGCCGCCTCATCCCCCGGTCAGCACAAGCGTCTCCATCATCCGGTCGAGGACCTGCTTGTGCGTCTCGTAGTCCCCCTCGTTGGCATAGTGGGTGCTGGCGAGGAGGAATTCACCGTCTGCCAGCGTGATCCGGTACCCATAGCTGAAGTCACCTTCGGCGAAGAACGGTCCGTCGCCGGTTCCCTCGCTCTCGGTCACCGTAGCCAGGCGACCCGCCACGGTGACGTCTTCCGAGCTGATGGTTGACCCGGACGATGGCGGCTCCTCGGCCACGCGGGAGAAGATGATCGCGACGGTCGGAGGCAGACCGGCGTTCGGGGCGATCTCCATCGGCTCATCGCTGAAGTACTGGCAACCCTCGACCGGATCGAGCGCCGGGTCGTCGGGTAGCACCGCCTCGTTGGCGAACCAGTCGGCGGGATAGCTGACGATCACCCCGAGCGTCTCGCTCTCGCAGGTCTGGCCACCCGGAAACGCTTCCGGCGAAGGGCTGACGCTCGGCGTCGGCGAGGGTGCCGCCGAGCCCGTCGGGTCGGGTGACGCCGATTCAGTCGCGACAGGACTCTGGCTCGGTTCGGTCGACCCAAATGGTCCCTCGCCCGTCCGCGGCAGGAACCCGCCGAGCTGCAGCCCGACGTAGACGGCCAGCACGATGACCGCGGCCGCGGCCAGCGCGGGCATCATCATCGACCAGGGCGTCCATCGCCGACGCTGGTCGATCGCCGCGGTGCGCGCCAGCAGCCGATCGGCAAGATCGAGTGGCGCAACCGGCGCCTCGGCCCGCAGCGACCGTGACAGTCGCCGCTCGAGGTCGCGGGACCCAACCACTTCCCTCATGTCCAACGTCCCTCCGGACTGGCCGCCGCCCGAGCGTCGGCCGCTACCGCCGCACCGAGCATCTTGATGGCCCGATGCAGCTTGCTGCGGTATGTCACCTCGCGGATCCCCATCGATGCCGCCGCGTCGGCCGTCGACAGATCGAGGTAGTAGCGCAGTGCGATCACCGTGCGCTCCTCCTCCTTCAACCTCCGAAATGCCTGGGCGATCTCGTCGCGATCGAGCATCCCCGCGAGCTCGTCACCGGCGTCACGCTCGTGCTGAGGACCGAGCTCGACCTCGCCGCGCCTGCGGCCAAGGCGGCGCCCTTCGTCGTGCGACGCGTTCACCACCAGCCGCCGCAGCCACGGCAGGAACTTCCCGATCTCGCGCAGCTTCGGCAGGTCACGCCAGGCCCTCAGCAGCGCCTCCTGCACCGCATCCTCGGCCCGACTCCGGTCGGAGAGGAGCAGCCCCGCGAGGCCGTAGAGCCGATCGATCTCGGGGCGCACCAGGGAGTCGAACGCCTGGTGGTCCCCGTCCATCGCCCGTCGTACGAGCTCGTCCTGCAAATCGTCACCTGTGTTCATCGGCCGCCGTCATCGGTACAGGCGTTGCGACGGTGCGATGCGTTGCGAATTCGTTGCCACGCCGCTCCCCGGCGTTTTTCACGGGGCGAAGGTATCGGCCAGGATCGGCCCGTTCGGCGGTGCTGTATGGCCGCACGTTTCACCGTGCGACGCGAGCGGCCATCGAAAGCCGACTTGTCGTCCATTACCTCCGCCGGGTGAAATCGGCGAGCAGCCTGTGAGGGTTCGCTCGCCGATTCGCCAGTCAGCCCAGGGTCGGCGCGGGCCGGCGCGAGCCGGCGGCCATCGCACCACCGATGAAGAGAAGACCGATTCCGACGGCCGGACTCATCGGCCCATCGGTGCCGATCGCCGTGTCCGGTAGCCTGGCGCCGCCGGCGAAGTCGAGGCTGTCCATCATCGCGTCGAGGGTGGCCTGGTGCGAGGCGTAGTCCCCGTTACGGATCGAGGTGGTGCTCGCCACCAGGATCTCGCCTGAGCCCATGTCGATCAGGTACTGGTACACGCGATCACCGGCGCTGAAGAATGGAGCCGCGTCATCGCTCATCTCGAGCTCGCGCACCATCGCCGGCCGTCCGTCGACCTCGTCGGCGTGCTCGTCGATGATGGTTGCCCCGGCGCCGGGCGCCTGCTCCGAGGCTGGAGCGATGCCGATGTCGATGGCCACCGTCGGCGGCAGACCCGCGTTGGCCGGCACCTCGGCAGGCTCTTCGGCGAAGAAGACGCAGGCGGCGTAGCCCTCCAGGCCTTCGGTGGCGCCCTCCTGCGCCTCGTTCGCCCACCAGTCGGACGGGAAGGCGACCGTGTATCCGGCGTCCGGGTTCTCGCAATTCTGCCCGAGATCCGCGGCCAGGACCGATGCGGCCGACGCCATGGACAGCACTGCCGGAATAGCCGCCACGACGAGCAGCCGGCCGATGTTCGATATTGATGCGCGTGACATTCGAAGATTCCCCTTGAGTATGGTCACCAACAAGGGCGGACCGACCCGCTGCTGCGTTGCATCGCGGAACTCAATTCGTGGCGAGGGCGTCGCCCAGGCGCTCGATCCCGAACCGATACGCGTCGTCGACATCTCCCCCGAGCTGAAACGCGCCCGCGAGCTCCATGCTGATGAACCCATGTGCCCAGGCGGTGACCGTCCGGGCCGCCTCGAGCGCTCGATACGGACCAGAGAGCGCGGCGGCGGTGCGCAGGACGGCCGCGCTGGCCCGCTCGAGACGATCAGGATCGGCGCGGGCTGCGTCGGAGGGCCCAGCGAAAATCAGGCGATACCCCTCGGGGTGTTCATGCGCGAAGGTCCGGAATGCGTCCGCCAGCGCGCGCAGGTCGCGCCGTGGGTCACCCGAGCCGGCAGCCGCGTCAAGCGTCGCGCCCAGCTCGTCCACGACATCGTCCACGATCAGCTGCACGAGAGCCGCTCGGCTGCGCACCCTCTTGTAGAGGGAAGGCGCACGGACGCCCACAGCCAGCGCCACTCGGTGCATCGTCAGCCCGTCGACCCCGTTGGCCTCGAGAATGCCGCGCCCTGCGGCGACGATGGCGGCGAGGGAGGTTCGCGCCGGGGTGGGCATGCTGCGTCTCCTTCGTGGTCGGCTATTGACAATAGCCATCATGGCTACCTATCATAGCGATCAACGCAGATCATAGCAGGCAGGCACTCCACATGGCGACCAGCAATCTCACCCTTCGATTCCTTCTCGAGCTGGCCGGCATCGGGGCGGTCGCCTACGCGGGCTTCCAGGTCCCGGGGAGCTGGCTCATCAGGGCCGCGGCCGGCATCGGCGCACCGCTGGCGCTCATCGTCGTGTGGGGCCAGGTGGTCGCACCGAACACGGCCAACGGCCTGTCACAAGGGCAGAAGGACGTCATCGGCACCCTCCTGCTCCTCGCGGCGGCCGCCGTGCTCGGGCTGGCAGGCCAGCGGAGGCTGGCCATCGGCTTCGGAGTGGTGGTGCTGGCGAACGCGGTGCTCCTCTTCGTCTTCGGGCAGGACGCGCGCGGTAACTTCGGCGAGACCGTCCGATGAAGCTCGCGCCATCCCTCCATCGCATCGGCTCCGACAAGGTCAACAGCTACCTGGTCGAGGACGCGAACGGCGTCACCGTGATCGACGCCGGCCTGCCCGGACACTTCAGGGAGCTCACGGCTGAGCTGGAGCAGATGGGCCGCACGCTCGACGACGTGCGCGCCGTCCTGCTGACGCATGCCGACACCGATCACATCGGCTTCGCGGAGCGGCTGCGCCGGGACCACGGGGTTCCGATCATGGTCCACGAGGCCGATGCCGCCCGCGCCCGGGGCGAGGACAAGACGAACGGCAAGGCCGGACCGATGAAGATCGGGCCGCTGCTGAGCTTCCTGTGGTACAGCGCGCGCCGTGGTGGCCTGCGGATTCCACCCGTCACCGAGGTCGTCACGTTCGGCGATGGCGAGACGCTCGAGGTGCCGGGCTCGCCCCACGTCATCCACATCCCCGGACACACCGACGGCAGCGTCGCCTTCCACGTGCCCGCGGTGAACGCGCTCTTCGTCGGCGACGCGCTGACCACCGGGCACGTACTGACCGGCGCGCAGGGGCCGGGACCCGCGCCCTTCACGCTCCGACCGGAAGAGGCGCTGGCATCGCTGGGTCGGCTCGACGTGATCGAGGCGCGCTGGCTCCTGCCTGGCCACGGAGCACCGTGGGACGACGGATCGGCCGAGGCGATTCGTCGCGCGCGCGAGGTTTCAACCGCCGGCTGACCGCCGCCTTTCCTGGCGCTTTTTCACGGGGCGAAGGTATCGGCCAAGATCGGCCCGTTCGGGCGTAGTGGATGGCCGCGCGTTCCACCCGGTGACGCGGCGGGGCATCGAGAGCCACCCTGTCGTCCATTACCTCCACTCGGTGCAATCGCCGATCGCCCGAGCGGCCGACAACCGCGCCCAACGCCCCTTCGGACAAGCGGCTCCGAAACGCCTACGATCAACGCATGGCCCTTCCGAACGACACCGACGCGAAGCTGGCGCAGTACGCCCATCCCGAGAAGCTGGTCACCACCGCCTGGCTCGCCGAGCATCTCGACGATCCGGGGCTGGTGGTGGTCGAGTCCGACGAGGACATCCTGGTCTACGAGACCGGCCACATCCCCGGCGCGGTCAAGGTCGACTGGCATACCGAGCTGAACGACCCGCTCACGCGCGACTATGTCGACGCCGAGCGCTTCGCCGCGCTCATGCGCGCCAAGGGCATCGGTCGCGACTCGACGGTCGTCTTCTACGGAGACAAGTCGAACTGGTGGGCGGCCTACGCGCTGAGGGTCTTCAGCCTCTTCGGCCACCCCGACCTGCGCCTGCTCGACGGCGGGCGAGCCACGTGGGAAGCCGAGAACAGACCGATGACGACCGATGCCCCCGGCCGCGTCCCGAGCGACTACCCGGTGGTCGAGCGCGATGACGCGCGCATCCGCGCCTTCCGCGAGGACGTGCTCACCCACCTCGGCCAGCCACTGGTCGACGTGCGCTCGCCCGACGAGTTCACCGGCAAGCTGCTGCACATGGCCAACTACCCGCAGGAGGGAGCGCTGCGCGGCGGACACATCCCCGGCGCGAAGAACGTGCCGTGGGCACGGGCCGCAAACGAGGACGGGACCTTCAAGTCCCGCGCCGAGCTGGAGCAGCTGTACGGCGACGAGGTCGGCCTGGCGCCGGCCGATGACGTGGTCGTGTACTGCCGCATCGGCGAGCGATCGAGCCACACCTGGTTCGCGCTGACCCACCTGCTCGGCTACGAGAAGGTCCGCAACTACGACGGATCGTGGACCGAGTGGGGCAACTCCGTCCGCGTCCCGATCGAGAAGCCGTAACAGCAAAAGACCCCAGGCGGGCCGGCCGTCCCCCAGCTGCG
>JBOGSW010000192.1:0-4265 GCA_050695815.1 Candidatus Limnocylindria bacterium | reverse complement strand
CGCGCCGTGGTGAACGTCTTCAACCGCCACTTCGCGCTCTCCGAGCTGGCCCCGCTGCTCGATCAGTTCGAGGAGGCCGGGCTCGAGGCGGAGGTCGGCGAGCTGGTGCCGTCCAGCGCGCACGGTGCGCTGGTCGACTCGGTTCCGGAGCTGCGCACGGCCATCGGGCGGCTGGACGCGGGGGAGTCGGCGGCGGGGCTCGCATCGGCCACCGAGTTCGTGCTGGAGGGGCTGCACCTCAACCGCCGGCTCAACAAGGAACGGCGCGGAGGCGGCGTCCGCTACGCCCGCTGACGGCGGCGAGCGCCGGCGGTACCTTCGGGCCATCCCCACCCCGCCGGCGGACCCGTACGCTGCGCGCACCGAGAAATCGCCACACGGTGTGCACCGAATCCATGGTCACCAGCGGGGGTAGCCTCGCGCGCCCGACCGTGCGGCCGTTCCTCATCCCGTCAGCCGTCGGGCTGGGGCTGTTCGCATCGGTCGTGCTGACCAGTACCGGCGCGGCGGGCGGCGGCCAACTGGTGCGGGTCCTGGCGGCGGCCGTCGCCGCGTGGCTCATCCATCGGAGCTGGCAAACGGGGGCTGGCCGTGAGCGACGCGTACGCGGCTGGGTCACCTTCGCTCTCGGCGTGTGGGCAGTCTCCGAGGTTGGGCGCATCGTCGGCAGCCTGACGGGCACGCCGACCGGCATCGCCGAGCTCAGCGTGGTCGGCCTCGCCATCGGTACGGTCGGGACCTACGTGGCCGCCGCTCACGGACGCCTCTCCCGCGTGGAGGAGGCCGCCATCTACCTGGACACCGCGGCGGTCTTCTGCGGGCTGGGCGGCGCGGTGCTCGTCATCGGCGGCGGAATGGTGACCGATGGCATGGCCCTCGGCATCCTCGCGCATGCCGCCTTCTTCGTCGGCGTGGTGGCCGCCTCGCTGCTGCTCGACCTGTCGCTGCGCGTCCCGCTGCGCTTCGTCGGACCGTGGGAGATGCTGGCAGGCGTGACGTTCGCCGCGGTCGGCTACGTCGGGCTGCTCACGCCGGCCGCGGGAGAGGCGCTGGGCGGGATGCTGCACGCATGCGTGGCGGCGGGGGCGCTGTTGGTCGCCCACGGCGCGAGCCGCTGGAACGCCGAGGAGGACCACGGACAGCGCTACATGGCGATCGCGGGCTGGATGCGCCGCGGACTGCCGCTGGGCAGCGCGATCCTCAGCGGCGGCGTGGGCATCGCGCTCATCAACCGCCCCACGCTGGTAGAAGGTCCCCTCCGACCGGTCGTGGCGATCGCCCTCGGCATCGTGGTGGTGGCGGCCATCGCCCGCCAGACGCTGTTGCTGATCGACCGCGAGCAGGTGATTCGCCGCGAGCGCCAGCTGACCGATGAGCTGACCGTGGCCGAGGCGCAGTATCGGTCCGTGGTCGAGCGCGTTCCGGGCGTCGTCTACGTCGCCGAGGCGGGTCAGCATGGGCGCTGGCACTTCGTGAGCCCCAAGATCGAGGACCTGCTCGGCTACACCCCCGAGGAGTGGACCGGCGACCCCACGCTCTGGATGCGCCGGATGCATCCGGCCGATCGCGACCGGATGGCGCGGGCCGAGAACGAGGACCGCGAGCGCGCGGAGTCGAAGGGCCGATGGGAGTACCGCCTCATCGCCCGCGACGGCCGCGTGGTGTGGGTCATCGATGACGAGGCGGTCATCGCGCGTGACGCCGACGGCCACCCCACCATGGTGCAGGGCATCCTGGTCGACATCAGCGACCGCATCGACCTCGAGGATCAGCTTCGGCACCAGGCGCTCCACGATCCGCTGACGAACCTGCCGAACCGCGTCCTCTTCGTCGACCGCCTCTCGCATGCCCTCGTGCGCCGGGGCAGGCCTGGCAACGGGCTGGCGGCCCTCTTCATCGACCTCGACGACTTCAAGGCCATCAACGACACGCTCGGGCACGCCACCGGCGACGACCTCCTGCGCCTGGTGGGCGCGCGCCTTGCCGGGGTGCTGCGGGCGGAGGACACGGCCTGTCGCCTGGGCGGCGACGAGTTCGCCTTCCTCATCGAGGATGCGCCGGCCGACCGCGCGGAGCGGATCGCGAGGCGCATCCTGGACGCGCTCGCGCGGCCGTTCGACCTGGGCGGCCGCACCGTGACGCTGAGCGCCAGCATCGGCATCGCCACGCGCGACTACCTCGGCGATGGCGGCAGTGCCGCCGAGTCCGCCGACGAGCTGCTGCGCGACGCCGACACCGCCATGTACGCGGCCAAGGCGCTGGGAAAGGGCCGGATCCGCGTGTTCGACCGCCGCATGCGTGAGCCGATCGCCCGCCGGCGCGAGCTGCGCACCACCCTCGAGCGCGCGCTCGCCGGCGACGAGCTCTTCCTCGAGTACCAGCCGATCGTCGACCTGCGCGCCGGCGAACTCATCGGTCTCGAAGCGCTCGTGCGTTGGAGCCATCCCCAGCTCGGCCGGCTCATGCCGGCCGACTTCGTGCCATTGGCCGAGGAGAGCGGGCTCATCGGGTCCCTTGGCGAGTGGGTCCTCCGGCGCGCCTG
The DNA here is from genome assembly GCA_050695815.1 of Candidatus Limnocylindria bacterium. Lineage (GTDB taxonomy): Bacteria > Chloroflexota > Limnocylindria > QHBO01 > QHBO01 > JACDBZ01. The sequence continues at coordinate 1,723 of JBOGSW010000192.1, read as the reverse complement.
CGCCGATCTCGCCTCCGAGCGGGCGGTCGTATCGGTCAACGTCTCCGCTCATCAGCTCGGCAGTGGTGAGCTCCCGCTGCTGGTCGACGAGGTCCTGCGCCAGTCGGCGATGCCGCCGTCGCGGCTCCTGCTCGAGCTCACCGAGAGCACGCTGGCATCGGCGGGGGCGGGAGCGGAGACCGAGCTGCAGCGCATCCAGTCGCTCGGCGTGCGGATCGCCCTCGACGACTTCGGCTCGGGCTACTCGTCGCTGGAGTACCTCGGCCGGCTCCCGATCGACGTGCTCAAGATCGACCGATCCCTCGTCGAGAAGGTCCACGTCGAGCCGCAGCGCCAGGAGGTGCTGCGTGCCATCGGCCACATCGCCGAGAAGCTGAGCCTGGAGACGATCGTCGAGGGCGTCGAGCTCGAAGCGCAGCGCGTCACGCTGCTCGGGCTCGGCTTCCGGCAGGCCCAGGGCTTCCTCTTCTCGCCCGCCGTCCCGCTCGATGAGGCCCTCGTCGCTGCTCGCGGGGAGATCCGCGCCGCGTCCTGACGGCCCGTGCGGCGGACCGGTGGTTTGGTTGAGGGGGTCGTTTCGGGTCGTTTCGGGTCGTTGCACCCGGTGACGCTATCGGCCAGGTTCGGCGCCAGGCCGGCCGTTGGATGGCCGCTGGCGTCATGCGGTGAACCGTGCGGCCATGATCAGGCCGGAATCCGTGCCTTTGCGTCGTCTCCTTCGCCGATACCGTCACCCGGTGCAAGGCCTCAACGCGGCCAATTGCCGGCTGCACCCGGTGACGCTATCGGCCAGGTTGGGCGCCTGGCCGGCCGTTGGATGGCCGCTGGCGTCACCCGGTGAACCGTGCGGCCATGATCACCCCGGAATCCGCCGCATTGCGTCGTCTTCCTCGCCGATACCGTCACCTGGTGCAAGGCGTCAGCGTGGCCAATGACCGCGTCAGATGAAGACCAGCCCGTTCGCTCCTGGATCTTTGCCGACACGCAGCGCACCGAGCACGGCCTTCGTGCCGAGCGGGAAATTCAGCGCGATGAGGTCGGCCGCCGCCGCGACCGCGATCCGGTTCGCGCGGGTGCCGCGGACGACGATCAATAGCCGCGGCAGCTGAGCGTCGCGCTGCTTCAGGAGCGCCGCGCGAAGCTGTGCCTGGCAGTCGTGGAATCGGGTGTAGCACTCCACGCCGCAGTCGCATCCCGGCAGGCGGATGACCGCATCGAAGGCACGGCGGTCGCCGGTTCCGGGGATGGCGATGACTGGCCGCTCGATGTCCATCGGCAGATCCGCACCGACGCTCGCGCGAAAGTCGCGGAGGAGTCTAACCTGCGGCGCATCGTGGATCGGATCGTCCGCCGGATAGAGGAGAATTCTGGCGCGCAGGCCGACGGCATCGGCATGCCTCGCGAGGAATTCCGGCCTCGGGCCTGGACCGATGTTTCGCTCGGCCCTCAGCACCGTCGACTCCGAGACGCCGATGACCGCACCCACCTGCTCGAGCGTCAGCCCGGATCGAAGTCGGGACTCGCGAAGGTCATCGGCGGCCTTGCGCCGGTCTCGGTCCATCAGGTAGGCGGCCCGGCTGCCGCGGCGCTCTCGACTGGTCATGCCGTGATCATCGCGGTCGCCGCTTACCGCCGGATTACCAAACGATTTTCACAGGGCGAAGCCAGCTGCCAGGTGGGCACCGATGCGGCCTTCATCGGGTGAACGTAACTGCCATGTTGA